>JBLHNI010000025.1:0-17839 GCA_047650615.1 Maribacter sp.
AAATAAATTGGCAAGTATATTTATGGAGTATCCAAATTCCAATATTTTGGTAGAAGGTCATACGGACAGTAGTGGTGCAGAAGACTATAATATGAGCTTATCTAAACAACGAGCGGAGTCTGTTGTGGCATTCCTTAATACGAAAGGCATAGGTTCCAATAGGCTTACTACGAAGTGGTATGGTGAAACGCAACCTATTGGAGATAACACAACTCCAGCAGGTAAGACTCAAAATAGAAGAGTAGAGCTTGCTATAGTTGCAAGCCCAGAGTTAAAACAAGAAGCAATGAAGGAAACGGGGAACTAATAACTCTTTGTATATACTGAATTAAAATCCCTGTTTATACAGGGATTTTTTTTTGGAAAGACGTACCTTACACTTGTTGGAAAAGAAGGATGTAATTATCGTAGGGGGTGGGCTAGCAGGGCTTACAGCGGCTATAGCTTTATCGGGATTTGGACATCGTATATTGCTGTTTGAAACCAATGCATATCCACATCATAAAGTATGCGGAGAGTATGTGTCAAATGAGGTGCGACCATACCTGGAGCACTTAGGAGTAGATCTTATTGCTGCAGGCGGTGTTCCTATTACAGATTTTGAGATTAGCACCCCAGATGGAAATAAAATAGCAACGACCCTTTCGCTAGGGGGTACAGGAATAAGTAGGTTTCTTTTTGATGAGCTTCTTTACAACAAAGCGAAATCCCAAGGGGTGGAGTTCATATTTGCTAAAGTTGGCAACATCCAGTTCGCTGCTAACGCCTTTAACGTAAATAGCGAGGGCAATACCTACCAGGCTACCATCGTAATAGGTGCATATGGAAAACGATCGAGCTTAGATAAAACCTTGAAACGAGCCTTTAGTTTTAAAAAGCAGGATTGGTTGGCCGTGAAAGCACATTATAAACATCCCAATTTTGCAGAAAATCTAGTGGCCCTGCATAATTTTGAAGGTGGATATGGTGGACTATCCAAAACAGAAAATGGAGCTGTAAATTTTTGCTATCTAGCACATTATGATACGTTTAAAAAGTATACGGATATCGATGCTTTTAATCGTTCCGTGGTCTCTAAAAATCCGTATCTAAGGGATTTCTTTGAAGAATCCGAACTTATATTCGACAAACCCTTGGCCATTGCCCAAATTTCCTTTGATAAAAAGGCGCCCGTAGTAAACCATATTATCATGTGCGGAGATACGGCCGGACTCATACATCCGCTTTGTGGCAATGGGATGGCTATGGCGATACATAGTGCCAAATTAGCTTCAGAAGCGATACATGTATTTTTAAACGACCCTAACAAAGACCGCAACAAGTTGGAACATGAATACACCAAAAGATGGAATACTTTCTTTAAGAATCGGTTGTGGTTCGGGAGAAAATTACAGCGCCTACTTTTGGATGATAAGTGGATGAATGCGGGTTTAAAACTAGCTGGCCATTCCAAAGGAATCTTAAATTACGTAATTTCAAAAACCCATGGTAAACCTATCTTATAATGATTGATTGGACGCGAAGAAGTGAGCAGATGGAGCTCATGGATAACTATGAAGGACCTATTAGTGAGCTAGAAATTGTTCTGAATGATATTACTAGGGTAAATCGTGTTTTAGGAGGAAACAAAATTACGGTAGACGCTGTATTTAATTTGATACAAGAGGTTTATAAAAAATCATATACGATTTTAGACATGGGCTGTGCCGATGGAAATATGCTCCGAAACATGGCTTTGGAGGCTAGAAAGCAAAAAATAAAGGTGCAATTGATAGGCGTAGACCTAAGTGCAGATGCGCTGGTCCTGGCACGCAAGGCCTCAGTTGATTTTCCTGAAATTAGCTATTATGAAAAAGATATTTTAACAACGAATTTTTCGAATTTCGAATGTGATATTGTGACCACCACCCTAACGATGCATCATTTTAAAAATGAAGGAATATTGAAGTTTATTCGCCAGTTTGAACGCTTGTCTACTATGGGTATCGTTATAAATGACCTACAGCGAAGCAGGTTGGCCTATACGCTCTTTAAGGGGTTTAGTCTCCTTTTTATTCATACCAAAACCGCAAGAATAGACGGATTAATATCAATTACCAAGGGTTTTTCTAAATCGGAATTACAGACATTCGAAAAATCCCTACCCAATCTAGACCATTGTATTTCATGGAAATGGGCCTTTAGATATGTATGGGTGATGCGTAAAAAGCGACAAAACAACATATGAATACAACAAGAATAGTAGCCGTTACCAAAACACTGCCAAAGTATTGCAGGGAAACTAAGGAAATACTTCCTTTTGTGGAGTTATGGCTACAAGATCAGGATGAGCGTTTTAAACGCAAGGTCATTAAGATTTTTGAAGGCGCCGCAGTAGATAGACGGTATAGCATCATGGACCCAGAAGAAGTGTTTTTGGCTACATCTTTTGAAGCTAAAAACACTATTTATGCTCGAGAATGTAAAAAACTAGGGATAACAGTGCTCCAAGATGCCCTTACGAAAGCGAACTGGACTCCAGAATCATTGGATTACATTATTACGGTAAGTTGCACGGGAATTATGATTCCGTCATTGGATGCTTATTTAATTAATGAATTAGGCCTGCGGCAAGATGTAGTCAGGCTTCCAGTAACAGAAATGGGTTGTGCAGCCGGTGTTTCGGGACTAATTTATGCTCATAATTTTCTGAAGTCTAATCCAGACAAAAGAATAGCCATTGTTGCGGTAGAGAGTCCCACCGCAACATTTCAGTTGAATGATTTTTCCATGGCAAATATGGTCAGTGCCGCGATTTTTGGTGATGGAGCGGCGTGTGTATTACTATCCTCAGAAGAAACGGCAGAAGGACCTAAAATACTTGGAGAGAATATGTATCACTTTAAGGATACGGCCCATTTAATGGGATTTGACCTTACCAATCATGGTCTAAAAATGATTTTAGACCCAGCGGTACCGGAAACAATTGCAGACCATTTCCAAAATATCGTACATCCTTTTTTAGAGCGCTACGGAAGTGATATTTCAAAAGTAGATCATCTTATATTTCATCCAGGAGGAAAAAAAATAGTGCAAACGGTAGAAGCCTTATTCGGTAGTTTAGGAAAGAATATTGATGATACCAGAGCGGTTTTGAAGCTTTATGGGAACATGAGCAGTGCGACGGTGCTATATGTACTAGAGCGATTCATGGAGAAAGATATTTCAGCAGGGGAACAGGGCTTGGTATTGAGTTTTGGCCCTGGGTTTTCCGCACAACGGGTGCTGTTGGAATGGTAAGTACCATTAGGTAGTCTTAGAGCAGTAAAAGAGGTATTGAAACAAAACCCCAGCAATGATGCGGCTGAGGCACTTTATTTATTTCCAAGAGGATGCTTAAAATAGCGGACAACAACTGTTATAAAATTAGAGGGTGACTAAAGTCAAGTCTCCGGTGAGAACATGAAACAATGAACAAGGAACAAATACTAGAATTTCTTCCCTATACCAAACCTTTTCTCTTTGTAGATGAGTTATTAGGCGTCGATGATAAAGGGGCGGAGGGTCGTTTTACGTTTTACGCTACCATGGATTGCTACACCGGGCATTTTAAGGGATATCCTGTTACGCCGGGGGTATTACTTACAGAATGTTGTGCCCAGATAGGTTTGGTCTGCTTAGGTATTTATCTTTTAAAAGGTGAAAAAAACCTGAATAAGATGAAAATAGGGATGAGCAGTTCTCAAATGGAGTTTCTAAAGCCCGTTTTGCCAAATGAAACAGTACGCGTAGTTTCTAAGAAAATCTATTTTAGGTTCCAAAAACTAAAGTGTGAAGTCCGTATGTACGATGCCAAAGGCGAAATGGTCTGTAAGGGCATACTGGCAGGAATGTTAACAACTAATGCTGATGAATAGACGTGTAGTAATTACCGGTCTGGGTATATGTGCTCCCAATGGTGTAGGACTAAACGACTTCACCAATGCCCTAAGGCAGGGCAGGAGCGGAATTCGATTTCAATCTGAATTAGAGCGACTTAAATTTGGATGCCAAATAGCTGCTAATCCATTAGTTAAAGATAATATTCTAAATAATTACTTTACCCCTTTGCAATTGCGAGGGCTGAACGCTTCTGGTATCGTTTATGGGGTTATTTCAGGTATGGATGCCTGGGCCGATGCGGGTCTTAAGCCGAACACCAGTACAGAACCTTCATGGGATTACGGCATCTTGTTTGGTACCGGTATTTTGGGGGTGGATAAGTTCCGGGAAGCCATTTTGATGATCGATGACCAAAACGTAAGACGACTGGGCAGTACGAGTGTTCTGCAGACCATGGCAAGTGGTGTCAGTGCTTATTTGGGAGGAAATTTAGGCTGTGGCAATCAAGTATCAACTAACTCATCTGCTTGCACCACAGGAACGGAAGGTGTTTTAATGGGGTATGAGCGTATTTCTAGCGGAAAGGCGGAAGTTATGCTTGTGGGAAGCTGCAGCGATAGTGGCCCCTATGTTTGGGGCGGTTTTGACGCTATGCGAATTTTGCCTAGAGGATATAATGACAAGCCTACGGAGGCAAGCAGACCCATGAGTGCATCGGCAAGCGGTTTTGTTGCAGGCAGTGGGGCAGGAGCCCTAGTATTAGAATCGCTAGAAAGTGCAGAGAAACGCGGTGCAAAAATATATGCCGAGGTTTTAGGCGGAGAGATTAATAGCGGGGGACAATTGGGCGAAGGTTCCATGACGGCACCCAATAGCATAGCGGTACAGCGTTGTATTCGCAATGCAGTGCAAAATGCAGGAATCGAAGCTACCGACATCGATGTAATAAATGGACATTTGACTGCTACTGCAAAAGACAGTCTTGAAGTGGCGAATTGGAGTGCAGCCTTGGGCCGAAAAGGAGTAGATTTCCCTTATATCAATTCATTTAAAGGCATGGTTGGTCATTGTTTGGCAGCGGCAGGAAGTATTGAATGTGTAGCTTCGGTTTTGCAGTTTCAAGAGGGTGTAGTTTTTGGAAATGTCAATTGTGAGGATGCGCATCCAGAAATAACTGCTATCATATCCGAAACCAGAATCCCGCGGACAACGATTTCCTATCGTCCTAAAGTTATTGCAAAAGCAAGTTTTGGTTTTGGTGATGTGAATGCATGTGTTATTTTTAAGCAGTATATAGATTAGGTTACTTTTTTGCTGCGTTACGGCGAGAGTAAGGGAATACGATAATCAGCGGCTGTCGAAAAAAAGCCCTATTGAGTAATCAAGTAAGGGTTTCGACGCAAGCCACATAGGCTCACGCGTAGATTTTAAACTGATAGTTGCTGTTGCCTTTAATACCGTTGGATTAAATTATTTCGCAAAAGTCAAAAGTCTATGCCCGTTTAAAAAAAGAAAATAAAAATTATAATTAAAAAGGATAGGTATTATTATGACAAAAGAAGAACGCTACGAAAAATTAAAAGGTATTATTAAAATATATCTTCCTGAGGATGTGAACATAACAGCTATTCATCAAAATAGTAACTTTATTACAGAATTAAATATTAATTCGGCCAGTTTGGTAGATATCGTATTGGATGTAGAGGATGCATTTGATATCCGATTGGAGAACGAGGATATGGATGAAATGCTAACAGTGAAAAATGCCTTGGACATCATTGACACTAAACTTTCTGTAAAATAAACGATACATGCGTGATTTTATAGCTTGGGCACTACCTCGTTTACGAGTAGATAAGCGTTTGATAGGATTGTATTGTGCAGTCTACTTCATTTGGGGGTTTGGAATGGATTGGTTTGGTGCCCAGGTAGAAATAGCACGTTTTACCTTTTGGTGGCAAGTGATCACCTGTTACATCCTATATATGATTCCTATTTCCCTATTGTTACGCGGTTTGCCCTTTCATACACAATATGCGTACGGATTAATAGCTATGGGATTCTTAGAGTTTGGAGGTTACGCCTTAGGAACTTCTTTTGCCTATCCTAATAATTTGTTAGATGTCTTTTTCGGTGAACGAACTTTCGCTTTGGGTATGGCACTCTTTTTTGCCCTATATTTTCCACTAGGAAATTGGGCAGTAGGGAAGTTGTTTGCTTTCTTTTTTAAATCCTAAATTGGGTGAGGAATAGAATTACGCTTGGTACCCTGCGTCTTATTAATAGTTTTCACCGTAATTAAACCAAAGCAATAGCTAAAAAAGGAGTTCATTATCTCTCTCTTGTTTCGTCTGCCGTTTTATCGGTAATAAGAAGAGACGCCAATACACCGGTTAACAGTGATATAGATATGACAGATAGGGATACCCACTCTGGAAAATTAATATGGTGTGCCAATAACATTTTTACACCCACGAAAGCGAGAATAACCACAAGGCTGTAATTAATATACCTAAACTTCTGTAACATTCTTGAAATTAGGAAATACATGGACCGTAAACCGAGAATCGCCAAAATATTAGAACTAAAAACGATGAAAGGGTCGGCGGTAATCGCTAAAATAGCTGGGATACTGTCCAGTGCAAAAAGAATATCGGTAAGTTCAATGACGACCAAGGCAACAAATAGCGGAGTAGCAGCCTTTACGCCCATTTTACGGATAAAAAAATCATGTCCTTGAATAGTCGTGGTTATAGGGTAGATTTTTTTGAGTTGTGTAAATACAAAAGAGTTTTGAGGGTTGAAGGCGTTCTCATCGCCTTTTAGCATTTTAAAGGCTGTAAATAGCAAGAAAACACCGAATACATAGATAATCCATTCAAACTTGCTAATTAAGGCGACTCCAAAAAGAATCATTAGGGCTCTAAATACGATAGCTCCCAAAATACCCCAAAAAAGTACTCTGTGCTGGTATATAGCTGGAATTTTAAAGGAGGTGAAAATGACTGCGATAACAAAAACATTGTCAATACTTAGGGAAAGTTCGATGAGATAACCCGTAATGTATTTTAGGGTCGCATCATTAGGGGTGAGTCCGGTTGGGTTGTCTGTTAGTCCTGATGAAAATAACCAATAGATTACGCCGCTAAAAGCCAATGCGATTGTCACCCATATACCTGTCCATATACTTGCTTCTTTAGACTTTATTACATGATCCTCCTTGTTAAAAACACTAAGGTCTACAGCAAGAAAGACAATGACACAAGCGATAAAAATAATCCAAACCCACATCGCAACTTAATTTAAATAATGCAAAGTTAAACATCACTTTTAAAATTGGATACTACAAAACAAAGTTTGTGGACTTAAAAGAAAATGATTGCTGTGGACTATTTAAAGCGATAAGTCGGAAGTAAAAGCAATACGAAGATAAAATAGGATACACGATGAACATACAAGGAAAGCATGCTTAGACAGCTTAAAATTTATACTAACTGAAGTACGAACGACACGGTGACCTTGTTAGATTCCCTGTCCTTTTTAAGAATGGTGATATCAAAATCGCTGGTAAATAGGGTAGTGGTTCCGGTGAGGGTATCACCCTCTTTTTGGAATAGTATGATTATCGGTTTGGAAATACCTTTGAGGCTAAGTGTCCCGTATACGATAATACTATCCGCTTCAGTCTCTATTTTGGTACTCTTAAAAGTAATAAATGGGAAGTGCTCCACATCAAAATAAGTAGATCTCCTTAGGGAAAAATCACGAATAAAATTACCCGTACGTATTGTTTCGGAAGCTACTTGGCCTTCGATGACCGAATTTTCCAAATTATCCCAGTCGATAACCGAAGTAGAGCTAAAATCGGAAAGGGTACCGGAAACGTCTTTTTCAACAAAGGAAAAGGATACCACACCTTTTTGTATTCCCGTATGCTGGGCATGAAGGCTACAAGAAACAGCGATAATGAGACAGCACAGAAACAAATATTTCATTTTTAAAGAGGATAAGTGAAAAACGAAACCATATAATTTCGGCTTACTGCTACGCTAGTAACCGTAAGCCAAAATTAGCGGATTTCCATTGCTATGTAAGCAATGTATCAGGGTTCTAATGCGATTTCATTTTAGCCTTACGGCGTTGTAATTGACGGTCTAAATCTTTAACCGTTGCCGCTATAGAAGCTTCGAAGCTTGCGGTGCTGGACTCTGCAAAAAGTCTCGGTCCAGGAGCACTTAAGCGCATGTTACAAATCATTCCTGTATCTGAAGAAGACGTGTTTTCGGTTTTAAAAAACACATCTGCCCGGACAACGAAATCAAACTTATCCAATAATTTATCCAGTTTTTCGGCGGCCATAATCTCCAAACGGTTACTGGCCTTTACTCCATCATATTCAAAATTGATATTCATGCGTTATTTTGTTTAGTTTAAGGTATGAAATTCTACTGAAATGCAACACACATCTTAACGTGAATTTAAGGATTAATTCTCAGAAATCACCCTTAGTTGCTGATACCCTGATATTTATCCTAATCGAAAGGAATTAATGGATTTTACTTTATGCTCCGCAGTTGTAAGCAAATCTTAGTGGGCTATAAACAAAGGGAAGAGGAAAGAGCAAAAAACAACTTCAAATGCCAACAGAGAGTACCACCTTTATGTATCGTATGGATAGAAGCTATCGTGATTTGATACAGCTTCAGTGAAAAATAAATTCTTATCCCTATGAGCCCAACACCTACAGTCCATACGAGGCAAAGGCTATGCTGGAGCAGAAATTAACCGTAGCTATAGTAGGATATTTAGCGGTGCTATCGAGAATAAAGCATAAAATATGGAATGTAAAAGAGGGACTTTACAAGATACGTTTTCAACTTTCCACTGCAAAAGCATTGGATGAAGCCATACTGCCCCATACATAATAACCTAGTTGTTATTCATAAAATACTTTAGTTTTTTAGCTCTACAGAAGTAGGTAAATTATATTGTTAGATAAATAATGGTAATATACAGTATAACAGTATTATAACAAAATAAAAAAGTTTCTATTTTGTGTCTGATGTTTCCTTGGATTTCTGGCCACTTCTCTTGCCTAAGTGCAGCAAATAGATGCTATATATAGAATGCTACCGGAAGAAGATGCCCCCTTAATACTTAAATTTTAACCCAACTTAAATAGTACCGCCAATAGAAAGCGTACCCTTTTTAAAATGGAGCACCAATATAGAGACACCATGCAGGTTTCAGATAAGAAAAAATAGCGCTTGTTGTGAATCTTATATAAAGAGATATGTGCGGGTACGTTTGAAAAAATAGTCATCACGGATACGGTTTTTGTGATTGAAATTGATGAATAGGGTTTTACCTAACATATGCAGCGTAAGTGTCGTATAAAAATTAGACTTAGTGCTGTATGTTTTAATACAGCACACAGGGTGTCAAATTCTAACCCAACGGAACGGATGGCAGGTTCCAACAAGAAAATAAAGCATAATAAAGTATGACTTTGAGCATAGAATTAAAGTATAAACTACTGATAATGAAGAAAGGAATTGTAATAGTACTTGCCTTTGGATTATTTCTAGGGTGTAGCAGTGCGACTAAGGTGCCCCAGAACGCAGAAACCGTTGCTGCATTTACCAGCTTTGTTGAACAAAAGACATTTCAGTTTAGGGCAAATACTGCGCATCCTATGACAACGCAAGCGTTTAATTCAGTTGCCAATTTGGGAATTTTACCTCCAGGCAGTACTTCGGGGGCTATGCAACTGAACGGAATTCCCAATTTTATAAAAGTATATGGAGATAGTGTCTCCGGCAATCTACCATTTTACGGGAAACGTCAGTTTGGAGGTGGGCTCACCTCTAATGCAGGGATTACATTTAAGGGCATACCAAAAACATATAGTCAAACGTATAACGAAGCCAAAAACAGATATGACGGTGCCTTTGAAATTTCCAATAAAATGGAACGGCATCAGGTGAACATAACGTTGTTTCCCAATACGTCCGCCAATGTTTCGGTCAATAGTAATCAACGCAATACTATGCGATATGTGGGCACTGTTGCAGCTATTGAAAGTGATAAAAAAGAATAAGCTATTTCATTTTATCTCCCGCGCATCTCCTAATCGTGGTAACGCTATAGCACCTAAATTTCGAAATTATTGCGCATTTATGTTGTTTTCCGTTAAAAAAGGCTTAAAAATAGAAGGTTTCTGCTTGATTTTGGTTTTTCTGTATGAAGATCAATACCTTTGTATTTCGATAAAGTGAAATATAGAAAACAATAACATGGGTAAAGTAAAAGAAGGTGATGTAGTTTTAGTACATTATACTGGTAAATTAAGTGATGGTCAGGTGTTTGATAGCTCCTTGCAAAGAGAACCTCTTGAAGTGAAATTGGGACAAGGAAGTTTGATTCCCGGTTTTGAAAAAGGGCTTATAGATATGGCTCCTACCGATAAAAAGACGATTCTTATTGACAAGAAAGATGCATATGGCGAAAAGCAAAAGGAGCTTTTCCAGACGGTACCGAAAGAACATTTACCAAAAGACATGACTCCAGAAGTAGATATGGCACTTGTAGCTTCAAATGAAGATGGCTCTGAGAAACAACTACGTATTGCGGAAGTAAATGAAAACGACATCGTAGTAGATGCCAATCATCCATTGGCAGGAGAAGACCTTACGTTTGAGTTGGAATTGGTGGAAATCAAGTAGTACTTCTAACAGCTTCATATAATAAAAACCGCCTATATTAGGCGGTTTTTTTATACGCCAACTTATGGGGCCTAAGGGGACAAAATAATTGAACTACAATCGTTTTGATTTAAGGTAATCCAGCATTTATAAAAAATGATTTCGTTAAGAATCCCAAGACTTCTGGACAATTTTGTATTTTTAGACAGCTAATACAGTGCACGTATAAAGATAGTTGCCTTTCTCTTTTAAAAAAAAAGACCTTATGAGTATATCAAAAAGCACTGGTACTTATGGTTATTTCCATTTTATAGCGATTGGTTTGGTACTGTTGTGTTTTTTGTCCTGCGCAGAAACCCCTGCCGATACGGACAAGGAGGATTGGATAGCCCTGTTCGATGGTGCCAACTACGAAGACTGGACCCCAAAATTCGCAGGCTATGAACTTGGTGAAAATCATAAGAATAGATTTGTCTATGCAGATAGCCTTCTAAGTGTGCGCTATGCGAAGACAGATTCATTTAATGGAAATTTTGGACATCTCTACTATAAAAAGAAGTTCTCGCACTACAAGTTAAAGGCCAAATATAGATTTGTTGGGGAGCAGATGAAAAATGGTCCGGGATGGGCATTTCGGAATAACGGACTAATGCTTCACTGTCAAGACCCAAAAAAATTAGGGCTACAACAGGATTTTCCCATTTCCTTAGAGCTGCAGCTCTTGGGAGGTGATGGTACAAATACTCGAAATACGGCTAATCTTTGCACCCCAGGTACTAATGTAGTTATGGGAGATACCTTGTTTACCCCGCATTGTATCAATTCAAATTCAGGCACCTACCATGGAGACCGGTGGGTAGAAGTAGAAGCCTTGGTACTTGGCGATTCTCTTGTACAACATATCATGGAAGGGCAGGTGGTACTGGAATTCAAGAACCCAACTATTGGTGGTGGGGATACAGAAGGGTATCAAGAAAGCGTTTATCAACAGGGAAAACCATTAACCGAGGGGTATATTTCCATACAAGCGGAGACACATCCCATAGATTTTGAGTCTATCGCACTTTTAAATCTTTGTGGTTGTATGGATGAAACGGCTTCCAACTACAAATCCTATTACGTTAAAGCAGATAACGCCGCCTGTATATATAAGTAAGGAAATATGTATTTTGAACCAAGCTGGAGTATAAAGGAGCAGTGAAGTATTTTAGGATTGATTAAAAACAAAATAAGGTATGACTAAAATTGATTTACAAGGAAAAACAATACTCCTAACGGGCGCTTCCGATGGTATTGGTAGGGCAGTGGCAGATTATATGATGGAAATGGGAGCGAAGGTAGCTGTTCATTACAACAGCAATAAAAGGGCAGCAGAAGCTTTGGTGGCAAAACATGAAAATGGCTCTAAGGCTTTTCAGGCCGATTTATCCGAGGAGCATGACGTAATCCGACTCTTTGAAACTGTGGTGGCCTATTTTGGACAACTAGATGTCATTGTATTAAACGCCGGCGTGTTTTTGGAACAGCCGGTTAGCTTGGATACAGCAGCGTGGCTACAGGTCTGGAAACGAACCATAGCTATTAATTTAGATTCGGTGGGCCTGCTTACCAAGTTGGGACTGGACCATTTTATGGCTCACGGTGGCGGGCGTTTTATTTACATCGGAAGCAGGGCGGTTTTTAGGGGAGAAACTCAGGAATACCTTGGGTACGCTGCTTCAAAAGGAGGGATCACTTCCTTGGCCCGTAGTGTGGCGCGGTCCTTTGGCAAACAAAACATAAAAGCATTTATAGTTGCCCCAGGGTTTACGAGAACCCGAATGGCCGAAACCTTTATTGAAAGCTATGGGGAAGAAAAAATCCTCAATGAAATCGCATTGAACGAACTTACCAGACCAGAAGATTTGTCCCCACTCATTGCACTACTATGCAGCGGAGGGATGGACCACGCGACTGGTACTACCATAGATATGAACGCTGGAAGCCATATTCGATAGCCTATGAAAATCAAGACACCTCTGCTTATATCTTTAGTACTCCTACTTTTTAGTTGCAAAGAGGGCCCGAAAGAAAAGAAAAGCGACGCCGAGAATTCGGTTATAAGAGCGGAAGAAGCCGCAGTAACATCTTCCTATTCCGATTTGGAGGGCAATCCAATAGAGCTTGCTGATTATAAAGGAAAACGGGTGTTTTTGAACTATTGGGCAACCTGGTGCCGCCCTTGTATCGAGGAAATGCCTGATTTGCTGAAGTTACAAGCCACACTGTTAGCGGAAAACTATATTTTTCTATTGGCCTCAGACGAGTCGGTTGAGAAAATTAAGACGTTTAAAGCCGCACGTGGTTTTGACTTTAAATTTATTACCTATAACGGAACCAATGCCGCGCAACAAATAAATGCCCTCCCCGTCACCTTCATTTATAATGAAGTAGGAGCGCAGGTATTTCGCTTTGATGGTGCCATGGATTGGAACACCCAAGAACTAATTGAAAAACTAAAAAACCTAGACTAATGCGGTATCATCTTTATTTAATTCTACCATTTTATTTATTTCTAACAAATTGCAAACAAGAGACTAAGAGTCTTGAACCGGAAGTTTTAGTTAGCCTGGTAGAAGAAGTGCTATCTCCTACTGGAGCCTCGAGTTCTTTGCCTCATTTAGTATCGAATGCTGACGGAACCCTAGTGTCATGGGTAGAAACCAAAGGGGATTCCTTGGCTACACTTTTCTTTTCTGAGTTGGAGAACGGCACATGGCAAGAACCCCAAGCGGTTGTGGAAGGTGTGGATTGGTTTGTTAATTGGGCCGATTATCCCATGATTGCTGAAAATAATGGAAATTATTGGTCTCACGTGTTGCGGAAGTCCACCAAAGGCACCTATTCCTATGACGTAAAAATAAATATAAAACCAAAGGAAAGCACCAACTGGGAGACGAATATGTCCCTGCATACAGACGGTACACCAACCGAACATGGTTTTGTAACGGTTTTACCTTATAAGGAGGCTTTTTTTGTGACCTGGCTAGACGGTAGGAATACAGAAGAAAACAAAGCAGGGGAGCGGGGTGCTATGACACTACGAGCAGCGGAAGTAGCTGCAAATGGGGAGGTGAGCAATGAAAACGAATTAGATGTAAGCACCTGTGACTGTTGCCAGACTACGGCAGCCATTACCGATAATGGTCCTGTTGTGCTCTACCGCGACCGCTCGAAAGAAGAAGTTCGGGACATCAGTATTGTACGGCAGGTCGATGGAGCGTGGACAGCCCCAAAAACCATTTATGCCGATGGATGGAAAATAAAAGGATGTCCTGTAAACGGTCCTAAAGTAGCTGCTATGGGAAATAATTTGGCCGCCGCTTGGTTTACGGGCGCACAAGGCACCGCCAGAGTGCAGGTAGCATTTTCCAAAGATGGAGGGGAACACTTTCTAAAGCCCATCATGATTTCGGAAGGAACGACTATCGGTAGGGTAGATGTGGTATGGGTAGATAAAGATACGGCTGTTGTGAGTTGGATGGATACCAAAGAAAAAGTAGCCAGCTTGAACGTAGCGAAGATTTCAAAAACAGGCGTGGTATCCGAAAAGGTAACCGCGGTGGAGATGAACGGCTCTCGGCAATCTGGCTTCCCGCAACTAGAGAAAGTGGATGATATGTTATACTTCGCGTGGACCGAGGTTACTAAAACCGATACGAGGGTGCGAATGGCAAAGATGGCTATTAGCGCGCTGTAAGTACCGGTACAGGGTATTATATCTCTAAAATTTTTAAAAAGGTATCCTTGGGCACATGATATATATACGCTGCCAATACCTGTAAATGTAGATAATGACCGTACATGTTGGCATCTGGGTTTACATAATTGAAGTTCTTATGGCGCCAAAAGGCCATGGAAGCCGCAGCATAGACGGTAAACGCCTGTAATGCGCCTTTCTCCATATCGGATAGTTGTATTTTTTTTTGATAGCCTCTTAACAGTAAATTTGCCTTTTGTAAATCTATCTTTTTTTCATTTTCACAGAGTCCAATAATGGCCATGCCTAAGTCAAAGACGCGGTAATACTGTGCAGCTTCCTCAAAATCCATGATACGAGCAGTTTTTAAATCAGTGCTTACGATGACATTGCTATAAAAAATATCAGAATGGATTAGGGATTTTGGCAAATCTTCTAAGCAATAGGCTGCTATATACGTATGTATGCCCTCTAGCCATTTTCCAAAAGCGGAATCTGGCATATATTCCTGTACTTGTTGGAACGATTCCCGTCCATAGGATAACGAACTGGGCAGGTAGTTTGGTGCGTCTAGACTATGTAGTTTTCCCATTTGTCTTCCTACTTCTGTTAGGATAGTATTAGGCAGTACGGGCATGATGTTCCCGGCTAGAAACCGCTTTACGATTACGGGTTTCTGGTGCCAATGTGAAATCGGTTCATTGGTACTCGTGTGGATTACCTGGGAGGTTTCAAAATTATGGGCAGCCAAATAATCTAGTAAATCTACCAGTTCACGAGCCTGCTGTGTTGATTTTTGCTCGCATAATGTGAGCACATATTTTTGCGCGCTAGCGGTAACTGCGTAGTTGGTGTTTTCTGAACCACCGCTTAAAATGGAGTAGGAGTCTACCGAATGTATTCCGTAGACCTGCATGATTTGCATAATATCACCGGGGTTTAAATCAGCGTAGTTTGGCATATTAATGGTTGATTGTATGGGCAATATCCCAATCTGCATTCATAATATCGAGTAAGGCTTCTTCAAGGTGGTCATGATCGCACAAATACACCTTTTCACACTTGTTCTTTGCCTTTTCAATGGAGTGATGCTTTCCTTGTGCTGGTAAGGTGTCTGTTTGCAATGCACGCGTAACGACATCTGGAAATTTCGCAGGATGGGCGGTTGCCAAGCAAATCATTTTCCGGTCACCGAGTGCTTCTTTTACCGCGTCAGCAGCGGCCAAGGCAACAGCACCATGAGGATCTAACAAATAGTGATCACTAGCGTAGATTTCTTGTATGAGCTGCAGGGTGGCGGCATCGGATATACTGGCGGACAAAAACCCTTTCGTGTATTCTTGATAGGTTGTTGCATCAAAACGAACAGCTCCCTCGGATAAAAAGGCAGCTGACCATTCCTTTATTTTGCTCGCATCCCCAGCTATACAGAAGTATAAATAGCGCCAGAAATTATACGGAATCAATATATCGATGGCAGAGGAGGGGGTCTCAAAAATACCCTTCTTGGAAAAAATACCCTTCGAAAAAATACGGTGTAAACTGGCATTCGTATTATTCGCAATAACGAAGGTATGCACAGGCAGTCCCATTTTACGTGCAAAACCACCAGCACACAGATTACCAAACCCACCAGACGGAACAGCCATATCTACTTGCTCCCCAATAGTATCGACCGTTTTTAGGTATCCGTAGAAATAATGAACCGTTTGCATTAGGATGCGACCCCAGTTGATAGAGTTTACGCTAGAGAGCTGCACTTTATCCTTAAAGGGTTTATTGGCATACAGTTTCGCAATTACCAAATCTAGGTCATCACCGCCCTCGGGACAGTTAGAAACCCCAACAGGATGAATATTAGAATGGGGTAAGGTGGTCATCTGTCTTTCTTGCGCTTCTGTTATCATCCCTTTGGGGTAGAGTACCCAAGCGGATAAATTTGACTTTCCGGCCGTAAAGTACGCAGTTGCCGGACCCGTATCGCCGGTAGTTGCGACGACTAGTGTTCGATATTCCTTCCGTCGTTTTAAGAAAAAATCGACTAAATTCACTAAAAAAGCAAGACCGACGTCCTTAAAAGAAATAGTTGGGCCATGGAATAGTTCCATGATATACAGATTTTTACGGGATTCTAATTGATGTATTGGTATAATCGTTTCTTTTTCAAAAGGTGCATACGCCGTTTGTAGGAGTTCTCTAAGTTCTTCTTCAGACATACACACCCTATCAATGAAAAGGGATAAAACCTCAAAGGCGAGGTCCACATAGGGTAGGTTTTTCCACTGGCTCAATTGCGCGTATGTAATGGCAGGCAAATGGGTGGGCACATATAAGCCACCATCACATGCGAAACCATCAAGAATAGCCGTCTCAAAATCTACAGGGCTACCGCCGCCCTTATTGCTCACATACTGTATCATCCTTCGATTTTAGTTCTATATTTTTCATAGACCGCAGTGGTAATCATGATGTCCTGTACGGCAACACCGGTAAGGTCTACGACGGAAATCTGCTGTTCATTGGTACGTTGTAGTGCTACATTTTGAATTGCGGTTCCCAGTTCCGAAACTTTTTGTTCCGTAATTGCACCGTTAAGGACCGCACGATAGATTTCCCCGCGACTTTTGCTTTGCGGAATACTATCTGCGATTACAAGGTCTGCTTTGCTTAGAATAGCGCTATCTAGCTCTTGTTTGTCCGATGTATCGGAGCCTACGGCTGTAATATGGGTGCCAGGTACAATGTCTTCTAATTTTAGTAGGGGTTTTTCGGTAGGGGTAGTGGTAACGATAAGGTTCACCTGTTGCGCCAGCGCCACAGGGGTTTTCGCAATCTGTATGTTATACTCCCCATCAAAAACCGCTTTGAATTCCTGTACATGGCTCGGGTTTCTTCCCCAGACCCAAACGTTCTTACAAGTAGTAACCTCCTTCAAATACTGGAGTTGTAATTTCGCTTGGATGCCTGTTCCAAGAATACCGATACCGGTTACCGATTTTGGCGCAAAGAATTTTGCAGCAACAGCACCCGCAGCAGCGGTTCTAATATCCGTCAGATGCCCCTCATCAAGTAAAACGGCTACCGATTCCCCTGTTTTTTGGTTAAAGAGTAACATCATCCCTTGACTAGAGGGAATGCCCCATTGGGAATTGCCATAGAATCCAGAAGCAATCTTAATGACATAAAAATCAGTGTTTTTAATGTAGCCGTATTTGATGTGTACATCACCAGGAGGGTCATAAAAAAGGAGTTCTCCAACCGGGGGTACTACGGTATTTCCATTACTGTATTGTTTAAAACCCGCTGCCATGGCAGCCACGACATCAATATCTTTTAGCAGGGATTTGATTTCGGAAAGTTGGATTATTTTTGTCATGTTGTTCGATTAAGGTTCGGCGCTATGCAAGGTAGTAAATGAGTAAATCTAAAATAGTATTTCAAGGGTACTTTATCAGGCCTAGATGCTATTAAAGATGACGTTTGGACCTTAGAAGTAAAGTATAGCCGCTTGGGAATTGGTTCTGTGGATGCCTTT
>JBLHNI010000026.1:0-17828 GCA_047650615.1 Maribacter sp.
AAGATTATCAATAGCGTTTCGGGCTTGGCCCTTATCGCTCGTGTAATCGTGGATGGGTTTTTGGCAGGTGCCCATGGAAGCAGAAGGGTAGGTCCGGGTTTAGAATTTAGTCAGTATAGGGCATATCATCCTGGGGATGATATGCGATTGTTAGATTGGAAAATGTTGGCGCGTTCCGGCAGGTACTACATAAAGGAATCCGATATAGATACCCATGTCGTCATAAAGTTTATTGTGGATGCCAGTGCGTCCATGATGCATGAAGAAGATGGATTATCAAAGATGGATTATGTTCGGGTCTTGGTGGCCTCTTTAGGGCATTTGGCGCATCAACAAGGGGATGCCGTTGGTTTGTTCTCGCTTAATGATTCTCGCTTGCAAAGTTTACATCCTACATCCCATAAACAACATTACAATCGCCTATTGCACGAGTTGATTGAAATAAAAACGACCGGGAGCTGGCCAAATAACCAAAACGATATCGCTAAAATACATCAACGTAGTCATAAGGAACTGCTATTCGTGATTACCGATATGCATGAAGATAATACTGAGTTAACCCAGTGGATTACAACCTT
The DNA here is from genome assembly GCA_047650615.1 of Maribacter sp. GTDB lineage: Bacteria > Bacteroidota > Bacteroidia > Flavobacteriales > Flavobacteriaceae > Maribacter. The sequence continues at coordinate 579 of JBLHNI010000026.1, forward strand.
GAAAACAGCTAGAAACGAGGTGGCCGTGTTACAAATTATGGGGAAAAACGAATTGGAATTTGACTATACAGGCGCTATGGTATTTGAGGATCTGGAAACGGGAAAACGGGTAAAGGTCGATGCAAAACAGGCGAAAAGCAGCTATACAGAGGCGATGAATAAACATCTAGAAACCGTAAAAAACACCTTCTTGTCTAACGGAATAGGATTTGAACTGTTTAGGAGTGATGCGCCTATGGACGAGGCTTTGCAATTATTTTTAAAGAAAAGAATCCGCCTCAAGTGATATGACTTTTTTTCAACCAACATATCTATGGGGTCTATTTGCAGTAGCACTCCCTTTTATTATCCACTTATGGAACAAGGGGGATTTGAAGACCATAAAGGTAGGGAGTATTCGCTATTTAAAGGAACAAGAAACTAAGCAAACCAGACAGTTGAAATTAAATGAGTTGTTGCTATTATTCTTGCGTATGCTGCTACTAACACTGTTGGTTTTTTTACTAGCGGAACCGACGATAAACTCTCAAAATAAAAATGTCACCTTGACTTATGTCATAGAGCCGTCATTGCTCAAAGAAGGTCAAATGAACGTTTTTTTAGAAGATGCTCCGGACGCTACTTTACGACTGTTAGCCAAAGGTTTTCCTGAACTGGACCTTGAGAACCTCCCGGATAGTAAAACCGACAATTGGCAAATGGCCCAGGAGTTACAGCAGTTGAATTCCGACAGTATCGTAGTTTTTTCAAAAGCGATGTTGAGCAGTATGAAAGGAATTCGGCCTACGATTTCAAATAAAGTGCATTGGATAGTGATGGATGAGATTGTGACAACCGATAGTCTTGTTGGAGCATCGGCTGCAAACGAAGGCGTGTTGTTACATGCTGTAAAAGGAGATGATACATATACTGATATGCAAAACGAATTTATTCCAAAAGACCAAATCATCTATGAATTTGGCGACAGTATTTCTTTGGTATATAAGGGCGTAGCGCATAAATTACCTTTGTGGCCTTCCGATACGGTGCAGGTAGGTTTGTATTACGATATCGATTTTTTGAAGGATAAAGATTTTTTTTCCGCTGCTTTTGAGGCTTTGACCAAGTACACGCAACAGCCATTGTTGGTCACCGAAGTTGAGGATGTTGGTGAAGATGAATTTGATGTAATCGTTTGGCTTAAAACCAGTCCCACTCCAGATTTCGAAGCTAGGTTAATTCGTTTTTTGCCAGATAGCCTAGCCAATGACTTGATTGCAGAAACATCACAAAATAATAGGTTTGACCTTACGGAGCGACTAAGTATTGAAAATGTCCTAAACGGAAGGCTAACAGAACGTTTGTTACAAATAGTAGGTTTTAGGCCACAACTTAAAGAAGCGGTTACAAGCTTGGATAAAAGAACAATATCTGAAGAAGAATTTATACCAGTGGGTGTTGATATGGACGCAAGTAATAAAACCCAAAAGAGGAGTTCTTTGAATCTATGGTTTTGGGTCCTTGCACTTTTTGTTTTGGTGGCGGAACGTGTAACGGCTAAATTGAGGAGGCAATGACAGCCGCTAAAAGCATCATTCAAAAAACGCTTGTAAAATGGCGCTTGCTTCGGATTTCAGAAATCATGCTGATTGCCCTTGGTGTTTCGGGGCTAGTCTATTTTACTTGGTCTAATTTTTGGATTTCGACAGGAAGTTTTTTGGTGATAGCTCTGCTTCCCGTCTTGTGGGGAAAACTTTGGCAGTATGGTCAGGGCGATGTTTGTATTCACCTGGACAGCACTGTCAAGGCAATGGAGCACAGCACCTCTCTTTTGTTGGAGCCGCAAAATAAGTTGAGTTTATTGGCTAAAATCCAACAATCCAAAATGGCTGCTATATTACAGGATAATAAGAATCAAATCCGCCTAAAACATAATTTATGGAGGAATTTTATAATTGCGGCGGTCTGTGTTGGACTTGGTGTTTTTTTGCAGAATTCCGGATTTCTGGATTTTTCCGGAACAAATCCATCAGGCGCGCCTAAAGAAGATGCGATTACTTTTACTCCTTTGGATACGCTTGTAACGAAAGTGGTTCCGCCTGCGGTTAATAGCCAAAGTATTACGGTTAGCTATCCTGTTTATACAGGGAAAGCTGCTTTTACAACTTCGGAGTTGAATCTAAAGGTGCTGGGAGGTTCGTATGTGAATTGGACCGTAGGATTTGATAAAAAGATAAAGGAAGCTTGGTTGCAGTTTGGTTCGGATGCGTTATCTATGGAGTTAAAGAATGATTCCTATGTAAAAGGGATGATAGCGAAAAGTTCAAGTTTTTATACCCTTAAGTTTCTCGATTCCTTAGAGAACGCATATTTATCCAAATTATATGCTTTGGAAGTATATGCCGATGAATCTCCTGTGGTAAGTATGAACGATTTACCGCAGTTTTCGACCTTTGAGCTTGCTAGTCCACAAGAATTGGAATTTACCACCAATATAACTGACGATTTTGGTATTGCAGATGTTTCAATAATAGCAACGGTAAGCAAGGGAGCCGGAGAAGCGGTCAAGTTTCGAGAAGAACGGTTAGCGTTTGACACGCCGTTTCAGAAAGGATTTAAATCTTCCGAGCTAAGAAAGAAAATTGATTTACAAACCTTAAAAATGGAGCCAGGAGACGAACTTTATTTTTATGTTGAGGTAAAAGACAACAGAGAGCCAAAGCCTAATATTACGAGAACCGAAACGTATTTTTCAGTCATAAAAGATACGGTAACGGATGCCTTTGCGGTAGAGGGCACTATGGGAGCAGATTTAATGCCTGATTATTTCAGGAGCCAACGCCAACTGATTATCGACACCGAGAAATTAATTGCTGAAAAATCTACCCTGAAAAAGAAGGAATTTGATTTTAGGAGTAACGAACTGGGTTTTGATCAGAAAGCTTTACGGCTCAAGTACGGCCAATTTATGGGCGATGAAAATGAAGCGCCTTCCGCACCAAAAGAAATTGGAGAAGCCACAATTCCGGAAGATATGTTGGACGACTACTCCCACAAACACGATGGTGATAACGAACATAATTTGGTGGTGGAGGAAGATGACGGTCATGATCACGATAATGAAGCGGAAGAGGGTGCAGAAGAAGACCCTTTGGAAGCCTACATCCATAATCACGAAGACCCAGAAGCATCTACCTTATTCGCTAAATCATTACGCAGCATGTTAAAGAACGCGATGTCAGAAATGTGGGATGCGGAGCTGTATCTTCGTCTCTATAAGCCTGAAAAATCTCTTCCCTACCAATACGAAGCTTTGAAGTTGATTCAGGAAATTAAGAATAGTGCACGTATTTATGTACATCGCATCGGTTTTGATCCACCACCAATAAAAGAGGATAAGCGATTGACAGGGGAGCTTAAGGAGGTAAAAGGTTTTAGCAAAACAGAAGAACTGGAGCGTGAGGAAGTGTACCCCAAGATGATGGAAGCTTTAGAATTATTGGAGCTGGTCTTGTCTGGCAAAGATGGATTTTCTGAAAACGACAGGGTCATCTTACAAGCCGCAGGAGATGAATTGGCTGTTTTAGCTATTGCTGAGCCTAGCGCCCATTTGAATACGTTACAAGCCTTAAAATGGCTCTCCGAATCCAAGCAAATCAACATAGACAAAGTAAACACTGTCCATGCCGGACTCCTAAGGGCATTACCCGAACCAAAGCGCGTTCCTAGTGGCAACGACAGGTACCAAGGAAAATTAAATCAACTATTTTTAGAAGCCTTGGAAACTAATGAATAATCAACTCCATTTTATAAACGAGCAATGGCTGTGGTCTGCTTTTTGCATTGCTTTTTTATTACTACTGCTTTTTATTTGGACAGCATGGAAAGGAAGCTTTACTAAAGATTTTTTCGGCAACAGTACTGCAGGTGTCTTGGCTGTTATCGCGCTGTTATTTCTTTTTTTAAGACCTACACGAGCCACCGAAGTCTCGGGCAGTGCTGTACTGCTTACCCAAGGGTATATTGCTGAGCAATTTGATAGCATTAAAAAACAGAAAAACAACGTTAAAGTAATCAAGTATAACACAGGAGTAGATTTTTCTAGTTCGCTGGATTCTATTGGTCAAGTCACAATATTGGGTCAAGGACTGCGTGATTTTGATTTTTGGCAGTTGGAGGGAATTCCAACGAGTTACATCAAAGGCGATATGCCCAAAGGTATTGTAAAATTGAACTACCCAAAACAGCATCGGATGGGAGATTTACTTTCTATTAATGGGGTGTACCATCAGCCTGTTTTAGGAAACCTACTCGTGCTGCAATCCTCCAGTGGGGAAGGTTTGGATTCCATGATTTTTAATAATGATAAAAATTTTCGATTCAAGTTTGATAGCTATCCAAAAACATCTGGCAAGTACGTTTATCAGCTTACCGAAAAGGATAGTACGGGTAAAATTATAAAGAGTAGTCCGCTTCCTTTTGAGGTATTAAAGCAACAAGTACTTCGGATTTTTATCAGCAACCGATTTCCATCTTTTGAAACCAAATATTTAAAAAATTTTTTATCGGAAGAAGGTCATGAATTAGTGGTGCGCAGTCAGATTACCAAAGGGAGGTTCAAATTCGAGTATTTTAATATGCCGAGAAGCCCCTTTTACGATTTTTCAGAAAGGGATTTAAAAAAGTTTGACCTGTTGATTTTAGATGCGGATACTTTTTTGAGCTTATCAAAAAGCACAAAGCAAGGTATTTTTAAATTAATTAAGAACTACGGTACAGGTGTTTTTGTGCAGCCTAATGAAGCGTTGTTCAAGACCGCTAACGGAATGGTTGATTTTGGATTTGAAAGGGATGGGAAGGATAAGATTTCGGCTTTTAACCGTACTAAAGTCCAACTGGAGAAGTATCCCTATGCCTTTGAGGATAAGAAGACCAATGGAATAGTCTTAGAAAACTATACGTATGTTTTAGTGTTAGGGAAAGGGAGGTTAAGTACAACGGTGTTGAGCAATACGTATCAGTTGCTTTTAGACGGTAAAAATGCCACTTACCGAGAGGTTTGGTCAAAAATAATTGAAGTTGCCTCAAGGTCGCAAGAAGCAGCTGGAGTATTTGAAACTGGTGATTCTTTTGCATTTCAGTATACACCATATTCATTTACACTGCGTACAGCGCTAGAAAAACCAATGGTGCAGCAATCCGATGATTATTCCTTGCCATTGATTAAAGATTTGGTTCTTGAGGATACGTGGCACGGTACAACCTACCCTGTCCAAAAAGGGTGGCAGTCTCTCGCAGTGCAAGGTGATACCAGCCTTGTTATGGATTATTTTGTTATGGACACCATCCAATGGAAATCGGTAATAGGGGCGAACGCAATTTTGGAAAATAGTAGGGTTTTTAACCCGTCAGATAAGTTAGCTCTGAATAGGATAACAACTTCTGAGGTTCCTCGCTGGGGGTTCTTTTTAACATTTTTTTGTGCTATGGTATATTTATGGCTCATTCCAAAATTAAAAGCATAATCAGTTTTATATCTTTGTGATATGAATTTAGTGGTAGATATTGGGAATACATATATCAAATTTGCGGTGTTTGAAAAGAAGGGGTTATTATTCGATGAGTATTTTGACCCATCGTTTTTTTTGGAAAAGGTAAAGTCGGTTTTTGAAGCATATCCAGAAATACGTTGCGCAATCATAGCATCGGTACGTAAATCCGATGAAAAGGCTTTCGAGGTATTGTCCCTCTTTTGTAAGGTACATGTGCTAACTTCAAAATCTAAAGTCCCTTTTAAAAACAGTTACGCAACGTCAAACACACTAGGAATAGATAGAATTGCCTTGGCTACTGCTGCTTTTTACCATAATCAAGGTGGGAATACCTTAGTTATCGATGCAGGTACTTGTATTACCTATGATATTATAAATGATTTTAATGAATATTTGGGTGGGGCTATTTCCCCTGGTATCAATATGAGGTATAAGGCGATGCATGGTCAAACAGAAAAGCTTCCATTACTGAAAAAGGAGGAGCCTATTGATTTTATTGGAAACTCCACGAATGACTGTATGCACAGTGGTGTGATATATGGTGTGCTCCATGAAATAGAAGGGGTAATTTCGCAATACACCCAACGTTTTAAACATTTAACAGTTATTTTAACAGGGGGTGATAGTCATTTTTTGTCTAAACGACTAAAAAATACCATCTTTGCGGATACAAAATTCCTCCTTAAGGGGCTTAATTATTTGCTAGAATACAATAAGCATTAGATGATCAGAAAAATTGTAGTTACAATTGTGTGCATCGCCACCACGGGTATATTTGCCCAAGAAGGAACTGTTTCTCCTTATTCTTTTTTCGGTATTGGTGATTTAAGAACTACGGGTACCGTGGAAAACCAAATGATGGGAGGAATAGCTATCTATGCGGACAGTATTCACCTGAACCTAAGAAATCCCGCTGCTTATGCGCAATTGGGGTTGGATGTTTGGGAAAATAAAGGATTGGTTGTGTACACCGCAGGAATTTCAAATAAACAATTTCGTTTTAGGGATGTTGCGTCAGAAGAGCGCAGTGCGGTTACCAATCTTGATTACCTATCCCTAGGTTTTAGTCTAGGAAATAAGCTAGGAATGGGATTTGGTATTATGCCATATACCGCCGTGGGTTATAATTTTAGAGATGAGCAATCAGACAATGGCCAGCCGCTTATCAATGTTTTTAACGGTGAGGGCGGATTAAACAGAGTATATTATTCGGTTGGTTATGAAATTATAAAGAACGTTAGTATCGGGGCAACCATAAATTATAATTTTGGCATACTGGAGAGCGAGCGCTTGCAGCAGATAGAAGATGTTCAGTTTGGTGCTTTTGACAGAAAAAAATCAAATATAAACGGATTTGACTTTAACTATGCGGTAAATTATACCCCGGCCATCAACGATAAATATACCTTACATACTTCGGTCCGGGTAAATACTCAGCGTAATCTTGTATCAAAGAACGAAAGAAGAATAGGGTCATTTTCAGTAGCCACCGGAGGTTCTATAGAAGAAATAAATGTAGATTTAGAAGCTCAAAACTTAAAAAATACGGAGTTTAAGATTCCTACCACAACAACGTTAGGTTTAGGGTTTGGGCAAAACAGGAAATGGTTTATTGGAGGTGAGTATAGTTTTCAAGCCTTGAGTGCTTTTGAAAATCCTTTTTTAGGTGTGCAAAATATTGTGTATAAAGATGCTAGTTCGTTTGCCTTTGGGGGATTTATTACTCCGGATAGCGGATCTTTTTCAAGCTACCTAAACCGCATGACCTATAGGGCTGGGTTACGTTTGGATAAGACTGGAATGGTAGTGAGTGATGTAGATATAAATAACTTTGGCATAACTTTTGGAGTTGGACTACCACTGGGACGAAGTTTATCCAATCTTAATTTAGGTTTTGAATTAGGACAAAGAGGAACAACAAGAGCCAATCTAGTAGAGGAGAGTTATTTTAAGATAAATATAGGACTCTCTCTTAATGATCGCTGGTTTCAGAAGAGAAAAATTAACTAGAAAATATTTAGTACATTAACCACTTTAAATTTAGCAAAATGAAAATCAAAATTTACTTCGCGGCAATAATGTTCCTAGGAATGATGGGGGTAAGTAATGCTCAAGCGCAAAATCCTGAATGTATGACTAATCTCTCCATTTTTTCAGAGCATGCTAAAGTCAAAAATTATGAAGCAGCTTATAAGCCTTGGAAAATGGTATACGAAACCTGCCCTAAATTAAACTACGCAACCTATTTTTACGGTGAGCGTATTTTAAAAGATAAAATAAAAAATGGTCCGACAGCAGAAAAAGATGCTCATGTTCAAATGCTACTTGGTATCTACGATAGTAGATTGCAGTACTATGCATCAAAAACAAGTGTAGCCGAGACCGATATTGACAGGTCTATGTTGATGAGCGATGAGAAAATGATCGATGACGAGAAAATGTACGGTATGCTAAACGATGCGTTTAGTAAAGACAAGAAGAACTTTACCAACCCAAAAGCACTATACCTTTATTTCTCTAGTTTGGTAGATTTGCATAACGGAGGTAAAAAAGAATTACAGGAAGTCTTTGATGTGTATGATGAAGTTACCACTAAGATTGAAGATGAGAATGATGCAATTACCGTAAAGATTGGTAAGCTTTTGCCAAAAGAGGAGAGTGGTACATTAACATCTAAAGAAAAACGTGCATTAAAATCGTATACCTCATATTCTGAAAATTATGGTAAAATCGGTGGAAGTATAGATTCCAAGTTAGGAGCCTTAGCAGACTGTGGCAACCTAATTCCTTTATATGAGAAAAATTTTGAGGCTAGAAAAGGTGATGTTAAGTGGGTAAAGGGAGCAGTTTCTAGAATGTTTAGTAAGGAGTGCACTGACGACGACCTTTTTGTGAAGCTAGTTGAAGCACAAAAAAATTTAGATCCATCTGCAGATATTTTTGTGTACTTAGGTACGCTTAAAATAAAGAGTGGAGATAGCAAAGGTGCTATGGTAGATTTCGATAAAGCAATAAGTTTGGAAACAGACGGGGTGAAGAAATCTAAAATTGCTATGAAGGTTGCTACGATTAACAAAAGAAAAGGCAGTAAGTCTGCAGCTAGGAGCTATGCGCAAAAAGCAATTGACGCCAACCCTTCAAATGGGAGAGCTTATTTACTAATTGCGAACCTCTATGCCTCTAGTGCCAATGGGTGCGGAACGACTTCTTTTGATAAGCGTGCTATGTACTGGAAAGCTGAGGACATGGCTGCAAAAGCAGGGAGAGTAGATCCTTCTATAAGGTCTTCTGCAAACCAAGCGGTTGCTAGTTATAGTGCAAAAGCGCCGACTAAGGAAATGATCTTTAGCTCTGGAATGGCAGGAAAGACAGTTACATTTTCTTGCTGGGTAGGAGGAAGCATAAAGGTTCCTACATTGTAAGATGACAACATATAGCCCAGATATTTTCAAAAGCATTGCCATGGTAGTATCCATGGCAATGCTTTTTGCTTGCCAAGATGGGTATAAACGTGTTGGTGATGAAGCTGAAAAACGTATAGTTCCACAGGGAATTGCCAAAAATTTTGTTCTTACCTATACGGAAATAAAAGAAAAAATAACTTCGGAGGATGCAGGTTCATCAAGTGTGATGGCGGTTCTTTCAGGTCCTGTGAGAAAGGATTTTGAAAATTTGAATTTTCCACATCAAACATTTCCTGAAGGTCTGTTATTAGAAATTTTTAACGAAAAAGGCGAACGTACTACCATAGAGGCAGACCATGGAATTTTCTACTCTGCCACTGGCGTTGTAGATTTGAGAGGTAACGTAAGCATTAAGTCGGATGATGGTAAAATGTTGGAAGCGCCGCAATTATACTATGATCGCACAAATGAATGGGCTTTTACCCAAGAAAAGTTTAAATTTACCAATCCTGAAGATGGTACCGTAATGGACGGCAAAGGAATGGATATAAAGAAAGACTTAAGTATTATGAATGCTCATAAGACGTTTGGATTAATGCTTATTAAAGAGGAAAAAGATGATTAGAATTTTAAGGTACACAGAGTATTTGTATGCAATAGTAGCTGTTTTCTCGTTGTATAGAATTTTTACGGATTGGAATCCGGATAGATCCATGGCGTATATTTTTATCTTTTTTGCAATCATATCCGCTGGCATGTTCTTCTTTAGAAGAAATTATAGAAAAAAGTTTGAACAACGCCAAAAGGATAAGGACAATCAATAGTGGAGCCAGACCTGCTTATTATAATACTATCCCTTGTTTTTTCTGCCTTTTTTTCGGGGATGGAAATCGCTTTTATTTCGGCGAATAAGATTCATATAGAAATTGAAAAAAAGCAGGAAGGTTTTCTTGCTAAGGTACTTACGAGGCTTACCAAAAAACCATCAAAATTTATTGCTACCATGCTCATTGGTAACAATATTGCATTAGTAATTTATGGCTTGTTTATGGGCGAGTTACTCATGAATTGGTTTTCTGGGCTAGCCCCGGAAAACCAATTCTTAAGGGTGCTGTTGACGGATTTTACCTTATTGACCCAGACGGTTATTTCAACCGTGGTAATTCTTATTACCGCGGAGTTTCTTCCAAAGGTCTTGTTTCAAATTTATGCCAACAGCATGCTTAGGCTTCTGGCGATACCAGCTTATGTTTTCTATATTTTTTTTTCGGTAATATCCGATTTTATTATTGGCGTTTCGGATTTTATTCTAAAATATGTTTTCAGAACCCCAGGGGATGATGTTCAGCTCGCCTTTAGCAAAATTGAGCTAGGAGACTATATAACGGAACAAATGGAAACTGTTGAAGAAGAAGATGAGGTAGATTCAGAAATACAGATTTTTCAGAATGCGTTAGAATTTGCAGCAGTAAAAGCCCGTGAGGTAATGGTTCCAAGAACCGAAATCATGGCGGTAGAAATCCATGAAACACCTAAGAATTTAGCTAAACTATTTACCGAGACTGGATTTTCCAAAATTCTTGTCTTTAAGGATACTGTAGACAATGTTATAGGGTATGTGCATTCCTATGAGTTATTCAAAAAACCTAAAACCATCAAAAGTATTCTGCTTCCTGTAGAGTTTGTACCCGAGACTATGCTTATTCAGGATATTTTAAATGTGCTGATAAAGAAAAGGAAAAGTATTGCCGTTGTGTTGGATGAATATGGAGGTACATCTGGTCTTATGACGGTTGAGGATATTGTAGAGGAGCTTTTTGGCGAGATTGAGGATGAACACGATAGCACCGATTTAAGGGAAGAACAGATAGATGAAACTCATTTCTTGTTTTCTGCGCGCTTAGAGGTAGATTATATCAACGAAAACTATAAACTCAATCTCAATTCGTCTGATGAGTACGAGACTTTAGGTGGAATGTTAGTACATCAGTTAGGGGAGATTCCTGAAAAGGAAGCTGAAATTAATATTGATAATTTTAAGTTTACGATTATAGAAGTCTCCAATACTAAGATAGATTTAGTTGCGTTGGAATTGCTGGACTTGGACTAATTAGTTTTATAGCTATCATTTCCAGTTTTTTTAGTTTTTATTATTTCAATTAAAAATGGTAATTTCGCCACCTAATTTTTAGTATACCATAGAATGGCAGTTTTAGAAAATATAAGAAAACGTACTACGGTTTTGATCTTGATTATAGGTCTAGCCTTGTTTGCATTTGTGATTTCAGGTGTATTTACTAGCAGTGATTTTGGAAGTGGTGGCAAAATAGGCTCTTCTGTTGCAGTAATTAATGGCAATGAACTATCCATAGACGATTTTAGACAAAAAGTAGAGGTCGCTTCTAGAAGGGTAGGACCAACAGCATCTTCTTTACAAGTGATGAATCAGGTTTGGGACCAAGAGGTTAGGAATAGTATTCTTGGAGCACAGTTCAACGATTTGGGAATAGGCATAGAGCAAGACCAAATAGTAGATTTTCTTGAAACCGCTGGGTACGGACAGAATCCTCAGTTTCAAGATGAAAACGGCATGTTTGATCCAAATTTGTTTAGGCAAACGGTTATGGATTGGAAAGTAAATAATCCTCCGCAATACGATGCATGGTTGCAGACCGAAGAACAAATCGTTCAAATGGCCAAGGAGCAAACTTATTTTAATTTGGTTAAAGCAGGTGTTGGTGCTACATTAAAAGAAGGAGAGTTGGATTATAAATTAGCCTCCGAAAAAATGGATATTAAATATGTTCGCGTTCCTTACAGCAGTATTGCAGACAGTACCATCTCAGTAAGTAAGCAGGAGATTGTGGCATATGTTAAAGAGCATCAGAACGATTACACCCAAGAAAAGTCAAGGGACATCCAATTCGTCTATTTTGATGAAAAACCGTCGGTAGGAGATGATCAAGCAATCAAGGCGTCAATTGCAAAATTATTGGATGATACGGTTGAATATAATACAAAGACAGATAGTAATGATACTATTAAAGGGTTTAGGAATGCGACGAACATGTCTGCGTTCTTAAGCCGATATTCAGATGTTCAGTTTGATACGATATACAAGGCAAAAAAGGAATTGCCAGCAACTGCTGCAGATACGCTAATGAGTTTGCAGGTAGGGGAGTTATATGGACCTTATAGAGACGGTGTTTCTTACAAGGTAACAAAGATGATGGATAGAAAACCTAACGGTTCTGTAAAATCTAGTCATATTTTAATAACGTATGAAGGAGCTACACGTGCTAATCCAGATATCAAAAGAACCAAGGAAGAAGCAGAAGCTAAAGCAAAAGAGCTGTTTAAGGATGTAAAGAATAATGTAGCTGAATTTACGGCGTATGCAAGAGATAACTCTGATGGGCCTTCAGCTCCACAAGGTGGGGATTTAGGCTATTTTCAAAAGGGAAAATTAGCTATCGAGTTCAATGATTTTATTTTTTCTAATGCTATTGGAAAGGTAGGTTTGGTAGAAACGGATTTTGGTTTTCATATTATTAAGGTAGACGACAAGGAAGATATCGTTCAGTTAGCGACGCTTTCTAGGGAAATTATTGCTTCAGAGGAAACCATTAATGCCTTGTTCACGAACGCTACGAAATTTGAAATGGAAACGATTGCCGATGAAGATGAGTTTTCAAGTATTGCTAAAACAAATGAGTATTTGGTAAGGCCGGTGAACAGTATAAAGGAATTGGATGAGAATTTACCAGGTCTAGGATTGCAACGTACTTTAGTGCAGTGGGCGTTTAATGGGGATACCAATGTTGGTGACATCAAACGGTTTAATATCAATAACGGCTACGCTGTTGCTCAAGTGACCGGAAAATACAAAGAAGGTCCAATGACTCCAGAAGATGCTTCAATGGCCGTATTGCCTATTTTAAGAAAAGAACGCAAGGCAGCTCAAATCATTTTAGCTAGTAAAGGAAAAGCAATGGACGTCTTTGCCAAGGATAACAATGTGTCAGTTTCAACGGCTTCCGCGTTAACAGTGAAGTCACCTACCATTCCTGGTGCTGGCAGTGAACCTATTGTTGTGGGAGCGGCCTATGGTATGGCGCAGGGTGAAACTTCCGGATTGTTGCAAGGTAATACAGGAGTGTTTATAATAGAGGTAACAAAAAGAACAGAGGCTCCAAAGTTGGATAACTATAGTACATATGCGAATGCCTTAAAAAGTAATGCAGCTAACAGGGTAAATACTGCGGTGTACAACGCATTAAAAGAAGGTGCTGAAATAGAAGATAAAAGAGCTACCTTTTATTAACCCGCTACAATAAAATTTAATAAAAAGAGCCTCCGATATCGGAGGCTCTTTTTATTTAGGCCATTAGGTCCTCTGTATTTTATGCTAAACTCGCTCCTAATAAAAAGGTGTCTTTTATATCCCATTGTATCAACTATTTATTTATACTAGAAGCGGTGGCTGAACTTTTTCGGGTAAAATAGATTTGGTAAACATTTCTTATCCCCCTTACTTCTGTTGCTTTTATCACGGGTGTTTTAAACGGTTCTTTTAAGTTAATTATAATGCTTCCGCCTGGCTATTTCTGTAATACCATATCGGCATAGGAAAGGATGGTCGTGTAGCCTTTCGTCTTAAAATAATTTATTGTGTTTTCTCTTTCTGTAACCAGCACAAAATCACCACCCCAACCTCCTAAGCTTTTTACACTTCCAGTATAATCGGGGAATAATTCTTCTTTTATCGTGGGGACATTCAGAGCATATGAAAGTGTTTTTTCGTGTAGGTTCAATACCGATTCGAATCCGTTTAAAGTAGTAGCTTGTAAAAGTTCTCTTGTGATTTCTGTAATGGTTTTGACTAGTGCTTCTTTGTCGATTGGTTGCTCTCGGTATGCAGATATAGCTTCCCTACTATTCTTTTTTTGGTTCAAATAAACGAAGTATAACCCATTAGAAAAAGGAAGTATTGGCTTTACCTCGCGAATAATGGGTTGGTTGTTTTTAATTTTAAATACTATCGGATGATCGTTTTGTGCACACGCGATGTCGTAACCACTGCCACCAAAGCTTTCTTTTAAAAGGCTGTAGGGGTTTACTTTGGCCAATTGCGCCATATTGTTTATTAACGTAGAAGAAGTGCCTAGCCCCCAATTTCTAGGAAACGTCAATTCGGTTTCTATAGCACATCCATCGGTATCCACTAAGAATTTTGGCTGTAAGATTCTAGTTTGTTTCAGTAGATTGATTAGGGTTTTGGAGATATCCTCATCCGAGGCAGATATTTTTGTGAAATCTTCTAAGTCGTAGCTTCCTTCAAACCAAATACAACCGTCTGCATTTAGACTTTCCCAAGAAAGTATCCTTGAGGTATTTTTGGTCAGTTTTAGGGATTGCCCAAACGTTGTGGGAATAGCCCATCCTTCGGCACCATCTAAGATGGCGTATTCTCCTGAAAGTAATAGTTTTCCATTACTGTAAAAAGATTCTGTCATGATGGGTTTCTCAATTGCTCTAGCGCATCTGCGACACTGCTATGAGTTACTGTGTTTGTTTTAAAGTGTACTGTCAACTGGTTCTTTTCGGTAGTGTTGGCGCCAAGTTGATTCAGTATATTTATTAAATGCATTTTCATGTGGCCTTTTTGTATGCCTGTAGTTACTAAGGAACTTACCGCCGCAAAATTTTGTGCCAAACCAGCTACTGCAATAATCTGCATTAATTCTTTTGACGAAGGATTTTGTAATAATTCCAGATTAAGTTTCACCAATGGATGTAGCTTTGTCAATCCACCAACAGTTCCTAAGGCTAACGGCAATTCTATCCAAAATTTGAAAATTCCATCTTTAATTTCTGCATGTGTAAGGCTGCTATAACTGCCGTTTCTTGCGGCGTACGCATGCACGCCAGCCTCAATAGCCCTGAAATCGTTGCCTGTGGCAAGTACCACGGCATCAATACCGTTCATAATACCTTTATTATGAGTTACGGCTCGGTAAGGTTCTGCCTTTGCAATGGCAACCGCCCGTATCATTTTCTCGGCAAATAGTTGTGAAGAAATATCAGAAGAAAGCCTTAACTCCGCTACAGGGCAACTCACAGATGCCTTTACAACGCAATTGGGAACATAGTTAGATAATATACTCATAACTACTTCTATTTGCTTTTCTTCCGCTGTAAAGGCATCGTAGCCCAAGGCTTCTCTCTTAAGTGTAATAGCAAATTGTTCTAGACAGCTATTGATGAAGTTGGCTCCCATGGCATCTTTTGTTTCAAAGGTGCAGTGTAGTTGGTAATAGTTGTTTAGGTCGTCGGTTTTATCTCTAAGTTCAATAGTAGAAATACCACCGCCACGTTTCATCATACTCTCTGTAAGGTGTTTGCTTTCTGTATGTAATTTTTCTTTTATCGACTTAAAAAACGAATTGAGTTTCTGAAAATCGCCGGTAAATATAAAATGTACTTGCCCCACCTTTTCGGTTCCCAATACCGTAGCGGTAAAGCCGCCTCTGTCCATCCAAAATTTAGCTGCTTTGCTTGCGGCGGCAACTACCGAGCTTTCTTCTATAGCCATGGGGATGGCGTATAGTTGGTCGTTTATTAGAAAGTTAGGGGCAATACCCAAAGGCATGTATAAATTGGTAATGGTATTTTCTATAAATTCGTCATGCAACTGTTGTAAATCACTATCTTGATTCCAATAGGCTGAAATGAGCTTTTTGGAGGCTTCTGGGTCTTTGGTGTAATGCTCAGTTAACCAATCTATTTTCTTTATTTTTGAGAGTTTTGAAAAACCACTGATAGGGGTTGTCATGTGTTTTAGTTTCTGCGGTTATTGACAAGTGCACTAGGCGCTCAACTATGATTTTACAGTTTCGTTTTGGGAAATAAAAAGTAAAGATAATCATATTGATTTGAATAAAAACACCACTTTTAGTCTAGTGAATTGGCTGTCTTTTTTGCGCTATTTCAAGGTTTTTCACAGAAATAGTGGTAAACTTGATATTTAGAATAAATTTTATCACTTTATGCGAATTACATACTTTTTTTTGCTCGTCCTACTTTGTTTTAATCCTTTATTAATCGCGCAGCATAAGCAAATTTCCGTAACTGATATTTATACAGATGAATTCCAAACACAAGGAATGGATGTGCTTCGGTCCAAGAACAATGGGAAGCAATATACCGTTTTAAATAAAGACCCATATCGCGGAATAGTATCCGTTGATACTTATGACTATAGTACCTTGAAAAAAGTATCTACCGTTATTTCTACGGACGATATAGGAGGTATCGAAGACTTTTCCTCATATAGCTTTAGTCAAGATGAAACCAAGTTATTGTTGGCAACCCAAGTAGAGTCTATTTTTAGGAGATCTACCTTGGGTGTTTTTTATGTATATAATATTGCTTTTAAAAAACTAATAAAAATAAATGACGCCAAAATACAAGAGCCTACTTTTTCTCCAGACAATAAGAAAGTGGCTTATGTGAAGGATAATAATTTGTTTTTGATGAATTTGGAAAGTGGCACGACCAAACAAGTAACGGAAGATGGCGTAAAAAACAAGATTATTAATGGCGTTACAGATTGGGTCTATGAAGAAGAATTCTCTTTTGTACGGGCCTTTGAGTGGAATGCAGACGGCAGTACTCTCGCTTTTTTAAGGTTTGATGAAACCAATGTTTCAGAGTATTCTATGGATGTATACGGAACAGAGAAATATCCAAGTCAGCATGTATTTAAATATCCAAAGGCCGGAGAGGACAATGCCATAGTGAGTTTGCATACCTATGATGTGCAAAGTGGTGAAACAGCTAAGATAAATTTGGGTGACGCCTATTATATTCCTAGAATTAAATGGATGAACCACAAAGGGTCATTAAGTGTGCAGACCATGAATAGGCACCAAAACCATTTAAAGGTTCATTTGGTAGATGCTCAGACCCGTGAGGTATCTGTACTGCTTGAAGAAACCGACAAGGCCTATGTTGATATTCATGATAACCTGACCTTTTTGGACGACGATAGTTTTATCTGGACTAGTGAAAAAGATGGTTGGAACCATATTTACCTGTACAATTCAGATGGAGAATTAATGAATCAGATAACAAAAGGTGCTTGGGAGGTTACCAAGTATTACGGCTATGACCAGAATGAGGATAAGATTTATTATCAGTCTACAGAGAATGGTAGCACAAACCGTGGGGTGTATAGTGTAGAGAGCAACGGAAAGAAAAGAAAGGATTTAGCAGTAGCAGCGGGGGTTAATTCAGCCTCTTTTAGTGCGAAT
>JBLHNI010000027.1:0-17535 GCA_047650615.1 Maribacter sp.
CAAAGTAAAGCAACAATCTTTAATAATCTAATAACCAAAATGGTCGACAAGGAAAAAGTATATCAAAATCAAATTATATGCAACTAACTACTGACCTCTATTAATTTTAATACCAGCTTCGTCAATGGCCTGTAAATAATTTGGTAGGCGTTCCTCGTCTGCTTCCCATCCCATAAAACCACCAAACAAACCCATATCCGACCCTTGACCTTTATGTGTGGTGGCCAAAGAACCATTGGGGTCGAACTCAATATCTACTTCTTGGATATCACCATCCATTAAATCGAGGCATATCCTACCAATACGCAAAGAAGCTGCACAATGCGAGCTAGAAGGTCCCCACATAACTGGGCCAATTACATCATTGAATATACTTGGGTATGTTTTCATCGTACGAATTATAGGTTAGAAATAAGCGAATAGGACGTTAACTAAAGCCTTCATCCAAAGCTTTAAAGTAGTGAAAATTTCGGAAGTTATTTTTACTAGAATCGTTTAATCCCAGTTTATGATGAATTACAAATAGACCATTAATTCTTTTTAAGGTGAGTATAAACCCAAAGATTTCGCTTACCTCCTTTCTTTGGCTTTTGTAACCCCTATTTATTCAATAGGATTTAGCAGGAGGTATTGAGCGAGACCAAGGATTGCAATTAAACACTTAATTCTAATTTGAATTCCATCCGTATATTACGTACACCAATAAAAGTGGAAGATGAAGAATCTATAAATTTTTTGACAAGCTAAACCTTATACATACAAATCAACCCACACGAAAATCTAACTTCCTCATGCTAAAAGAAGTATAAAAACCATCTTAAAAATGTGGATATCTATTCTCATTTTTGAGATTCATAACTGTGGCAAACGCCTATATTTGGCATCTTAAAAATAGATAGTTATGAGTGCAACGTGGTATGAATGTAAGGTGAAATATAGAAAAATTGATGAAGCGTCAGGTGTGGCAAAGGTAAAGACAGAACCTTTTTTAGTAGATGCAATTTCCTATACCGAAGCCGAAAGTAGAATTACCCAAGAGATGTCGGCGTATTTAAGCGATAGTGATGAAATCAAAATCACGAATATTAAGGTAGCAAATTATGCAGAAATACATCCATTCGAAAATGCTGACAGGTGGTTTAAATCTAGGGTGTCCTTAATCGCCTTTGATGAGGAAAGTGGTAAGGAGCGTAAAACAAATTTATATTTATTGGTACAGGCCAATGATGTAAAGGAAGCCTACGATAATACGAATGGTGTAATGAAAGATACCCTTGGAGAATATACCATACCTGCCATCTCAGAATCTCCTATTATGGACGTATTTCCTTATTTTTCTGGGGATGAAGACGAAATGGAACGTGTGAAGAAATTTACTACCCTAAAGGACTCTGTGCCAGTTGCTAATGATATGGACGAAGCTTTGGAACTGGCTGATGTTCTTTCAGATAAGACGGATTAACTAACCTACTGGTTTGTACATAGCATCAAAAATCACTAAATAATAAAGAGTCTGTCCAAATGGTTTTGGACAGACTCTTTATTAATAATTAAAAGTAAAAATCAGTATTATCTTGCTAAAATTTGTATTTCAACCCTTCTGTTTATTCTCCCTTTCTCTATATCTTTGGTAACAATCAAAGGTTTTCGCTGGCCCCATCCTTTCGTTTGGATATTGCTTTTGGCAACACCTTTCATAACAAGGTATTTTTTGGTGGACGCCACCCTTCTCTCTGATAAAATTCTATTTTGTCTAGCGTTTCCAATAGCGGTGTGACCTTCCAAGAGAATTTCTATAGTGGGTTGATTCTTCATAATTTGCGCGAGCTGATTCAATACAGTTTTAGCTTCTGGTCTAATTGCCGCTTTGTCCAAGTCAAAGATGAGGTTTTTCAACACAAACTTATCGTTCTTCTCTATTAACACGGCTATGTCCGTGCTATCACTAGCTAAAGTATCTTTTACAAGATCAACAGACAGCGAGTCCTGAGTCACAGCAGGTTTACTTTCTATTTTTTCATCACTAAAATCTTGCACAACAGGCGGGTTATCGGGTATTTCTTGGTCATTTGAAATATAATCAATCGATTCTTCAACACTAGTTAAACAATTAGACCATCGTGCCCTGTAGGTCCCAAACTCGCTAACAGGTATTTCCTCTTGGTCATCATAAGAGAGTTTCTCTCCTTCAAAAAACCATTCTATTTTGTTTAATTTGCCAAAGTGGCCCGATTTGACTAACGTAGTTTTCAAGGATGTGCTATCCTCTGTTTTTAGTTTTTTAAGTGTAATTTTTTTCTCTGGGTCAGGAGTACCAACTTTTAGAACAGCAAAAGCATATTCAGCCTCGCATTTAGGTCTTTGGTTATTGTTTTTACAGGAATACTCCAATGACCCCCCCATAGTAATATAATAAATACCTTCTTTCATGGGTGCATTAAAGGTATGTTTGGATTTTTTTTTGGTGAATCGATAGCCACCAAAACTTTTCGCACAAACCGAGGTATAGTCTCTAATACCCCAATACACTTGTACTATACAGCCTGGGCAATAATCCCCGACACGTTTGGATGTTATCCTAGTCTTGATTTTTACCGTTTCTCCTTTTTCTACCGCTAAATACGTAGTCTGCTGGCCATTTATCCTTACCTCAGAAAAAGTAAGCTCCCTATTAGCGTAATCAATTGTTTTAACCGCGGGCGGAATACTAAAATCTTCCTGTGCATTAAGGTTTTGAAAAACGAATACAACTGACAGCAACATGTAAAAAAATATACTTCTCATATTTTTTAGTTTGATTGTCACCATGTTTGCTAACTCCATTATCTATTAAACCAGTACTAATTCACAAAATAAGAGGTAAGTCCTGTTTTTGATGTTTGATAATATACTTGGCCAGTAATGTCGTCAACGGCGTAAATAGGTTCACGGTCCTTTCCAAGGTCTATTTCACCTTCAACTTCACCTGTAAGTTTACTTACTTTTAATAAGACAACATTTTTTTCTTTTTTTGACATGATAAACATAAAATCTCTTCCTTCAGTTGTGGCTTTAACTCTAGCGTTTGCACGCCTAAAACCTTCCATAGCATAGCTAGAAGCCGCATTACCTAGTTCACCATAAGCAGTGCCAATTTGAGATGCAATTTCGCCTGTAACCATGTCTTTTTGGCGTAAACCTCTTTCTGCTGAAGCTATACTGCCTGACACATAGTAAGACACTGCTCCGATATACGCCGCCCTAACCGAAGCTGCATACAACAAAGCACGTTTCCAACCTGCTTCTTTTGGAGCTGCATAGTATTTCTGAAAACTTAGAGATCCATCAAAATTGTATTTAGCAACATTCTGATCGGAATATAGAAAAATACCATCTTCCATGATTTCTAGCTGTTTTGGCATTTCTCTGCCGTCGAATTCCAAGTTTTCATTCGATAGCTCACTAAGTTCCTCAGTGGCCATATCTAGAACTTTTAACGAACCAGAATTATAGTCATAGGCGAATATTTTACCTTCATGTTCAGCAGTAAGGCTTGGACGAGTTTGGATACTATTTTTCCACTTTAATGTACCGGTATGTTGGTCTAAAATGTTCATTGATGTTGTAGTAATATACAAGATTGAATTAGCAAGTGGCACGATACCTACTACGGTCCCGTCTACCTTTACTGGCTTCTCAAATGTTATAGCTCCTACACTAGAGTCTAGGAAATTCAAAAAATCATTATTATCCGTTCTTGAAACCAACAGAATACCATTACCGGAATCCAAGTAATCATATATTCCTCCTTTGATTTTAAGACCATGACCTTTCTTACCCCAAAGACCTTCTTTCGTTTGGTAATCAAATAAGTTTATTTTCGTGCGGTTACCATCGTCGGGTAATACTAGCAGTCCATTGTTTAAAAAACTAATATGGCTCAAGGCACCTTTAACTTCTAATGGGGTGTTCCAAATTAAACTGCCATCATCAGTATTATAGGCATTATACTGGCTTGTATATTTTATTTTTGGTGTTCCGGTCGTTGTAGTCACTCCTGTTTGCCCCTCCCTTTGCGTTCCCAAATAAAACACTTCACTTGCTTCTGGTTCATAATAACGAAGTTGGAAGTCCATTTCTTGAGCCATGTTTTCTGCGGCTTTCTTTATTAAAGCACCTAATCCAGTAAGATTGTCTAATTGGGCATTTTCCTCGGAATTCATGTTTTTCCAAATAATAGTGCCCGTGTCATTATTCAATTTGTAGTTATTGAATAGGGTTACAATAAGTAACTCTTGATTTTCAAGTTCATTTACAGTAATTATACTTCCGAACTTTTCTTCTAAAGACCAAGATAGGCTGCCATCGGACATGTTCGCGGAGACCAATAATGGTTCTTCGCTCAAGCCGGTACCTGAGACAAGAATTGTATTTGAGTGATACAACAAAAAGTAGCTCCCAATCTCTTTAAATCCTGCATTCGCAGAATTAAAAACTTCTTGCCCGCTAAACTGATCTATAAGGTGCAGGGTGTTTTCGCTAATAACCGTAAAAAATGGACTATTAGGAAGTTCTTCAAAAGCCGCCCTATCTAGGTTTCCATGAGCTCGCTTGCTCCAAACAATCTCACCGGTTGCCGCATCCAGTCCAATCAAACCCTCTCTTGAGCTTACAATAAGGTTTCCCAAAGCTGTAACCTCCTGCCACAAAATATCGGTTGGCACTTCTGTATTCCATTTTACCTCCACTTGTGCAAAATGCATAAAAGGGCATAACAGAAATAAGATGAAAACTGATTTAAACAAGGTCATAGTTTTTGATTTAGTGTTACAAACGAAACTAGATTACGTTTATTGCTTGCGATGCGTTTATTTACTTTACCGTGATAATAAATCTAACACTGATTAATCTTAATTGGCGACTAATCAAAATACTTTAAGTGCTCTAAAAATCACCCTTATCTTTCTTTCATGTAAAATGCATGACTAAAAAGCTTCACTATCTTTACAAACCAAGCGATGAAAAAGAAGCATTCCCACTATAAAATCTATAAACCCTTTGGAGTATTGAGTCAATTTACGTCCGGGGAAGTGCGCCAACTGCGAACAAAGCGTTTCTTATCGGAGTTCTATGACTTCCCAAGTGGTACTATGCCTATAGGTCGCTTGGATGAAAAATCAGAAGGGTTGCTGTTATTGACTACAGATGGTGAGCTTAGTAATAGAATTAACGGCAGCGGAATAGAAAAGGAATATATCGCTCAACTGGACGGTACTATAACGAAAGAAGGAGTTCTACAATTACAGCAAGGTGTTTCCATAGGCGTATTTGGCAGTACCTATAGCACAAAGCCATGTTTGGTAAAAAAAGTTGATACACCTGCGTTCTTACCCCTTCCAAACCAAAAACTACGCATAGGTGCCCATAGACCCACATCTTGGATAAATATCACTCTGAGGGAAGGCAAGTTCAGACAGATTCGTAAAATGACAGCGGCCGTGGGTTTTCCAACTGTAAGATTGGTTCGCATTCGTGTGGGCACAATTACTCTAGAAGATATGTCCAAAGGAGCTGTGTTGCCTATTACGGAAGTTTTGATTTAGTTCTCGATGAAGTAAATCTAGAGAACAAAGTCAGTTTCTTTTTCGTGTTGATAAAATAAACTCCTGTAAGTAATACGATAGCTGCTATGGCCGACTGTGTTGTAACCTGTTCTTCCAGAAAATACCAGCCCAATAGCATTGCAATTATAGGATTTACATAGGATGAGGTTGCTACTTTCTCTGGCGAAACGACGCGCAATAAATAATTAAAGGAGGTAAAGGCTACTATACTGCCAAAAATGACTAACAGAAACATGGACCATTGCACTGGTGTGCTCCACTCTAAAGGAGAAATCCACTGTTCTCCTAAAATAATACTCATTATAAAAAGTAGTATCCCACCTGTTACCATTTGGTAACCCGTATTTACAAAGTAATTGGCTGGTAAATCTGCCTTACCTACGAACAAACTTCCATAGGCCCAACTTAGCATACAAGCAAAAATAAGCACCATGCCCAGCACTGCACCTTCTTGGTTGATGATCTGTTGTTGACTAACCAGCAAGTAAATTCCTATAACTCCCAAACCTACACCAACCAATGACATGGGTTGAATTTTCTTGCCTTGAAGAATAAGCATTAGCAGTAGTACCACTAAAGGCTGTGCGGAGATTTCTAATGCTGCAAACCCGCTGTCTACATACTTGAGTGCCCAGACCACTACTCCGTTTCCGAATGTTAGGAACAGAAAACCGGCAATAACAGTGTTTATAAACTGCTTTTTAGAAATCTTTAAGGACCGGCCGGACAGTTTCGAAATTAAGAATATCAATAAACCAGCAACAACAAAGCGAGTCCCTGCCAGCATAAAAGCTGGCAACTCGCTAACCGCAATTTTATTCAATAAATAGGTGGCTCCCCATATAATATAAATCGCAAAAAAGGCCAATACGATAAGTAGGGTATTTCGTTTGGCCATAATACTATGTGGTGTTAACTAATAACAGCTAAGCAATTTTCTTAACACGAACGGCATTCATACCCTTCATGCCTCTTTCCAACTCGTAAGAAACTTTGTCGTTTTCAAAAATCTCGTCAATAAGCCCACTTACGTGAACGAAATATTTTTCATTATTTTCTGAATCGATAATAAAACCAAATCCTTTCGAAGAATCAAAGAAAGATACTTTGCCACTTCTTACTGGATCAAACTCCTCTACATCGCCTTCTTCTTTCTTAGGAATACCCAACACAATGTCCTCTGCTTCTATCTCTACTTTCATAGACGGGTCCGGTGGGGTATCCACTAGGTTTCCATTGAAATCTACATAGGCCATGGGAATCCCGGAAGTTCCGTTTTCTTTTGTATCCGCCTTTCTGGCTAGCATTTTCTTCCTCTTTTCTTCGCGCTTCTTTAAACGCTTTTTTTCTTTTTCTGTTTTGTTAAATGTTTGTTGCGATTTTGCCATTCGTAATTTTAAATTTTTAAATATCCTTTGTTATAAGAGAAATCGAAGTAAACTAGTGACTTGTAGATAATGACAAATAAATAGTTAAGTCTATACTATTTGGTAATCTTTAAGGTCATTGCGAGAATATTCTGCATCCCTTTTTAACGGTAACAAAGATACATTATGTATTTGGATTTTGAGGTATAATCAGTTGGTATTGGTGTAGGTATCGAATTTTTAAGTTTTGTTATACCCAATAAACCGATTTAAGTTGAGCAACCCTTTCATTAGCTTTATCCTGATGTATTGAGTAATGAGCTTAAAAATAATGTAGTAAGTCTTCATCTTTCAATATAAATAGCTGTTGTACTCTACTATATAAGCATGAAAAATTATATACAGCTATTTAATTTTGAGCCATTTATTCTATGTTTTAAATATTCCCTCGGTACGTATTACGTATTAGAGCACCTTTTTATACATTGTGATTTACCAAATATAGTACTACCTCGTCTTTCAAACTAAAATTAATAATTAAGATAAATCATTTAATAAAGAACGTTATGAGAACTTTTAACAGGCACTCGCCCACCGATTCCAGAAGACCTTCCTTTTTTTCCACGTATAGGAATAGCAAAAGAGTACAACAGTCCAAAATCAGGCAACACATTCACTAGCCTACACATCAACATTCTATTCATCAATAATCAAAAAACCAACATCAGGAAACACCTACCAGAATGAGATCTAGAAATCAATTACATCTACAGCATGTCATTCGTTTAATAGTGGTTCTTGAATATTTTCTCTGGCTATTAATAGGTATGACACCTAATCTTTAAAAAATCGTATACGATTTACTATCTTTACCTCATGGCTAAAAAAATAAATTTACGGGACCAAGTGCGAGACTATCTCCTAAAAGAAATGACTAAAGGTTCGTTAGACCTTGGAAAAACCATAAACCTAGCGGCGGTGTCCAGAGCCTTGAACCTGAGCGTTACGCCTATACGGGAAGCCTTAGCGCAACTACAGCAAGCACATATTATAAAAGCGGTGCCCAACCGAGGTTTTATTATTGCAGAATTGGATGTAAAGGAGGCGGAAGATTTATACGACCTCGTGGCCAGCTTGGAAGTCATGGCTATTGAAAATAGGGAGTTCAACGAGACAGATATCATCAATTTAAAAAAACAACAAGAAGTATTTGAAAATGCGGCAAACGCTATTGCTAGAATACAGGCAGATATGGAGTTCCATAGATTACTCACCCAAGGTTTTGAGAACGAGTTAGCGCTTCAATTACTTCATGATTTAAAAACAAGAGTTTTCTTTTATGAGCGCGCATTTATGTCAAACGATTCATTCTATAATAAGTCGGATAACCAGCATGAAGCCATTATTTCCGCTATTGCTGACGATAATGTTCCCACAGCCTCCCTCCTATTAAAAATGAACTGGATGCTGATTTTGAACTATATTCAGAAAAAATTGACAGAATAGAAAAGTCCTATTTTAAATCCTCCAAAAGTAAAGCCGCAGAATCCGTGATTTTCTGATAACTGCTATAGCCCCATCTTGAGAAAAACAACGCCGCTACAATAACTATCAAAAAATCTATACATTGCACTGATTTTAAAGGCATTAAGAACACATTTTTATCATCAAAAATTTTAGCAGTTGTTGGAATAATTAAAAACATCATTAGAAAAGATAGCGCAATACTAATCTGTTGTAGGCGCAACAATCGAGTTTTTGACTTTGTATACCTCATTAAATTTTCCGTGTATGTTCCCTTAAAAATATCAAAATCTTGAATTTGTTTTAAAGCGGAAAGCACCAAAATGGGCATTATAATTAGAAAACCTAAACAAAGTGTAGCACATGCCTGAAGATACCAAGTATCCAATTTGTTGAAATTAACTAAAATAAGCAGTGCTATGCCAAAACATACAACCGTTCCGGCCTTTTCGTAAGTACTAATTTTTTTAAACTTGCTCTTATACTTGGTACGAGTCATCTCCATTATTATACTATTTGTAAGCTTTTTTTGTGTCTCTAGTTCCTTGCCCATTTGGGTCCAAGCTAGTTGTAGTTCATCCAGTTCCATAATCCTATGTTTTTATAATATTATCTTTTAATTTCTTTTTAATACGTGAGATTCTAGTCCCTACGTTGGAAGTTGATAATCCTGTTATCTCTGCTATTTCGACATAACTTTTACCTTCCAATACCAGAAGCATGAGTCCCTTTTCTAACGTATTCAAATTTTGAATGTAGGTATATAGCAGTGCCAAACGTTCTTCATACAGGTTATCCTCTTTATCCGCTCGTATTATAGAAATTTCCGATAAAGGAGCTATTGAAGGGTTTCTTTTGGTATGTTTTAGATAGCTAATTGCAGTGTTCATACCTACACGGTACATCCAAGTCGTAATTTTTGATTCTCCTCTAAAGGAATCAAAACACTTCCACAACTGATACACAATTTCCTGAAACAGATCTTCTCTATCCAGTGTCGTATTCGTGTATACGGAAGCAACCTTTATAAGCAAGCCTTGATGCTCTTGTATTAATTTGGTGAATTCTGTCTCACTGGCCATTAGATGCTTTGATTTTCTTAATAGGTGTTACTGTGGATACAAAAATCACATAAAGCCTAAAATGTTTTTCAATATTTACATACAACATGCTTAAATATAATACGTTATATTGCTACATTTATCTTACGCAATTCCTAAATCAAGAAATAGAAGCATTGACCAAAAGAAAAAAGACCCAGTCTGTTATAAAACCGGAAATCTCGTATGGTATTTTTCAGGATGTGGAAAAATTTATAGATACTAGGCCAATCAACAAAAAAAGTGAATAACCCAGTTATTCGAAAAGCGAAGCATCAAGCCCAGGCACTAATTGTAGCGCGTTCTTATAATATACTTTTTTTAGTATCTCATCGGGTAGGTTTAAGCCATACATGGACCAAAAAGCATGGTACTTTTTGTAGTAGGGAAAGTACTCGTCATTACTCTCTAACACCCTAAAATAGGTCGGAAATTCTTCTGGCTTCCAGCTATCCTTACCAAAAAGGATTCGGTCTTGGTACTTGTCAAAAAACGCTCTTGCATTTTGAGGTTGCCGTCCTAATTCGGCTACTACGGCAGCAATCCCTACATACATATTAGGCATTTGGTCCATAAGCGCTCCTAACTTTCTTAAATTATTGGCGTACCAACCCATATGCGCATTTATAAAATTAGTTTTTGGATGCTTTTTAAACACATTATGCTGTTCCTTTATGATTTGCTCCCAGGGTGCAGGATCAGTAGCAGACCTTTTTCTCCTTGGTCGTGTCTTTAACTCTAGCCATCTTTCATTACTACTATCCATATCATCCCAAAAAGACTTAGGGTCGGCTGCATGAATAAGAACAGGAATACCTAGTTCACCACATTTTGCCCATAACAAATCTAAACGCTCGTCATCTATGGCTACCCTATTTCCGTTTATGTCTTTATAGCGTAGTCCAAGACTTTTAAATATTTTAAGTCCCCTTGCTCCATTTTTGAAATCTTGATGCAATTGCGCTGCCGTTTTAACACCCCAATCATCCGTGCCTACACCTTCAAAATCTACGTTAGCAAAAACCACAAAACGATTAGGAAAGCTTTTTTCTATATGCTCTATCTTTTCTTTTAAACTAGCCCCTGAGCCACCACTAAGATTTACCATGATGCCTTCGTTCAAAGACTCCATGTCTTTAATTAGGGTTGTTAGTTTTTCAACGGACATATCCCTTTGATGGCTGTGTATATCTATGAATCTAAACTTAGCACTTTTAATATCCTTGCTTGGCACTACTAATGTTGACGTAGGATTATAATCCTCAAAACTCATCTCTTGTGCCACTACTGATGGTACAACTAAAATGAGAATTATTGCGCCAAGAAGACTATGTTGGTAAAAGATGTTTTTATTCATTTTAGTTCTTGTTATGCTTTTGGAATAGTGCGGTATATGTTTCCGGAGTATCGATATCTACAATCTGTGCGCCGGCATCCAAAACTATCATTTCATCTTTGTATTTGGACATGAGGTGCCGTGCTCCGTAATCTTCCTTCAAATATATTAATTCTCTTGCTAGCTCTATGCTGAAAATCGCAGGAACACCTGGTTTATTTGGATATTTAGTTGCTACAATGGATACGCTACCCATTTTAAATAGTTCTAACATTTCTGTATAATATGCACTAGTTAGTAAAGGCTGGTCTGCCAAGCAAATTAATATGCCATCGAATTGATGCTGCTGTTTTAGCACATAATCAATTCCGCAGGATATACTGCTCCCAAGTCCGTTTTGCCAACGTTCATTTTTAAGGAGTGTTACTGGCTTAGAAACCAGCTGTGACTCCGTCTTGATGAATTCTGAATTTGCACCCAAGACCATAAACAAATGTTCTTTCTGAACACGTAAGAGCGTTTTTAGGGTATGGACCAACAAGGTACTTTCTTTCCAAGGTAATAACTGCTTAATGCCTTTCATACGAGAAGACTCCCCAGCAGCCATGATTAAAACAGCTATGTTTCCCATTCTATTCAATTATGGATTCCCTGTTTTTTGTCCCGCAGCATCATGGGTTGCTGATTTCGAATAACAGCCAGTATTTCAGAAAGAATAGCAACTGCAATTTCCTCAGGAGCTTCAGCACCTATATTGAGGCCGGCCGGACCATGAATCATATCAAAAAACTCGAAATCATCTTCGGGGTATAGCTCCATGTACTCCCCAAATAACTTCTCCCGTCGTTTGGTAGGGCCTAACAATCCAAAATACATCGGCTTTAGATCTTTTAGAACCTTTAAATATTTTAAATCCTTTACATAACTATGGGTCATAAGTACTACCGCTGTCTGGGTGTCAATCTGATGTATAGGCAAGGCTTCAGAAGTAACATTCCATAGTTCATGTATTCCTTGGAAATCGCTTTGAACTTTATCTTCTTCTGGTACAGTTGCAACAATTACCTCCCATCCAAGACCAACTGCCAAATAGGATAATTTTACAGCATCATGTTCACCCCCAATAATCACTAATTTATATGCCGGCTTCATTTTTTGCTTAAAAAGTTTCATTTTGGAACTAACAATAAAATCAGCCTGTATTGGAAGGTTTAAATCGTTAATACTGATATAAGAACCCAAACCTTCAAATACGCCATACTCCTTTTTGTATTGAGAATGTATCGTAAAATCAATTCTATCTTCAAACGCAGAGTGCAAGGTTTGCAACATACTTTCTTTTACATCAAAAGGCTCTAATAAAATAAAGAGAAGACCTTCACAGCCCAAGCGAAACCGCCCATCATACGTCATCATTTTGGCCGCACCACTTTGAAACACACTAGCTGCTTGGAATACTACTTCCTTCTCAACACAACCACCGCTTACTGCTCCTATCAAGGTTTTGTTCTCACAAATAAGCATGCGTACCCCTGGCCTCCTGTAAGAGGACCCGTCCAGCGCCACAACCGTAGCCAAAACAGACTTATGTCCTTTTTGTCTATTGGCTCTGAATCCTTCTATTATTTTTTTAAACTCGTGCGTCATAGTCGACTAGGTATCAAATTTTGATGGGTATTTTTTTAATTCCACTTTATACTTAACATCCTTACTTATTTAACCAGTACGTGAATTTCAACGTAAGGCCCCAGTTTCGACTTTCATAAGGTTCAATAAAATAGTTATTGGTATACACCAAGAATAAATCTGAAGCAGGACTGTAGCGCCATTGGAATCTAGAATTCACATTAAGGTTACCTGTTTGCTCATTATATTGGAAAAGATTGGAAAAAAATACTTTATTGGTGAATGTAATATCCACTTCAGATCCCACAAGCCAAAACTGTGATTTGTTCCAAGGTTCCGGTAAAGTAATATGATTATAATTCACATTTGCGCTTATACTCACGTAGGGCTGAAATCGATACCCTAACTCCGTGGATAAGCTTGTACGGTTCCCGTCCAAGTAATACCCACCCAGCCTACCCGCAAAATTGTAGGTTAAAAGGCTCTGTGGTCTGGAATTAAATTCCCAACCAAAAGCATTCCAGCTATGCTTCGTACCCGTCGCCAGCTCTTCTTTACCTAATCTTGTGGGGTCAAAAGGTGAAAGTAATTCAACGTAATCATCTGAAATAAAGAAGAATAAATTACTCCGGTTTATAAAGTTGAAGTTATATACTAAAAAATTAGTGCGGTCGGTTTGTTTGAAGGATTCATTAAAAAAATACTTAAAATTCAATACAGGTCCGTGGCTTACCAGTTTACTTTTTTTTGGAAAAAAAATATGACCTGCGGAGGAAGCAAAACTTACATACCCCTTACGTGGAACAAAACCCACTTCTGCCGTGTAATCCTCAGCTACCCATTCCTGTTGAAAGCCCCAATTCCATTTTCTACTGTTATAATCTACATTAGCAGCCTGTGTAACGCCGTTACCGTTCTGGCCTGGGCCAAAGGACTTTAAAAAAAAGGCTTTCCCGTTCCAAAGATTGTTGGACGATGCTAAATTATATTCTATACCCAAATTTCTATTAAATTTAGGATAGAGTGCTTGTACCGAATCATTTTCGGTTGGATAATTAATTGATTGTTTATTGACGAACATCAGACCAATATTAGAGCGTTTAAATACCTTTCGTTGCAGCGAAAGAACCCCGAAATTTTGGCTAGGGAGCCCTGTTGCATCTATACTAGACGTTTGCATATTTAATAGGCCTACACGCCAATTTTCGTTCAAATTACCACTTATACGCGCCCCTGCCTCTATGGGCACACCAAGACCTATCCTACGAGAGAAAAAGGGACGAATATTATCATACCCAAAATTTGCAAATAAATCACTGTTCTCTAAAAAGAACTGTCTTCGCTCAGGAAAAAATAATTCAAAGCGATCTAAATTTGTTACTTGCCTATCAACCTCCACTTGTGAAAAATCAGGATTTATCGTCAAATCAAGATTTAAAGATGAAGTAAGGCTGAATTTTACATCACCTCCCACTTTTACCTCATATTCAGAATTCACATTATTTTCTAGGTCTTGGGATACATTACCTAATACATAGGGAATAATAGAA
This sequence comes from Maribacter sp., assembly GCA_047650615.1. Taxonomy (GTDB): domain Bacteria; phylum Bacteroidota; class Bacteroidia; order Flavobacteriales; family Flavobacteriaceae; genus Maribacter. Next base: position 14,107 of record JBLHNI010000027.1, read on the forward strand.
TAGTTGATTCCTGGAGGTGGTGGCGGTTTATCCCAAACCAAAGTGCCGGTGTACGCCAATGATGCGGTAGGAAACTGCCTAGGGATTGGAGTCCAGCTAGATTTTTCACTCGATTTTAAATCAAGCCGACTAAAATTAATACCCCATTCTGTTACCCCAGCTTCATATCGAATCGATTTGAACGGCAGTGCCATCTCAAAAACCCATTTTTCATCATTTTGTTTAACTTCAGAAATCCATTTGGTATCCCAATTAAGATCTATTTTTCCGCCAGCGAACATGGTGCCATCCCATTGAGCACCTGCAGCATTGCTACCAAAAGAAAAACCTGTAGTTTGGTTATTAAATGGATCCATGAACAATAGAAAGTTATCATTCTTTCCAAAAGCAAAATCTCTTCGGAGAGATTCTACAACGTTCTTACCTTTTTGTTCGTTATAAAAAATAGCTAATAAATAGATGTTTGTGTCGTCATAGGCCATTCGTATTTCGGAAGTATTTACTGCAGGACCATCATCCATTGGTAGTACCATAAAAAAATCCTTAGCGACATCAGTAGTATTCCAAGCTGAATCATCCCCTACACCATCTATAGTTATTGGCCCGGTAGCTCGTTTTATGTTTAAACGAAATTGATTATTTTTCTTTTGCGACGATACCCAAGTGACCAAAAAAAGCATTGGAAGTAATACTACTGTTTTTTTCAACTGTTTTTAATTGTTTGGCTCTAAATTACTGTACTTCGAAGTAGAAAACAACATAATCAGCTTCTGGTCTTTAACATTGTTTAACACAATAAAAAAAACTACTGATAATTTATAAGCGGAAAGTGCGTTAGTTTTGTTGAAGAGAAAACATATGATTATGAAATCGTTCTTTAGAACTTTTACTACCCTTTTGCTTATTTCCCTTTTTGTTTCTTGTGGAAACGCGGATGATGATATTGATTTAAACTTGAATCTAGGCGAAGGTCTTGGAGAAGGAAAGCCTGTTGACGACTGCTTAGGTCTAGATGAAGGCGAATTGCTACTATCCATACAAGACCAATTTACAACGGCTCCTGGAAAGGTGTCCATTTTCTTTAAAGTTTCTGATACCAATGGCAATCCCGTTCCGGGGTTAACTGCAAATCAGTTTACGATTTACGAACAAGGAAGGAACGATGATTGTTTCAATACCATATCTACCTCTGAGTCCTTTGCACGTATATCGCCCAATTCTCAAATTTTCAACAATAGCACCTTATTGGTTTTAGATTTGAGTAATAGTGTTTTGGACAGTAGCCTTGAAGAATTAAAAATAGCAAGCGCCAGTTTTGTAACTAATGTGATGCCAGAAATAGCTCAGGAATCGAACCAAATGGCTATTTATTGGTTTGATGGTGAAGACAAATTACACTTGTTAAACGAGCTTACTTCGTCTAGGGCAGAACTTATTGCTTCTATAGAAGGTATTACAGTTGATATCAGTTCCGACCCTTCCACCGATTTATACGGGGCAGTAATCAAGGTCACAGATATCGCCTCAGATCTTATAAAATCGACTACGGCCAGAGACAATATTGGGGCAGCCGCGGTTGTTATTTTTACAGATGGTACGGATCAAGCATCTCGTTTTACAGAGACAGCAGCGTTAAAAAAAGTAAACGAAGCCAATGCAAATATTTCCTTCTTTAGTATAGGTTTAGGTAGTGAAATAGACACACAAGTATTGTCCAATATTGGAAAAACAGCCACCGTATTTGCTACTAATAAGGAGGAATTAGAAGATACCTTTAATGATATTTCGGATAAGGTATCCGAAAGGGCCAACAGTTTTTATCTATTTGAATATTGCAGCCCAAAACGGGATGGTAGTGGGGAGAATAACCTAGCTATACAAGTAAAAACGGGTACAAGAGAAGGTGCCGTACAGACCAAGTTCAACGCCAAAGGTTTTACTGGAGGATGTGAATAAAGGCAAACTACCTATTTAAAAAAGAGGCCAATCGGCCTCTTTTTTTAGGCAAACTATTTAATAGTTAAGATGCTAGAAATCAATTATTCACGGTCTAAAGTAAAACAGATTTCCAGAAACACACAAGTTTAAAAACATCCGTTTGTCGATTTTTTCCGTAAATGGGTTTGAGAACATTCATATAAATCTTAAATAACGGTAAAATGAAAAAAACAGCAGTAGCAGCAGGAATACTTTCCTTAGCCCTTTTAGCTTCATGTGTATCTAAAAAGAAATATGTAGCCTTGGAGGATAATTTGTCCCAGACCAAGAGTATGCTAACCAAGACGCAAGTAGCAAAGGAAGAACTGGAAGGTAAGTTCGCTAAAATAGAAGCTCGCGTTACAGAGTATAACGCCAAAATAAACTCTTTAAAAGAGATTAACGACTCGCAGTTTAGCTCCGTTGGCGGTGTTGCCGTAATGAGCAACAACACAAAAGCTAATATGCGTAAAACCTTAAAAAATGTTGACTCAGATAAATTAGCGCTAGCAACAACACTTCAAGATTCCATGAATTTGGCTGTATCTTACAAATTACAACAATCCATAGCTGACAATAACGAAGATGTATATGTAAGTATAGATAAAACAGTAGTAATGATTAATATTTCTGATGAACTATTGTTCAATACTGCAAGCTATAAAGTAAGTAACAAAGCGGATAAAATCCTAAAAAAAATAGCTGAGGTTATTAAATCTGAACCAAGTATGGAGGTTATGATAGAAGGCCATACCGATGCTAGAACTATAAACACACCTATGGTAACCGATAACTGGGACCTGAGCGTAAAGCGTGCTACCTCTATCGTACGGGAGCTACAAAAGCAGTACGATGTAAACCCAACGCAATTGATTGCTGCGGGAAGAAGTAGCTACTTGCCCTTGGCTGAAAACGATTCCAAAGAGAACATGGCAAAAAATAGAAGAACAAAAATTGTGATTCTTCCTAACTTGGATAAATTCTTTGCCCTTTTAGATTCGGAGACTTTATAGAAAGTATACTAAAAACTAATAGAAAGGGAAGCGCTGGCTTCCCTTTTTTTATGACCGATTTTGAGCAGTTAATGATAACTACCTTATGTCATATCTTAAAAGTATACGATCTTTAGAGTAGGGTTTTCTTCTTCTTAGTTGTTTTAGTATTGACCCCAAACAAAATCAATACACATCCTAAAAACTATGATACGAACTCTAAATAAAAAAAATCATAGATTTTTTTAACGAAATTATTAGAAATAGTGCCCTTAGTTTACTTTCAACGTTGCATAAGAACTTGGTTTTACTACTCTTTTCTGTCATCATAGTCACCTTGTTTGCTATGTTGGTTATCTTATTAGGTTACAGATCTCAAATGACCCTATAATTTGGTTAATGAACTACCCCGAGGCAGAGCCATCGGGGTATCAAAACAAACGTAGCTGATTCTTGTGCA
>JBLHNI010000028.1:0-17222 GCA_047650615.1 Maribacter sp.
TGGTCAACAACCACATTTATTGCCGCTGATACACATAGATTGGCATCTCTAACCATTACAGGGTATGTGCCCGCACTTAGGTTTGGAAAATTTGTTCCATTACTATAGCTAACCCCGTTATCAATACTATACATAAAAGGCGCTTGCCCTCCAGAATTTACAAGTATTGAAATAGCGCCGTCCGAACCTCCAAAACAAGTAACGTCCGTTAGTGTATTAGTTACGATGATAGGTGGGTACTGAACAATTGTAATTTCAGTAAACGCAACACAACCGCTTGGGCCACTACTAGGGTCGCGCAGATAAATATCATAATCTCCTGGAACAGAAATAATTCTTACCGTAGAAGCATCATAATCAGGCATTGTAGGAGTTTCTCCATCTGGCACTATTGCATACTGAAAAGAGCCATCCCCGCCACTAGACACCAAAGTAACTGTTGTAAAAGTATCGCAAGCAGAAATTGGCGGTGCCGAGGCACTTACTGTAATTGCAGCATCTATTTCTGCCGTTTGAATTGTTCCTATACATCCCGAACTATCACGTACCTCAATATCATACGAACCACTAGATAGGTTTTGAAAGGCATATGCCGTAGCAGCTAGTGGCGTAGGTGTTAGCCATGGTCCTGCATTTATTCTAAACTGGTAGCCCCCATTTCCGTTGGTAACATCTACCTGAATGGTAGCATTGTTGGTGCCGTCATAACAAACTGTTGGAGTGGTTGTAAATTCAACCAGGTTTAAAGGGGCAACCGTCAAATCAGTGTCCGCTTCGCAGTTATTAAGGTCTCTGGCGCGTATGGTGTAATCTCCTTCGGATAATCCAGAAAATATTCTATTGTTTCCGTTATTGAGAAAATCAAAGCTTCCTATTACATTCCCAACAGCATCTTCTAATTGATACACATACCCTGGTGACCCTCCGCTTGCGGTAGCTCTAATGGTAGCGCCGTCCGCACATGTAAGAGCACTGGTAATACTAGCTGTAACAGCCAGAACACTAGGTTCTGTAATATCTCGGATAATGGAAGTGGCACAGGCGATTTCGTTCGCTTTCCTGAGCAGTATCGTTTGCATTCCAGCTCCAAAAAGGGGGTTAGTAGTTACGGGGGAGGTAAGTGAACCTATCCAATTAATACCACCATCTACAGAATATTCAAATCCCGCAACGGCATCAAAGTTCTCAACTTGGAATGTTATCGTTCCATCCGTTAATCCGTTACAGGATACGTTTGTAGCATTTTGTGCTTGTCCACCAAAAGTTTGCCCTGGCGAAACAGTTACCGGAGTCTCAACAAATAATTCACATACCTCAGGAACCTGAAATATTTGAATATCATCTAAAGCAAGATCATTCCCGTTATTTCCAATTTTCTCAGTTCTAATAACAAAATCAAGCGTTGTATTCGCTCCAGGGTCAAAATCATTTGTAAATAAAACCCAGTCATCCGGTCCGGTATTTTTTGCGATATCACCTGTCCTTATGGATTGAATCACGGTGCCCCCACCATCTACTATTTCAATGGTCAAATCTGGATCTAAAATAGTACTCGTAGAAACTACGAGATTAAAAATATGTAGTGATATACGTAGTGGCCTGTTAGGAATGATATCATTAATAGGTTTTGTATAAATAATTTGTCCTGGGCTTGGCGTGCCCACATTAATTACCAAAAACCTTCCATTAGGGTCAGCAGGATTTGTATGGTCGTTTGGACTAATCCAGGCTCCAAATGGTGCGACTATTTCATTCGTGACGCTATATTGAAAATCGTTAATATTACTATTTGTATCACCTCCGCCAGCAGTACTGGTCGTTTGGTCCTCGTAAGCATACCCTCTAGTATCAAGACTAGGGATGGTTCCGTTCCCTATACCAAAACCCTCAGAAAGAAGTAGACTTGGCGTAGGTGGAGTTTGTGACATGTAATACGTAGTAACCGTATAGGTTCCAGGAGCAACATTGTTAAATACATTGCTAGCAGGATCTGGCGAATTAGGTACGCCGTCCAATTCATATCTATAATCGTATCCTGTTATACTTGGTGATGCAGTAATGGTTCCAGTACCGTCACAATTATAGTCTACCTCAGGGGTTAAAGCTACATTGGGAGGCATTGAAAGGCCTTCTACAGTAACATTCATTGGAAATGAGCAAAAAGCATCCCTTACCAAAACTGTATAATCACCTGGTGCTAATATTTCAGTTGAAGAATTTCCCCATATACCACCACCGTCAAAACTATATTCGTAAGGGGCTGTACCTCCAACAACATTAGTTACACGAACTTCAGCACCGTTAGGGTCGCATGTAGCGTCTCTTACAACACCTGCAGACGCACTAAGAGGAAAGGGTTCGGTTAAATCGTAAGGCAAAGCAACATCACAACCACTACTATCCAAAACCCGTAATTCGTATGTGCCTGCAATAAGGCCTACAAAATTAGATGTAGGTTGATATGTTGCTCCGTTATCTATACTGTATTGATAGGGTGCAATACCTTCTAATACATTGATTGTTAATTGTCCATTAGCATCTCCATTACAAGCAGGCTGAACCTCATCTACAGAGCTCATGGTCATCAACCCTACATCGTTAATCGTAGTTGGGTTAGATATGGCATAGCAATTGTTAGCGTCTAATATTACAAAAACATAGGTGCCTTCTTCTCCAGGGAAGTATTCGTCGATAGTGTCGTTGTCCGTGTCCCTCCAGCCAAAAGTAAATACGTTCTCATTTTGATAAGCATTTGGGTCAACATTGTCAACAATCTCCTGCTCCGTCGCCGAGCCTCCCGGATCATGCAATAACACACCATCCTTACTCCATATTGCATATTGAAAATCTGGGCTGCCCTGACCTCCTGTTCTGGTAAGTTCTATCGTCCCCAAGCTACAGCCAATATCCGCAATGGTTAATGCGGACAAGGTTGGGTCTGGAATTCTATTTACACGAACAGCCTTGACATCTAAACAATCATCTTCTGTTCTTGTGATGACAAAATAATCACCTGCATTTACGCTTAACGTATAAGTATTTACGGGTTGTGCCGTTTCGGAATCTATAAGTGTCCCTCCTGGGTGTGAAGGGTAATAATCCGGACTTCCAACACTCGGTGCTGGTGTTCCATCATCCAATCGTAACTCATAACTGTAATTTGGAAAAACACCCAGTGCGTCTATTTGAATAGTACCTTGATTGTTACAATTGGCATCTGTAGTGGTAATGTCCACTTGGACGTCCCTATCTAAAACACCTATTTCTGGAGTACTGAAAATACAGGCGTCATCTATAGGCTGGCCTGTAAGATTATCTAGCTGTGTTACCTCAACCCTATATGCACCGTTGGACGTAAAGTTAAAAACTGGTCCATTATTGGCGCTAAAAGGCACTTCAATTGTATTGGTCGCTACATCTACCAACTGAAAACCGTAACCACTTCCAATATTGGTGACCGTTATGTTTCCATCTGTTTCGCAAACGACATCCCTATTTGTATATTGAATGTCTAGTGTGTTTTGAAAAACATTAAAATAAAACCTTTTAAAACATCCGTTTCGATAGGTGACAACCAGTCTATACTTGCCTTCAGCGTTAGCAGAAAAAGAATTTCCCGTGCTTACTTCGTTCCAAGTACAGGTAAGATTTTTGTTTGCGCAATCATCACCGGCAGAAGTACAGCTATCCTCATCTAATTGTTCCCATACAATACTTTGCGCATCTATAATATTTACCTGTAACCGTTGCGCGTCGTTAATACCACAAAGAAAAATCTTAGGTAACAAATCACTATCAACGGAACAACTTACGATTTCACCTTGTATGTCATTGGCAGGGTCCGCATCAGAATTTGAACTATTGAAAAAATCAATAATCGGGTTTACATCAGAATCTCCAAAGCGCTCCACATCAATAATCTCCTTAAAGCCTTTACAAGGATCTGCAACTGTTTTGTCCACGATATAGGTGCCCGGTGTTGTAATCCATAAAGTGCTAGCGTCGTTATCTGAATCGCCGTCGTTTAAGACAGTGTCCGTAGCATCCAATTCTCCATTATTATTATCGTCTCGTACCCAAACATAGGTGTCAAAATTATCTCCAACATCCAAAAGGGCATTATCCCCGCATAACAATATAGTTCTCCTAAAAATACAATCCGATAAATCGTCCAATAAAAAGTTGGTAGCGCCCGGAGTTACAAAACCACAAGTATCAAAATCGGTTACACTAGGGTCGTCTGTTATTTGATTATTATTCTCAATGCCTTGATAGGTAGAATACGCAACATTTTGGATAAGATCGGTGCAGGCATCTATAAAATCGAAACAATTTTCGGCTACCCTAACCCGCATCCGTATGGTCGCAACCGGACTTGTAACCGTAACTAGATTGTTTGGGATAGTGAAAAGAACAGTTCTTGTAGCTGAATCGTATACAGGTGGGGCTACTCCAGCAGGCAGCACCATATTAGCTTCATCCAAGGTTACGTTTATGGGTAAAACATCTCGTATGGTATAGTTCTCTGCATCATCGTTTCCTATGTTTTCAAAGGAAAGTACATAATCTAAATTTTGTCCTAGGTTAACACCTAAACCTGTAATGTCATTCCCTGCAATATCCTCAACCTTTTTTTCTAGAACGATTTCAGGCTCAATAATTTCAATATTAAATGAGTTGAAAAAAGGAAAATACTGATCTCCTGTAGAAGTAAACCTGAAGGTAGCCGCAGTTTCATTGTTGGGAATCGTATTGGTTGGCAGGTTTAAAAGGTCTGTGTCATAACCCAGTGTATTTACGCTAGATGGGGTGCGCCCAAGTAGTGGCGTTCCGTTCAACGTAATGTTACTATTAAAAAAGTTGTCAACAGGATTTAGACCGTTTCGAATCCTGTAAAAAGCACCTCCAGAATTTAATGCAGCCCTAATAGCCATTTCATCTCCCCTAATCCTATTGTCTCCCTCTAGGGCTGCGGCTCCTATGTTAGCCCTAACGGGCCCTGAAGGTATCGTGGTAAAACCAGTGTAATCAATATCAAGTATTGGGTTTTGATTCCTAACCCTTGCAAAACCATCATAAGTAGTGATTAATTTCCCCGTCAACGTTGGGTTTTCATAAACAATAACTAAAGTCCACCCACCAGAAACTCCTCCTGGCACAAAACCTTGAGACACTCTTATGTTCCCTACAGTATAGGTGCCCGATGGGTCTGCCAACGCTGTCACCTCTGCCGTGACATCTGCATAACATGCATACGGACTGTTACCTCTCATTGATGCATCTGCGCTCACACCACCATCATAAAGAACCTCATCAGCATTTACATCAATATAGGCTCCTCCTGGAACCCTAAACTTAACCTGGTCAAAATCTGTAGACCGTGTTCCATCTTCATTACTTACGTAGGTAGCGGACCAATAGAGCGCAGCATAACGTATTAAGTTACAATCAGGCTGGCCAAAAGTAAAATCCGCGGAACTGGAGTTGAAGGTATCTATATCCGTGTCTATATCTATATACCTAATATCAAACCAATCATTGTAGGTAGAGCCATTTCCGGTTTCGTTGTACGGGTCTTCCGGTTCTGTATCTGTGGTGCCACCATCTCTGTTAACAATGTCGTTGGCAATGAAGGTTAGGTCCCCTTTTATGTTGGTTTGGTACCGAAAGTTATCCCCAGAGGGATAAGTTCTTGTAAATGATGTGAATTCCTGTGAAAAACCAGCCCATGTGCCTAAAAAGAGGATAAGGATTAAAACAGCTCTAGCTATAAATTTATTCATTTTGATAAAATCAAAAATTATTTGTGTACTATTTGGATTGTTATTTAAGTGCTTTTCTTTAATCGCTTTTGACTTATTGTATCCTAACCGTTAAAATTTCAAATTGAATTCAAAGCGTCCTATTACAAATATTGATTTAAGCAAGTCCCTGTGAAACTTATTGTTGTAGTGAACTGTTTTTTTGTTGTGAAATCCTGATTTATTATAGTGTGTTAAACAAAACCCATAGGTTTTTATACGATTTAGCAGTTGTCTGGGCGCTAACTGAAAACTAAAAAAGCCCCTGCTTGAAATCTTTGACCCTCCTAATTACAGAGAAAACAATAGTTTTCTAAAAAGGAGTTTGTGCTTCTGGAAACATTAAATTAGAGGAATCTTAAAAACCTTATTTTACAACAGATAGTTTTCAACCAACTGATAATCTGAATATGCGTTGCCACAAAAATTTTAGATTTTGACCCACTTAAGCTATCGGAATAGCCCCTTATGTATTGTTGTTTTATTAGTAAAAAACAGGTGCCAATTGATGATTATACGCAAGAATTTAATAAACAACAAAAACCTATTTTATTTAACCTAACTACTTCGAGACCCAATCTGAATTTTTTAAAAACAACGTTATTGAAATTTGGCAAAAAATTTCTTAGCGTACTTTTTGGAAATAAAATAATTAGGCATTGTTCTAGTCGAAGGATGTCGAAAAGCTTTAATGTTTCAAAGGTTACGGATATGTTTTATTTTTCACTGAAAATCAAACCAATCAAAAGAACATTACAACTTAAAATAGTGAAATAAAGTCAACAGGTTAAATAACTATAAACGGTATTAAGCAATGTTACAATAAGGCCGCATCATTCTAATAAAACACTCTCGACTAGTTTAGGACTGAAATAAAAACAGGCGCTTTTTGAGAGTATCTTTTATTGTCTCTTTATCGGCTTATACACTTTTCTTATAACAGCTTATTAATGGCATTATTCAAATAAAAAAGTTGATTTACTATGTGTCATCAACATCCTATAATTATCATCCGCTACGAACAAGGGTATTTCAGTTTTAAGCGAATATTAAATAGGTTAACATTCCCTAGGCCATCTGGTCTGAGTTAACGCGCATAATCCACATCTTGTCATCGTAGGCATCGTTCAACTTAGAGTAATAAGATATCAATGCATTATTCCAATCATCATGGCGTTTTAAGTATACATACCGATAGTTGTTTTTTGGATTGATAAAATAGCTTGCACTAAGGCCAATAGAGTTCAATAAGGCTACAAAACGATTCGCGTTTTGGGGCACCGCAAAGACATTGGCGATGAGATAGTACCCGGAACCAAGTCCGTTTAGTTTAGAGCTATCGTCTTCTGCCTTATTGGCCACAACCTTATCTTTAACGATTACATTTTTACGTAAAACATCTGTGTCATACTTAGAAGCTTTCTCCTTTAGTTTATTAACGTTATCCGCATACGCTTCATTAGTATACCTATTATCAACATTCATAATCCAAGTAGGACCTTTGTACCTTCCATTGAGATTGCTCTTGGCGGCAGCTTCAGCCTGCTCAAAAGTATCAAACCGACTTAAGTACACGTATTTAAGCCCATTATTTGGATTCTCTATATATTCAGGACTTAAACCAGTATCACTAAGCTTGTTTAAAAAGTTGTCCATGTACAGCCCTCCTTTGTACACATTGGCCACTACATAATACCCATCGGTAACTTCGGGTAAATCCTTAAATCGTCTGCTTTTAATCTTGTCTTGAACAATTGCCGCCCTTGTTCGGGGATCTGCATTGCTATTCTTATCTGAATTTGAAGCCGATGTATGCTGAGCACGCTTAGCCGCTGCAGCCCTTACTGGATTAGTGCCTAGGTTTGCAACAGCATCTTTCGAAGCGGTATTCCAATCGGTATTTTGTGTTTCTTTAGTAGTGTTCTTGTATTCGGAAGTGGCGCTGCCATTTGTAGTTTTCTTATTTATTTGCTGCGCTGTTCCGGAGCTAATTGCTAAGGCACCCTTCTTCCCTTCATTTTGTCCTGTGCTTACATAATCGTTTCCGCCATCCATATTGGTATTGCTATTATTGGAAGGGTTAAGCGACGCTACGTCTGAAGATTTATCTTCTCCCTTAAATAGCGCTTCTGCCCTACGCTCCAATTCTGGATTGTTTCCATTAGTTTCATTACGTACCATACGCATCACCATACTAAACCGACGTTCCAAATCTGACTGGCGCGAAGATTCAAGTGAATCTTGACGGAACATCAATTCTTGAATGATGGCATCGTTCTCCGCCAATTTTCGTTTTAGCTCCTCAACCTCCTCATTGCTGGCTAGGGTGTTCGTCTCCAGTTCAAAATCGGTTTCCACGTTATCCATGTTCTCCTCTTCAAATAATACCCTATCCTCTGTAAGGTTAGGTGTAAAGGAATAGGCAAAAGATAGTTCATGGGTGACCCCAAAATTATCAAAATTACTGGAAAGACCCTTTTCCATGGTATAGCCTAAAGATATCCGCCTGTTTAAATTAAAACCAACCCCGGCAGCAGCACCATAAAAACTATCGTACCCGGCTTGTAACCATCCTAATTTAGGTAGGTCCAGGATTAAGCTTCCACCTAAGGTAAGGTCTTCCTCCCCTATTTTTCTGGCGCGTGCCAAAGGCATAAGTCTAGCCTCCTCTAGAATTCCTGATGTATTTTTAAACTGGTGAGTATATTGTAAATGTCCCGAAAAAGTCTTGTCTTTAAACTCCGTAACAGATTCACTTGTTTTTAGATTGTAGTCGAATAAGTTTTCGGCAAACACACCTACATCAAACTTACCATAAGACAAGTTTAAACCTGGTTGAATAGACAATAAGCTCTGATCTTGCAAACCAGCTAACAAAGGGTCTATTTCTATTGTACTCGCTCTTCCTTCATCAAAGCCACTATTATAGTATGACATGTTTGCCCCAAAGGTTAAGTTGCTTTTATCGTTTAACTTTACCCCATATGCGTAATTGGCCAATACGCCAAAGTTGCTCAATAGACCCTGGCGTTGGGTGTATAAACTTAAGCCCAAACCTGTTCTATCGTTTACACGACCACTGTAACTCAAAAAGTAGTTTTGGTTGTTGTCATCAAACTGTACCGATTGGTTTCTATGCAAAAGGTTGATGTATGACTTATCTTCCCTAACTGTTGAGAAGGTAGGGTTAATCAAAAACCTATTGTACTTTAAAAGGTTCTGCGCTGGCACATCGTAAGAGATAAAAGGATTCTCCTCTTGTGCGTTTACTTTTGTTAGCGCAAGAAATAATAAAAACAGATATAAAAGACGTTTCTTTAGCATGGTAAGGTTATCGTATTACGGTAATAGTCCCTTGTTTAAGTACCTCGTTGGGGTTTCTAATTTTATAGTAGAATACCATATTTTGTTTTTGAAAGGACGTAGAAGACTGCGGCCAGTTGTTGTTGTAATTAAATTCGTTTAGGATTTCTGCCCCTTGTTCGTTATAAATTATAACGTTTATATCCGCTTTGTTTGAGTATAGGTTTGGAATAATCCACTGGTCGTTGATGCCATCTCCATTAACGGTAATTACATTCGGCACTTTAAACCTATCTAAAATACTTACCGTAACCTGCCTTACAACCTCACAATTGTTAATGCTCGCTACTAATGTATACGTGCCAGGCTCCGTAAACGTTACACTGTCCGACGTACTAATTTCTACATTGGAGACATTCATCCATCTATAGGCTGTTCCACCAATAGCCCTAACTGTTCTAGCCCTTCCTTCTGGTATTACTACGTCGCCTACAGGGTCTAAAGTAATCAGGTTTTCGTCTAAAGGGGCTATGGTGATCTCATTTGAAATTAAAGGACAACCGTCTCGTTGCAATACCAATCGGTATATGCCTGGTTCGCTAATGGTTAATGTTTCTTCCGATGCAGCCATTGCTACTCCATCTTTTTGCCACTCATAACTGGCAGAGATTAAATCGGCCGTTGTGCTTACAGTAACTATATCACCCGCATTACAATATACAGCGCTCGTACTGGTAATCGTAACCGTTTCACTAGTGAGTAATTGCACCGGTAAGGTATTGGAGCTCCCATTGTATGAAGCCAAGGTTGCTGTTAATAGATAATCTCCATTCTCAGTATTAGAAGCAAGGCTTATAGCTTTACCGGTTTGCCCGGCAACATCAGCCCCATTCCACTGCCACTGGTATGTAAAGGCATCCTCTAAATCTGCAGTTACGTCTGTACTGTTTCCGTCAGCAGCAATAGCATTAATTGTTTGTACTTGTAACACCATATTGGTGCTTACGCAACTTATGTAGGCCGAAGCATAATTCGTTATTAGTTCGAATGAGGCAGGAGATACGGCAACCGTTGTTTCTGAATTCTTTGAAGAACTAGTGCAAGCGCCTCCGGATTGTGTTACTTCTGCATAATAATCACCTTCTTGAGTGATTGTTAAGGTGCTATTTGTTTCTCCCGAAATTTCAACTGTATTACGAAACCATTTATACGTAGGGGTGTTTGCCGTGGTACTCACCATCAATGTTTGTGTTTGCGAAGGTAGTAACAACACATTTGCAGGGGTGTTACTAGTTACAGTATAGGTATCCGCATTAGTTATGCTAATCGCATCTGAGCGCTCAGTACATATTCCTGGAGCAGATCTCTCAACGGCATAATCAGCTTCAAAACCTGCCGTAGCTGTATTAACAGTATAACTTGTTCCTATAGCTCCAGGAATAACCACTTCGTTTTTATACCACTGATAGCTCCAAGATGAATCGGTAATAGCAATTGCTAAAGTTTCTGTGTCACCTGCACACAATGCTGTTTTAGAAGGTGGGGTAATCGTTATTCCTGAACCGCCAGCACCTATAGTAACATCTACAATATTGGAATCGGTATTACCGGATCCTGTGCAGATAGGACCATAATCTATAAATACACTATACATTCCACTTTGAGTAACGTTAAGTGTGGAATCTATTTCGCCTGCCAATAAGGTTCCGCTCCTGTACCATGAATACTGATATGTTCCCGGGTTGGAGATATTATCAACTTGTAAGGTGATCGCATTGGCGCTACATATACTTCCCGGAGGGACTCCATTTCCTACCTCACTTATGTTCAGGTTAGAGGTTACATCCATATAATACATGTTGTATGCATTGGATTCCGTTCCGATTCTTACCGGGTTTGTGCTTCGAACTCTCATTCTATAACCCTGCCCCCTAGTGGTAAGCGGTACTGCAAAGCTTACGTCAAAATCGTTATTTGAATTTTGGTCTGTAATAGTAGTAAGTGTTGTTGGCGCCGCGAAACTGCCACTGGCATCAGACAGCTCTAAAATGAACTCGTTACCAGCATTGGTTGTTCCTGCCCAAGCAATATTTACAAAGTACTCGTTAAAACCTCCATTACCGGCACAAATAGCTGGCCAAGGAGAATTTCCTGCTAAGTTTGGATTATCAGCAGGTGCAGGAGCGTTTATCACAATGGCTTGTGCGCTAAGCTGTACTATTGTACAAAGTAATAAAAGCGTGGTTAAGCTGTAAATTTTGGGATAATTTTTCATAATGATCTGTAGTTTTGGGCCCCTACTCGTATATGAACACCGAAGGTATATCTTCACAAACCTTCTATTCAACGGCGAATATGTCCCTTTTAGCGTGTTTGTGGAATTTATTGTTGTAGCATTCCCTAAAACTGTTGTGAAAATGGTTTAATATAAGGTCAGTCCATTTTAAACGTGGTGCTTAACGCATTTTTGTTATTTTTGTAGCCTGAAAAAATAGCATATGAGCGAGACACCAAAGTCTTTGAATTTTATCGAACAAATCATAGCCGAAGATCTTCAAAATGAATATACCAAAAAGGACCTTCGTTTTCGCTTTCCACCGGAACCGAACGGGTATCTACACATTGGACATGCCAGCTCCATTTGCCTAAATTTTGGACTAGGGCTACGCCATAACGCTCCCGTGAACTTGCGTTTTGATGATACCAACCCAGCAAAAGAGGAACAAGAGTTTGTAGATGCTATAAAACGTGATGTAATCTGGTTAGGTTATAAGTGGGATACCGAACGGTATGCATCTGATTACTTCCAACAGCTTTTCGATTGGGCTGTTATATTGATTAAAAATGGCAAGGCTTATGTTGATGACCAATCCTCCGAAGAAATGGCCATCCAAAAAGGTACGCCAACAGAACCAGGTACCGAAAGTCCAAATAGAAATAAATCTGTAGATGAAAACCTTTTGCTTTTTGAATCTATGAAAAAAGGGGCCTTTACTGAAGGTAGTCATGTACTTCGCGCGAAGATAGATATGACTTCCTCCAATATGTTAATGCGCGATCCTATCATGTATCGCATACTTCACAAGGCACATCACAGAACAAATACCGACTGGTGTATTTACCCTATGTATGACTGGACCCATGGAGAAAGTGACTACATAGAGCAAGTATCCCACTCGTTTTGCACCCTTGAATTTGCCATGCACCGAGAATTGTACGATTGGTTTTTAGACCAGGTCTACGATTCTAAGAAAGTACGTCCCAAACAACGAGAATTTGCTAGGCGTAACTTAAGCCATACCGTTGTAAGTAAAAGGAAACTCGCACAACTAGTAGAACATAATATTGTAAACGGATGGGATGATCCGCGCATGCCTACTATCTCTGGACTTAGAAGAAGGGGATATACCCCAGAAAGTATTCGAAACTTTGCAGACACAATAGGTATTGCCAAGCGCGATAACTTAATAGATGTGTCACTATTGGAATTTCATGTTCGAGAACACCTTAATAAATTAGCACCGCGGGTGATGGGTGTGTTAGACCCATTAAAAATAGTATTGACCAATTATCCCAAAGGTCAAGAAGAATGGTTGACTTCAGAAAACAGCCAAGAAGATGAAACCTTGGGAAGCAGAGAAGTACCTTTCTCAAGGGAACTATATATAGAAAAGGCCGACTTTAGAGAGGAAGCGAACAAAAAATTCTTTCGCCTTAAATTGGGACGAGAAGTGAGACTTAAAAGTGGATATATTATAAAAGCAGAAAGCTGTACGAAAGATGATGATGGAAATGTTATAGAAGTACAGTGTACCTATGACCCAAAAAGCAAGAGCGGCAGCGGTAGCGAGGAAAGTCTTAGAAAAGTTAAAGGAACCTTACATTGGGTATCTATCAAACATGCCGTCCCCGCAGAAATAAGGTTATACGACCGCTTGTTTACAGATGAAAGTCCGGACACGCACAAAGACAAAGATTTTATGGAATTTATCAATCCAGATTCCCTTGAGGTAATCACCGGTTATGTGGAACCAAGTTTAAAATTAGCAAAACCAGAAGAAACCTTCCAATTTCAACGTATGGGTTATTTCTGCGTAGACAAAGACAGCGCAGAAGACCAATTGGTATTTAACAGAACCGTAGGTCTCCGTGATTCTTGGGCGAAAATCCAAGAGAAAAATTCATAACGAATGGTATCAAAAATATGAATTTCTTCGAAAACAGTGCGCTATAATTATGACTTATAGTGTTATAAACACCTATTTGTTTAGTTTATTTAAAACAAGTCTTATACAGCTTTTCTCTTGCGGGTTAAACCTATTAGTATATTTGTCTTCGCAAAAAGCACTTACTTTAGGTTTCATGCAATGTTCCATAACACCCCTTTATTGGGGATTGTTTTAAAATCATAAAAAAGCCCAAAACACAACCGAATGTGTTTTTGGGCTTTTTTACTTTTTATTATCCAGTTTATCTACATTGGTTTTTTTCATAGTTTCCCCTATCATATTACTCGCCGTAAAGGAAGCGACCATGTTATTCAACATATCACTACCCGCTTGCGGAGAATTTGGCAATAAAATAAGATTCGTATTTGTTGCTTCTCCTATAGACTGCAGGGTATCATAATGCTGTGTCACCACAATCAAAGCAGAAGCTTCTTGGGAATTAATCCCCACCTTGTTTAGTACTTCAACAGATTCTTCCAGTCCGCGCGCAATTTCACGACGCTGATCTGCAATACCCATTCCTTGCAAACGCTTGCTTTCCGCTTCGGCCTTTGCTTTTTCTACGATAAGAATACGCGCGGCATCCCCTTCAAACTGTGCAGCAATTTTTTCTCGTTCCGATGCGTTAATTCTATTCATCGCCTGCTTCACCTGAGCATCAGGATCAATATCGGTTACCAGGGTCTTTATAATATCAAACCCGTAGTCAGACATTGCATCGTTCAACTCTGCTTTTACAGCTAGTGCAATATCATCCTTCTTAACAAAAACATCATCCAGCTTCATCTTAGGCACTTCGGCACGCACTACATCGAATACGTAGGAGGTTATTTGGTCCTGAGGGAAATCTAGTTGATAAAAAGCATCGTACACCTTTTCCTTAATGACCTTGTACTGCACGGAAACTTTTAATCTTACGAAAACATCATCCAACGTCTTGGTTTCAATAATTACATCTAACTGTTGAATCTTTAGGCTTAGCCGACCCGCGATTCGCTGTACAAAAGGAATCTTGAACTGAAGTCCAGATTGTCTAATACTGCTATACTTACCAAAAGTCTCTATGATGGCCGCTGATTTTTGCTTGACGGTAAAAACACCTGAAATAATGATAAAAAGAACAAATATTATAATTGGTATAAAAAAGAAATTTCCCATAGTTTTATGATTTTAAGGTTTGTACCAAAATACAAAAGCTAGCGTCAAGTTGATAGGGTTTTTATGCCTTTTATTGAAAATATTCCCTCTAGTGCAAAATGAGAGGCCATGCACAACTATAGAAAGCATAAGTCCGCTGTCGTTTTAGTATTTCTTTTACTGAAACAGCCTAATTTAATGAGTGCGGATGAAACTTAAACCGGTAGATACGTTGTGCTTCAATCCAATCAAAAACGATTTAATGGTAAAATTCTTTAGGAAAATCAGACGGGAACATATGGAGTAAAATAAAACTACAAAATATTTCAAAGATGCCATAGGAGAAATTTTTTTAGTTGTTATCGGAATTCTTCTAGCGTTTCAAATCAATAGTTGGAATAAAGAAAAACACCAAAAGCACGTTTTGAATGATCTCTTACAACGTGTTGCAAATGGCGTGCAGTCCGATTTAAGAGGATTAAACGCACTGTCAGCGGCAAAAGCAACTATTGTATTAAAGACGGATTCTATTTACTTCAAATATGTTTCTTCAGACAGGACAGCATTAACTATTGAAGAAGCACCCTATATCAGCTTTGCATTTGCTAATATTTTAAATACTATTCCCTTGAACACTAATTTAAGTGCTTTTGAGTTTTTAAGAAACTACATGTATTTAGGTAAGATTCAAGGTGCTGACCTAGCCCTATTATTAGATACTTACTACACCTCCGCAGATAAAATTAGAAGCAGGGAAAATGTGCATAATAGAAAATCTAAAACAAGAGTGGTTGTCACATTTTAGAAATAATGGGAGTGCTCTTTTTACCTTTCCCTGGAATGCTGGTGATTTTGCTATTGTCGGGCCACGGTTTTAGAGGTTGTAAAAGACCCTCATACGAAGGCAATATGGAATGATGGCTATTCCGAAGGTGGAATTACTAAACAATACGAAGAACAAATATTGATGGGGAAGAAGCTTGTGGAGATGATAAGAAACTCAAAAACCACATTCGTCCAATAAACTAAACTTGATTTTAGCGGCATTTTATTCTCCTTTGGAGATGCAGATAGTATTAGCCTTCTCATCAATGGAGAAGTCCCTACTGGCTTTGATATTCAGTATGCGGCATCAGATTTAATCGCTAATAATTAAGAAAAAGACTATTTCGTCATGACGTATCCTGAAAACCGTTACGCTTGGGAATCCGCTAATTTTTCCATAAATGCCCTGTACGAAAGAGTAAATGAAATAGACTTTTTTACCTATTCAAAAGTGGTTATTGAAATGAAAGGTGAAACTGGTAGTGAGACATTTGACTTAGGAATGAAGGATGTCAATGACCCCCAGGCGGTTCTGAAACAAAGATTAAAATAGAACTGACGGATAAATGGAAGGTCTGTGAATTTGAGACTAAACAATTCGTTACTGCTGATATGTATAGAATTATGGTTCCGCTAAAATTTGTTTTTGAAGGACCAAGAGGCAGAAGTATAAATATACGATCAGTACAATTTAAAAAAGACTAGTAACGGCTCCATGAACTCCACGCCAAACCCCACTAAGCTGACATAATCCCCTTTAAAATATTTATTTCTTAGGCGCAACCAGACGCAGCCCCTATTTTAAGTGAAAATAAGTGATAGCTTTATCTTAGATAGCTCTTACATTCGTAACCCGACATAACGTCTTATTCCACTATCTTTATTCCTTCAAAAGCAATTAATGTCATACACCCTGCTCTCCTCTCCATTACAAGGTTTTACAGATTTCATTTTCCGTAATGCGCAACAAAAATTCTTTGGAGGAATAGACACGTATTATGCGCCTTACATACGGTTCAATAGAAAAATGGTCATAAAAGGGTCCTATCAGCGAGATTTAAACCCCGAAGTAAATAAAACACTAACTGTAATCCCGCAGGTAATGACAGCGGATGCAGACGCCTTTATATATACCATAAAGTATATTCAGTCTTTAGGATACAACGAACTTAACTGGAATTTGGGTTGTCCTTATCCTATGGTTACCAATAGCGGCATGGGTTCCGGCCTTATTTGTAATACTAAAAAAATAGATCATATTCTAGACCGTGCACATAGCGAGACAGATGTTACCATATCCATGAAAATGCGCCTCGGGTATGAAAACAGTAATGAAATATTAGATGCTTTTCCAATACTGGAAAAGTACCCACTAAAAAATGTAGCCATTCATGCGCGACTTGGCAAGCAATTATACAAAGGCGGGGTAGATCTAGACGCTTTTCAAAAATGTGTAGATGCCTCAAAGCATACCTTGTATTACAATGGTGATATTACCACAGTAACGCAGTTTAATGCCATGCGAGAACGATTCCCATCTATAGCACATTTTATGATTGGGCGTGGTCTTATCGCAGATCCATTTCTCCCCAGTATGATAAAGGAGGGCACTGCGAACTATCCTGCTGACCGATGGGATATTTTCAGAGAATTTCACGATACTATTTATGAACAGTATGATGCTATTCTCTCTGGACCAACCCCTATAAAGATGAAAATGCTTGGGTTTTGGGAGTTTTTCTCACAATCCACACACAATCCTCAAAAGGTCTACAAGGCAGTCAAAAAAGCCGGCAATCCCTATAAATATAAGCAAGCGGTAGGCGCTATTATTGCCGCTCAAAAACAGCATGCAAAATAACTACTCGTAAACGTTTAGCCTTTAATCAAAATAAGCTGAGTAGCTTTTATTCTTTTAAAAACTTGT
>JBLHNI010000029.1:0-16698 GCA_047650615.1 Maribacter sp.
TTGCATCTGACGCATTTGTAGCCATATTTCCATTTGATCTCGGAAAGGTTTTCCTTGCAATCCAGGTCCGTTTTTAACCAATCGGAGAACTCTAGAAGGTTTTGACCCTTGAAAATATCCATATAAACCCAATATTTATTGACTTTAAAGCTATGAGCTTAGCTACTGACCTCTATAGAAAATAACCCAATAGCAAATACTGCTGCTATTTCATCGAATAAAATAACCGTTCACAGGTTCTTCAACATGAGGCATGCACTTCACAGAAAAAACAAGGGTTTGGTCTAATCTTTA
Source organism: Maribacter sp. (assembly GCA_047650615.1). Taxonomy (GTDB): domain Bacteria; phylum Bacteroidota; class Bacteroidia; order Flavobacteriales; family Flavobacteriaceae; genus Maribacter. Next base: position 295 of record JBLHNI010000029.1, read on the forward strand.
TTCGGTCTTCCCTAATTAAATAGATATTTGGTCTTTAAGAACATAAAACCCTCAAATTATGGAGAAAATTCTACTTGTAAAAGAAATTTATATTGAAGCTTTTAAAAACTGGAAACACCTCATTATAAAAAACTATTTTAAGATTTGGGCTGTTATATGCTTCACTTTAATTGCAATAACCATTTATGCCTTCATTTTTAGGCTGTCTACAGGATTTGCCTTCGGCAACCTTTAGAATATCGTCACATATACAAAAAAAAAGCTTTAGGAAATTCCCTAAAGCTTTTTTATATCAATCAAGTATGTACCCTCCTTATGGTGTGTTGAATTTGAGGGTTTTAAGTATGGCTTCCAGCTCGAACATATAGTCTCTCTTCGCTGTAGCTGGCGCAAAGGTAAAGCCTTCCAATACTAATTTTCTATCGTTGGCCTTATCGTTAATGATATAGGTTATAAAAGGCCCTGCCATGGGATATCCGGACATTTCCCATATTCCTCTTACCTCCGCAGCTTTTCTTCCAGAAACTTCTGTAGGGAAGACGTAAGGCGAAAAGGCTTTTTCGGTAATCATATGGTTCTCCTTTCCAGGAATATCCTCGCCGGGAACGTATAGTTTACCAATAGAGTCACGCATCTTTATAATATCTTGTACAAAGGTACTATCGTTATCGAACGTATTCCAAGGCACGCTATAGGCTATAATGTTCATAGCGCCTTTTTGTATCTGCCTATCGATCCAAACAAAATTATCCTCTTCCCGGCCTACTTTAAATGCTGAAGGAACGTTCAATGTAATTCCCAAATGTTCCTCTAGTGCCTTTTCTTTGTTCAAAGACTTTAAAAAGCGTCTTTGCGCTTCTTCAATCTCCTGTTTTTTGAATGCCTCAACAAATTCTGAGGCTTTTTCGTTGAGGTTTTCAATTATCTCAGCCTTATTACGCCCTTTAAGTACGCCAACTTTTTGTGGTTTAGCATACATATTTGACTTCATATGCGCTATATCCAAGGAGTCTTCCATTACATAAAGCACGTTCCTGGTATTCCTTACTGCTCCCGTAAATACTTGCGGCGGTACTTGAGTAATACTGAATAGGGCTTCGTCCCAGGTAAGACCAAGGGCTGGAGCGGCAAAATTTTCACGTATTCTATCGCCCACTTCACTTTTCCAAAGTTCGTTTTCTATAACAATAGTAAGCGTATTATAGGCTCCAATAGAATTTGGTAGGTAATCCTGCTTCTCACCATCTTTACAGGAAGATAAAATAAGTACTGCAAATAGGCTTAGTGTAAGTAATTTTTTCATTTTTGGATTTGTGGTTTAAGATGAACAATCACACAATTTTAACTTTGTGCCCGGTTTTAGATTGTTACCACTAATATCATTCCAATTTCGTAAATTTTCAATACTAATTCCAGGATATTTTCTAGAAATGGTCCAAAGAGAATCTCCGCTTTGCACTTCGTGCATCTTGTTATCGCTAGCTACCGCTGTTCTAGAAGGCGTGCTTTTAGAGCTTGTCGAAGTTTTTACATTTCTTTTAGGATATATCGTTAATCGTTGTCCAATGCGCAGATTATTACTTCTAAGCCCGTTCCATCGCTTTAGTTCGCTAACACCTACTCCATAACGAGCGGCTATTTTTCCTAGGAAATCACCATTAGATACTCTATAACGTATGCTATTTTGAGCGGCTTTCTCTTCCAACTGTGCTAAAGGACTTTCTTTACCCTTGAGTTCTTTTTCTACATGCGCATAAATAGCTTCTTCATTGGTCACGAATTTACCCATAGCTTCGATAGGGAGGCGTAGGGCATTTATTTTTCCTTCAACATAAGGGATAGCATCCAACTTATAGGCAGGATTTAAAAACGTTAGCTCTTCCTTATCTATTCCAGTTAGTTCTGTTAGTTGGTCAAACGTAATCATGCTTTTTACATGAATGGTATCCGTTTCAAAATAGTTGCGTACCGGTATTTCTCCTGTAATTCCATGCTCCTCTGCATATTCAAAGATATACATGGTAGCCAAAAAAGCGGGAACATACCCTGCGGTTTCTCTAGGCAGAAAAGTTCTAATGTTCCAGTAGTTCTTAAAGCCCCCGGATCTTCTTATCGCTTTGTTCACATTTCCAGGTCCAGAATTGTATGCTGCCAATGCCAAATCCCAGTCATCATACATATTATAAAGCCAGTTTAGATACCTACAAGCTGCTTCTGTAGATTTAATGGGGTCGCTGCGCTCATCTACATAACTGTTAATTTCTAGCTTCATATCACGACCGGTGCCATACATAAACTGCCAAAGACCCGTAGCTCCTACTCGCGACCTTGCCTTAGGGTTCAAGGCCGATTCTACAATGGCCAAATATTTCATTTCCAAAGGAATATCATGATTATCCAGTTCCTGTTCAAAAAGCGGGAAATAGAACTGACTTGCAGTTATCATGCGCTCCATGAGCCCTCTTCTTCTGGTTAAAAAAGATTTGATTACTCTTTCAAGAGAAGGGTTGTAAGCAATATTAAAGGGCGTCTTTTGGTTTAGCCTTTCCAAACGGAGCTTGAGCGTGTCCGTATTCAAATCAAGTGGGGGGATAACAATAGTGGAATCTAAGTTAACATGTACCACCTCTTCGTACATCTCCTCAAAAAGGGAATTATTCTGAATGAGCCGTTGCATCCAAATACTATCAAACCTTGCGGCTTCTGCATGGTCCTTTAAATCGTACTGTTTCGAATCCGTTGTCTTAAAAAGGGATAACGAAACATCTGGTAAGGCAGCTCCTTCCCATTCTTCCATTTGGTCTGATACTATCTCTTGAGCAAGGCTATCCCTTACAACCTCAGGAACAGGCATAGGGGGTGTAGTTGTTCGAACAGAATCCTTTTGTTGCGCGTTAACACTAAGGAATACCGAAAACAATGCTACTAAACCTATTTTTTTTGATTTTGGGATGTACATAATTTACAAAAATTTATACGCGAGGGCCAACGAAAATCGTACATTTTATCTATAGAATAAAATATTATTCCTTAAAATATATAAATTTCAACTAGCCCCATTTACCGATAACGCCCCTACTATGATAATATTGCCGCGATACCAGGTAAGGTTTTACCCTCAAGACTTTCTAACATTGCACCACCACCAGTAGATACATAACTCACCTTGCTTTCAAAACCAAATTGCTTCACTGCTGCTACAGAATCACCCCCACCTACTAAAGAGAAGGCTCCGTTCTGGGTAGCTTGGTCTATAGCGTTACCTACGCAAATAGTGCCATTGGCAAAACTTTCCATTTCAAAAACACCTACAGGGCCGTTCCAAAGAATGGTCTTAGCACCTAGAATAACGTTTTTGAAGTTCTCTAAGGTTTTAGGACCTGCATCCAGTCCTTGCCAGCCATCCGGAATTTTATCTACGTCAACTATTTTGGTATTCGCAGTGTTGCTAAAATCATCGGCTGCAATGACATCTAAAGGAATATGCACGTTAACTCCCTTTTCTTTGGCCTTTTTTAATATCTCTATGGCTAACTCCATTTTATCGTCCTCACATATAGAATCTCCTACTTGGCCTCCTTGCGCCTTTACAAACGTATAGGTCATTCCGCCACCAATAATCAGGTCGTCTACCTTATCTAGAATGTTTTCTATAATGGTAATCTTTGAAGATACCTTTGCTCCACCTAATATTGCTAAAACAGGCTTCTCCCCTGTGCGCATTACTTTTTCTATCGCTTTTATCTCTTTGGCCAACAAATACCCAAAACACTTTGCATCTGTAAAATATTTTGCAACTATAGTGGTAGAGGCGTGAGCCCTGTGTGCAGTGCCAAAAGCATCGTTCACATAAATATCTCCCAATTTTGATAATTGCTCAGCAAATGCTTCGTCTCCTTTTTCCTCTTCTGCATGGTATCTTAAGTTCTCCATTAACAATACTTCTCCACTTTTAAGCTCAGCAACGGCCTTTTCTGCCTTTTCTCCTACACAATCATCTACGAACTTTACCGCAACACCGATTACATCAGAAACCGTTTCACAGATGTGTTTTAAGGACAAGTCTGGTTTCCTTTCCCCTTTTGGTCTTCCCAAGTGACTCATAAGCACTGCGCTGCCACCGTCTTCCAAAACCTTTATGATTGTCGGTTTTGCAGCTTGTATTCGATTAATATCAGTGACTTCAAAGTTCTCATTTAAAGGAACATTAAAGTCTACCCGTATCAATGCTTTTTTGTTTTCAAAATTATAGTCGTCCAGTTCTTTCATGAGATTCTGCTTTTAAATAAGGCACAAATGTAAAGATTAATAGGATGGCTATAAAACTCTCTTAACGTAAATTTATAGCCTAAAATGGTTATTCCTTGCTGCTTTAAAAACACTTATATTTGAAAGTATGTTTTTCAAGGATATTTTAGGGCTTTCCCACATTAAGAATCATTTGACTTTAAGTGCTGATGCCGGCAGAATACCACATGCCCAATTATTCGTAGGGCCAGAAGGGTCCGGTCTTTTACCCATGGCCTTAGCCTATGCACAATATGTAATTTGCAACAACTCCGACAGTGAAAATGAAGGAGGGGAAGTAGCATGTAATCTAAAGTTCAATTCTTTTTCGCACCCAGATATGCATTTTGCTTTTCCAGTTGCAAACTCGGATAAGGCAAAATCACATGCGGTAAGCGACAACTATATTCAGGAATGGCGCAATTTTATGGCCGAACAACCTTACGGAAACCTCTTTGATTGGTATAGGCTCATAGAGATTGAAAAAAAACAGGGACAGATAGGGGTAGACGAAGCTCAAGCCGTTTTAAAGAAGCTTTCCTTAAAATCTTATGAAGGAGGTTACAAAGTGATGGTCATCTGGATGGCAGAGCGAATGAACACCGCAGCATCCAACAAGCTCCTAAAACTTATAGAAGAACCGCCTGATAAGACGATATTTCTTTTACTCTGTCAAGATGAAGAACAGATCATCCAAACCATAAAGTCGCGCTGCCAAGTATTGCATTTTCCGCCGTTGGCTGAAGAAGCCATAGTTACAGGCTTGATTGATAAAGGCGCTACGAATGAAGAGGCGATGCGCGTGGCCCATGAAGCCAATGGTAATTTTAATAAAGCCTTAGATCTATTTCATAACGATTCGGAAGACTTAGTGTTCGAGAAATGGTTCGTACAATGGGTGCGAAGTGCATTTAAAGCAAAAGGCAACAAGGCAGCTATTCATGAACTGATTCTTTGGAGCGAGGAACTGGCAAAAACAGGAAGGGAAACTCAAAAAAAGTTTTTACATTACTGTATTATGGTAATGCGCCAGGCGTTACTGTTAAACTATGGAGCGGAGGAACTTGCTTATATGAAAATACACGTAGATGGTTTCCAATTAAAAAAATTCGCGCCGTTTGTACATGAAAATAATATTCTCCCTATTGTTGAGGAGCTAGAAAATGCCATATACCATGTCGAAAGAAACGGCAACGCTAAAATCATCTTTACAGATTTATCCATTAAATTAACTAGGCTATTGCATAAAAAAACGAGTCCTTTGCTGCCAAAGACGTAAAAATACAGTCCTTAAATTGCATAAAAAAACGATTCGATATGGAGAACCTTCTTACCCACGCTACAGAAATATTATTACTATTATTCTTAATCATTACCTTCTTACAAAGTGGTATTGATAAAATTACAGACTGGAAAGGGAATCTAGGGTGGTTAACGGGACATTTTTCCGAAACTCCTTTTAAGAATATGGTTCCACTGCTACTAGGCACTATACTCGTAACGGAAGTTTTTGCCGGAGTTCTTTGTCTTCTAGGTGTCATTCAACTTTTACTATCACAAGACCCAACCTTGGCGCTCTATGGCACCATACTGTCCTGTATTACACTACTTATGTTATTGTTTGGGCAGCGGATTGCAAAGGACTACGAGGGTGCACGAACGATTGCAGTATATTTCATTCCCACTATTTTCTTGGTTTTTCTTTTGCAGATGTAATAGCATATTTACGATAGCTAGGTATAGATAGAATACCGGTTATGTCACTTTTAGGTAATCAAAAGATTACCCTACTTCTACAATGCTCCAGATAAAATCAACCCCCGAAATAGTGACTAAAAACAAAAAACCCTCCAATAAAAGGAGGGTTTTTGAGGCATCGAGCGGATTCGAACCGCTGTACAAGCTTTTGCAGAGCTGCGCCTAGCCACTCGGCCACGATGCCAAATTATATTTGTAAAGGTAATGCCTTATTTCAAGGTTTCAAAAAGATATAATCATCATCTTTTCGATTTCAGGACAATCGTTACTTTTTCTACGTCTCCGTTCATCGGAGGGTTGATTTTAGAGACTGATATTTTTGATTTTTTAACCAATGGGATTTCACTAAAAAGCCTATCCCTTATTCTTTTGGCTACATGCTCTAACAGTTTGGATGGCACTGCCATCTCTTCCTCTACTATTTTATTGATGTGCACGTAATCTACGGTTTCAGCCAAGTTATCGCTTACCGCCGCTCTGGAAAGATTGGTTTTAATCTGAATAGTTACAAGATAATCACTACCTATGACAGTTTCCTCCGAAAGGCAGCCATGGTGGGCATAAACCCTAATATTTTCAACGCGTACGGTTCCCATGAATAGCTTAAAATTTTGGCAAAACTAAGATAAAGCAACCAAAATCTAATAGGTACACCTACAATTACTTATCCCCTGGAAAAGATCTACTCCTAAAGTGACCACGTGGGTACCACTACTGTAGCCTAAAATTTCATTTAAAATAACTTGATAGGAATAACCAAAATAAAAATTATTCTTTTTAAGACCCACGATTGGTGCGATATACAAGGGGGCTCCAATCTGGTCGTTCAAAAAACGGTATGTTAAACCTGCATAGTAATAATCTTCAAAATCGTACCAGCGGAACTTTACATTCAAATCTGTAACCGACCTACCGTCACTTTCAAAAAGCTGAAAGAAAACAGAAGGTTCTATCTCCAAATTGCTGTTTTTACTTTTACTATACCTATATCCTGTGTACAAGTAATAATTACGTAGTGTGTTGGGTTCGAAAATTGGATTGAATCTTGTTAAATCTTTTTCTAACAGGTTTGATGCATTTGCACTGATATAAAACTTGTCATAACGATAAAGCAGACCAACATCAAAATTGTGGTTGGTAGTAGCCCTATCATCCGTTACGCTAGGGTCCAAAGCATCAAAGTTTTCGATATCGATTCTAAACTGATTAAAATTATAGGAGATGCCGAAAGATAAAAATTTATCATTGTAGCGATCCAAAGTTAAGTGATGGGCAAAAGACATTCGGGCACCACGCTGCTTAGTCTGTCCATTACTATCATTATAAAGTAAGGCACCGACACCAGATTTTTCACCTACCCGCATATCGGCTGCCAAAGACTGGGTGTCTGGGGCATCTTTAACGCCAACCCATTGCGTAAGACCGTTTACCCTGATTTTTACATGGTCTCCGATACCTGCATAGGTAGGGGACATCACAAAAGGGTTGTCTGCCAGGTATTGGGATAACTGAGGGATCGTAAGTTCTTGGCCTCTTAGCGCAAAAGCCCCTATAGATAGAGCAAGCACCAATAATTTTTTACGCATATTCTTTAGGTTAAGCATTATCTATATAATGTAAAATGGCCAATAAACTCTCTTTCATCAGATTCACCGTTCAATTGAACAACAAACCAAAAATCTCCTGTTGGTAATTCATTGCCATGATATTTTCCGTCCCATCCTTGTGAATCATAGGCTTGTTCAGAAACCACTCTACCATAACGATCAAATATTTTTATTAGTATTTCAGGAAACTGTTCCATATTCCTAGGTATCCAGAAATCATTATTACCATCACCATCAGGCGTAAAGAAATTAGGGATTTCTATGTCTATAAATTCCATAAAAATACTTGCTTGCACTTGACATCCGTTTTCATCAACCACGGTAACCAGATAGGTATCCGTTCTCTGGATGGCAAATACGTTCTCTTCTCCCATTTCTCTATCTCCTAAATAGTACGTGTAACCAGGTCTCCCACCAAGCACGTTCGCAGTTATTTGGTTCATACCGGGTTGTTCCAATAGTAAGGCCAATGGGTCAAAAGCTTCTATTTCAAACTCAAAAGTCTGCACACAACCATTAGAATGCGCTATGGCAATATAGTGTGTGCCCGGAGCCGTGTTTCTAAAATCAGGGTTCAACTGCATCTCCGCTGCCTCTGTAGAGTCCAAAGCGTACAACACCTCTCCTAATACCATTTGGTCCTCTAGAGTAATGTTCACATAGTTATTCGGTGTATCCCCATCACAATCATAAACAGGCGTTATGGTCGCATTCAAGTTTACTCCTGGGGTAATATCAACAACAACATTGGTATCACAGCCGTTCGCATCCCTAACAAATATTAGGTAATTACCTCCGGCTAATCCTGAGAACGCTCCTCGGTCTTGTACAAAATCCGCAGCAGCATTCGAGTTTAAACTTGTGCTGTAAGGAGCAACACCGCCTACAATATTTAAGGTTATGGTGCCATCGGCACTTCCCACACATACCTCTGGGGTAGGTGTTGCGGTAACCATAAGCAATGAAGGTTCGGTAATTGTATACAATAATTGTATAAAACAACCATTCGCATCCTGCGCTATTACCGTGTAATCACCAGGAGTTAAATCCGTAAACGTATTTACACTATCAAATCGATTCAAATTAGGTGAAATAGCGTACTGATATCCTCCTGCACCACCGCTCAAGGTAACTGTCACGCTACCATTGTTTTCACCAAAACAAGAGATGTTTACAATATCTTCTACATAGCTTAAGGGAAGAGGTTCAATAATAACTGCTTCCGCTGGAGCTACGGTACAATCTTCGCTAGTTACGGCTACATAATAAGTACCTGCTGCTAATCCATTAAACACGCCTTGGGTTTGTGGCCCCGCAATTCTTGACCCTATACTCAAAGAGCTATCTGTATATAAGGCATATTCATAGTTGCCCAATCCCCCGTCTGCGGATGCTACAATACCAGCCGTACTGTCGCCTGTACAATTTACAAATGCGGCAGCGTCATCAACCGTTAAGGTCAATGGCATAATAGGGTCTTCTGTAATCTGGTTGGATATAATAGAATAACAATTGAAAGCGTCTCTAACAAAGTGCCTATATGTACCTGCGGAAATATTGCTAAATACGTGCGTATTTGAACCGTTCCCCAAATTCATTGGCAAAAATGTAATTCCGTCTTCGCTATAGCTATAAGGTCCTGTTCCTCCAACTGCCCTGAGTTCCAGTACTGCCAGATTCGTGCATGTAAGTTCCCCTGTCCTAAACAGTTGGGCGAATACTTCCGTCGGCTGTATAATTTGAACTCTTGGGGTCTCTACACTACATCCAAGGTCATCCAAAACTGTAATGCTATAGTAGCCAGCTCCTAGGTCGTTAAATGTGACCGAAGCCTGTCTTGGCGTTGTTTGCAACGGCGTTGCAGCACTCATATCCGAATACACATTCAATTGATACTGATATGTTGCAACAGCAGTTCTTGGCGCTACAGTAGCGGTAACAGATGCCGTATCATCTCCAAAACAAAAAAGTGTCGTAGCAGCTATGCTTGCAGCAATGTCGGCTGGCTGTATCAAAGTGATAGCAGCGGTTTCTGTACAGCTAAAGGCATCCGTAATTGTAACTGTATAGTCTCCAGCAGTAAGACCGCTAAAAATGTAGGCCGATACATTAGCCTGTGTTCCAGATTGTCCCGTTGTTGCATTGTTCCAATCTATGGTGTAAGGCGTCTCTCCACCCGTTGGAATAACGGATATACTACCTTGATCGTTAGAACAGCTTACACTTAAAACTTCAACAGGAGTAAGTACTATTGGTGCATCTGGCGCCAAGACGGTAATCACATTAGAAATTTCAACACAAAAAGGAGCCTGTGTTTGGGTTATTCTCACATAATAAACACCTCCTGGTACATTTGTAATCGGAGGGAGTGTACTTGCTGTATCACCATTACCGGCCTGCCCAGTAACGAGAGTATTCGTATTGTCGAACACTTGATAGGCATACGTGCCAGTATAGTTGGTTATGCCTACACTAAAGCTTCCGTCGTCCACACCATTATTCAAACATTCCTCATCGGTTAATTTTGTGGCAACAATCTGCATCTCTTCAGGAGCGTCGATTGTATGAACTGTATCAATAACACAATTCGTATCCAAATTAGTAATGGTGACACTATAGTTTCCGGCACCTAGCCCTGTAAATACTCCAGTGGCGTTAGTGGCTGTATATACAACGTTGATTCCATTCAACATATATTCCAAATTAGGCGTAGCGCTTGATGGATTTACGGTTACTCCTACTTGGATCTGAGCATCGTTTCCTGGATTACAGGTCAGCTCTAACAGGGTGGTTACCGTTGGGTCGGATATTTCAATAAATGGGTCGATGGTTTCCGTTACAACGGGACTTGCACAACCATTGTCATCAAATCCGGTGATTTCATATACACCACCGGCATAGTTAGTTTCTATATAATTGCTGTTTGAACCCTCTTGTACAGTGTTGCCTGTTGTGGTATTTACAAACAGATATCTCACAAAATTGTTAGAGCCGCCGGACAGGCTTGATAGGTCCACAGAAATACTAGCCATATTGGCATTATTACCCACGGCACATGCAAATTGTTCCCTTGTTACTGTAAAATTTGAAATCACGTTAGGTTCGGTTATCACTTGGGTGATATCCCTTGTACAACCGTTCGGAGATGCCACTCTTATCGTGTATGTTATCCCTGCAACCGTAGCTTCTAAACCGGTGAAGACTGCTGTAGCATTTGTATTACTTGTAGCTACAACTGGGAATACCGCAGTACTTCCAGGACCTGATATAATGGTAAAGGTATAGGGGCCAATTCCGTTATCGGGATTGGCACTTACACTTATAGTTCCGTCATCGGCACCATTACAAGTTACATCGGTAAAAGCATCAATGCTTATGTTGGGCAGCACGCTGTCTTCCAATCGTTGTGTTACGGTTGTGCTACAGGTGTGACCGGTTGCGGTATCCGTAATCGCGAATACATAATCCCCTGCCATAGTTAGGTTAGTAAACGTGGCCGATGCACTTGCTAGAACAGCTGGCTGCGGTGTTGATGTGTCAGGGAAGGTCACGGTATAATCGAATACTCCCGAGCCTCCGGTCTGTGTAATCCTAATCTCTCCGCCAGAATTACAATCGATCGTTTTAACAATATGCGCTCTTGGCGCAATAGCATCATATAATAGTGTTGCCGTTGTTGTTGCGGAACAAGTTAATTGGTCGGTAATCCTAACTTCATAGGAGCCAGCGCCTAATCCTGAAAAAACTCTCGTTGCCTGAGGCGTTCGGAACACACTTCCATTTAGCAAAAGTTGATAGGTGTAATTACTGCCCTGACCTCCTGTTACGTTGATAACTTCAATTTCTCCAGAGAAATCGGTACAATTTCCTTGGTTAACTTGTAAGTCCGCTGTGATTGAATCTGGATTACTTAACGTCACATCTGGTAATCGCAGCATACAGTCGTTCTGGTCTTTTATCCAAACTTGATAATCTGTTCCAGGCGTTGCAACACCGGAAAGACCTGTAAACCTTGGGCTGGTCACAAAACTTCCTACTAGTGGTGCAGAGTTCGTAGCAGGAGCCACAAAGTAAGTAAATGTTCCCCAACCTCCTTGGGCGTTAATAATCTCAATTACACCATCATTAAAAGAACATGTAATTGGTTCTATCTGTGTGTTTCCTGTTATTGGACCGTTAGGGCCAGCGATACTAAAGAAATCGGTTATAGTACAGTTAGGATTACTATCTTGAACAATATCTACCCTGTACTCACCCTCTCCAAGTGCAAAAGGGGTTGTTGGACCAACGTTGGTAGAAGTGCCATTGGCGCTAGCTATAACAACATCGTCACCTATCGTAACTGTTCCTTGGGAATTATATATCTGCCATGAGAATCCTCCTATATACAAATTAATTGGGTCATTGATCGTAAAACTCACAGAACCGTCGGTTCCGTCACAAACTACATTTTCTACCGTTGACGTAACCTCAAAATTATTGGGTTGACCTACTGTATGTTGGATGGTCACCACACAATTTGTGCTTACATTTCTCACTTCAAAAGTATGGGTGCCCGAAGGTAAGCCTGTAAATATGTTTGAGGAATCAAAAGTGCCACTTGGTAATTGCCTAAATTCATAATTGGCAAGTCCGGCTGGTGTAGTGGAATCAGTTAATGTACCGAAAGCGTTTATCGTAATATTTTCTCCCGCGATACAAGAAATAACCTGGCCCACGGTAATCGTCGCTGGCAATTGCTCATCAAACGGAGCAATAGTTGCAGCTGCAGTGCCTTGGCAACCGTTATCATCAAAAACCACGATAGTATAATTACCTCCTACAGTATTGGTTTCGATATAGGTGTCGTTAGAACCATCTTGTAGTGGTGTCACCAAATCTAGGTTATTGAAGAATTGGTAGCGCACAAAGGTATTTGAACCACCTGTTACGCTTTGTACCGAAATACTGGCGTTGTTAGCGTTGTTCCCAACAGTACATCCAAATTCTATTGACGCATTCATAGTAACCGCTATGGGGGCGGGTTCCACTATTACGATAGGAGCACTTGTAGTGCTGCATGCGTTTGCAGCATCTGCAGTAATGGTTACAATATAACCTACCCCTGCAGTAGCTGCAAGACCTGTAAAGGTTGCACTCGTATTTGTAGTGCTTGTTGGGCTTATACTTGTCGGTGCTCCGTCTAAAGAAGTAATTTCAAAGGTATAAGGCCCTATCGCATTATCTACGGCAGATATAGTAATCGTACCGTCAGAATCCCCGATACAGGTAACATCCGTGCTATCCAATGTAGCTATCAAAGGTGCTATTAAATCTGGCACTGTAATCACAAATTCTCTATTACAGGCTGCACTATTAGGTGTGTTGATATCATATATAGTGACGGTGTAATCGCCCGCCAAAGGCGCTAGGTAGTCAAAATTAGTGCTCGGCACGCTCGTTTGCGCAACAGCTGATGCGCCTGCGGTATTCGTAATACGGTATTCGTAATTTCCGGAACCATCTAAAATCTCAATATTTATAACCGCTTCGGACGTTGCCGTACAGTCCAATTGTTTTGTCAATATAGCACTGGCCGATAAAACGGGATCAACATTAAATGCTGGCATTGAAGCGACACAGCCATTGGCATCGGTTACATAAAAATCGTATAGTCCTGGTGCTACGTTTGTAAACAAACCTGCATTGTCCAAGAACGTGGTAGGTGCAGGGTTTCCAGAAACTACCATGGCATAACGCAGGCCTCCTGCAAGAGAATTTCCTAGTGCCCTAACATCAATTGGTGACGAACAATTGTCCTGGGTTACCGAAGTAATTGTTGGGTTTGGCGATAAAGATAAGTTTACCGAATTTAATACCAATGGACAGCTAAATTGATCATAAAGCGTTACCGTATAGCTTCCGGCAGGAGAGTTCACGGGGATTTCGATAGGGTTGTCCGTAGTGCCTGTTAGTGTAAAACCGGCAGGACCAGAAACATCATAAGTATACGGTGCACCTCCCCCTCCTGAAATATTAGTAACACTAATGAGACCAGGTAGATTACAGGAAATGTCCCTTGTAGCAATTGCCGTAGCAAAAAGTTGTGGTAGTTCGGGAACATAAATATTTTCACTAGCTCCTCTACAGGTATCAACATTTGAAGCATCCACTTGGATAACATCAATATAATAATCTCCTTCCGTAAGCAGAACAGTTGTGGTTATGGTGTTGTTAAAAGCAACAATTCCACCACTGGTTTCCACAGGTGTTAGGTTTCCTAATTCATAAATTTCCCAACGCATTTGTGGCTGTGGTGCATCTGGTGCTATGTTGAACTCAAACAATCCGGTAGTGGCGCCAAAACACGTCGGCGTAATGTCTACACTAATATCAATCGGAAGGTTAGGAACGATATTATTTACGTTTACACTACTTTCCCGAATACAACCAGATCCATCTCTTACATAAAACACATAGGTTCTCCCAGGAACCAATAAAGGTAACAAGGGATTCTGTGGCGTGGCTGGGTCATAATTAGCGAATGTATGCGACGTACCTGCTGCAATTGCGGCAGTCCATATTCCAGGATTGGCCGAAAACGTACTAAAGTTTGCCGGGTCATCTGTATAGGTATACTCATATCCAGGCACCGGATTACCTTGACTACCCTGTACCGTAACTTGTAAATCGTTACAATTTAATATTATCGGGTTTATGGTAATATCAAGATCATCAAGAGGAAATGGTATGATATACCGGTCAAAATCTACTTGGCAAATAGTACCGCTTGCCAAAGTCACCCTTATCGATGGGAATACCTCCGTACCTGGTAAGCTCCCTCTAAGTTCGTTGGATGCTTCCCAAGTCACTCCCCAATCATCACTATATTCAACAGTTCCTGCAGGAGTAACCACATTATCAAACCTAAATCCATAATCTGTAGCCGTATTACTTGGGTCGTCACAATTGGCAGGTAAAATAGGAACAATGTCCGCCGTGATTTCTGTTGCATTATTAATGGTAACAACCGCAGATGTAATCGTGCAACTATTTTCATCCGTTATGGTAACTTCATAGTCGCCTACTCCTATACCATTAAAGGCAAGGGGCGTGCTAGAAATATTAGTATTGGACCTGCCGTAATCGATTCCGTCGGCAGGGGATAAATCTACCAAAGTATACGTGTAGGGCATAGTTCCACCTCCAACGGTAACATCAATTATACCAAGACCGTCAAAACACTCTGGATCTGCTGCAATTGCAGAAACGGTTATTCCAGGAACCGCAATTAATATGATATCTTCCTGAAGGAAAGAACAGATTGGCGAAGCGCCATTATTATCTTGTACATACACATCAAAACCAAGAGGGTTTGCCGTTGCCATTGCCTCGGTAACGGTCAATGTATTTGTTGTGTTATAGAATCCTAATGGGCTTATATTTGCTGAGACAATAGCATATAATAAAGTGCCGTTACCGCCAGAAGCGTTTACCGTGATCAAACCATCTCCACAAGCACTTAAAGCTGTTACAACAACATCAACGATCAATTGTGGGTGTATGATTGCCGTTTGCCTGTTGGATGCCAAAGGACACCCATATTGATCCCTCACTTCAATATCATAGGAGCCGTTAGACAAGTTTTCAAATGTATAGGAAGTGGCAGTTGCCGGCGTTGGAATTCTCCAAGGACCACCATTCAATCTAAACCGGTAACCACCATTACCAGCTGTAACATCAACCGTCATTGAACCGTCATTATTTCCGGTGTAACAAGCCGTCGGAGTTACATCAAATGCAATGAGCTCAGGTCCTGTCACTATAATGGCAGCATCGATAACATCTTCACAATTATTAGTGTCCCTAACGCGAACTACATAGCTATCACCAGCGTTATTTGCGGGAACATTAGTGAAAATAGGTGCGTTTTGATAAGCCCTTTCTACTGAAATAATACTAGTATAAGGCGCAGTAAGGTCAGTGTCATCACTGATCTCCAACTGATACTGATACGTTGGTGTACCTCCGGTCACACTAGCGGTTATTGTAGCGCCCGTATTATTACATGTGAATTGCGTTGTTATGGCAGCATTAAGCTGTACTGCAGCTGGCTCCGTTAAAACTTGACTTAGCGGAATAGTACATGATGTAGGCTCGTTTACATCTTGAACAACTATATTATGTGTTTGTGCATTAAGCGCGGTAATTGTTTGGGTAGAAGTAAAGGGACCAACAAAGGGACCGCCATTTACATTATATTGAAAGCCTCCAGCACCATAATTAGTGGCATCAATAGTGATACTGCCTGTGCTGTCTCCATTACAATCTAGGTTGTCAAAAGCTGTAATAGATGCTTCAAAAGCATTGCCATCTTGTATGATTACCGTGGTGTCCACAAAACAGTCTGGGCTATACTCAACCCTCAACGTTTGTATGCCAACGGCTATATTGTTAAACATATTCGCTGCCGCACCAGGGCCCTGAGAAGTACCGGCTAAGGTATATACAAAGGCATTGTCAAAAGGTGTTATTGTCACGTTTCCAGTTCCATCACAATTGTAAATAACTGAGTAATCTACTATTGGAGCGATAGGTAGTGGTGCAAGAATAACATCGCTTAATACGATTTCACAACCTACTGCATTGGCGTCCCTAACGCGTATCGAGTACGTCCCATCGGATACATCGGTAAATGTATGTCCACCAGTTGTAGATGCGGTCCACGAACCTCCATCTATGCTATATTGATAGTTTCCAGAACCACCTATTG
>JBLHNI010000030.1:0-16531 GCA_047650615.1 Maribacter sp.
TTCTAAGGCAAATATGTACCTTCGTAAGGTAAAACCCGGTTTTTAATTATGGCAACTAGTTTAACTCAGCACCTAAGGGGGTGCGCTTATGTGCTTTTAACCCTATTGGTATTCTCTTGTAAAGGGGCCAAAGTACTAAGCAATGGCAGCATAGACGAACACCTGTCTGCAAAATCGGTCATTAAGGCGCATTACCAGAATAAAACTAATTTTAAGACGCTAAGAGGAAAGGTGAAAATTGACTATTCCAATGGCGAGAACGGCCAAAGCTTTACGGTTAGCTTGCGGATGGAAAAGGATAAAGGTATTTGGATGAGCGCCCCTTTGGGAATCGTAAAGGCCTATATTACCCCAGACAGGGTTTCTTTTTATAACAAATTACAAAACGATTATTTTGATGGAAATTTTTCATACCTCAGTCAACTTTTAGGCACGGAGGTAGATTTCAATAGTGTGCAAAATCTGCTCTTAGGGGAGGCTATCTTCGATTTAAAAAGGGATAAATACGGTGTCAGTATAACAGATAATAAATACAGACTTACCCCTAAAATCGCGAGAGAACTATTTAAAGTTCTTTTTCAAATAGAGCCCAACAACTTTAAAATGGCTACACAGCAAGTCTCCCAACCCACAAAAGGAAGGCTTCTTCAAATCAACTATAAAAACTATCAAACCGTAGGTCCAACGGTGTGGCCAAATGTAATTTCTATCAGTGCGATAGATGGGACTATAGAAAATGCGATAACTTTGGAGTATAGGAATTTAGAATTGAACCAGAAGCTTAATTTTCCTTATTCTATTCCAAAGGGGTACAAAGAAATCGTGCTAGAATAATATGGGTCTTAATACTGGGTTGCGATTGTGTTTTATATTGTTTTTGACCGTTATGGTCCAGACTGCCTGTGGCCAGACTACGGAACAAAAAGCACTTGAGGAGAAGCGCGAAAAACTACAACAAGAAATAAGAGATATTAACCGCTTACTCTTTGCCGAAAAGAAGGAAAAAGGAAATGTGCTGGATCAAATGGAGGCACTGGATAAAAAAATTACCGTGCGCCAAGAGTTGATACGGGTTACCAATCAGCAATCCAATCTGCTCAACCGGCAAATAAACACGAATATCAGAAATATAGGAAAGCTAAAGAGTGAACTTGGACAAGTAAAGGATGAGTACGCCACCATGGTACAAAAATCCTATCAGAACAAATCCAAACAGAACAGATTGATGTTTTTGTTATCCTCTGAGAGTTTTTTCCAAGCGTTTAAAAGGCTTCAATACATGAAGCAGTATACGGGCTACAGAAGGGAGCAGGGAGAACAAATCGTTGTAAGAACGGACGATTTAGCCCGTTTAAATAGTGATTTGAACGAAGAGCGGAAAGTTAAAGAAGTTTTATTGGCACAAAACCGGAAAGCCAAAGATGCCCTATTTGGTGAAATCCAAGATCAGAAAGCTTTATTAGGAACGATACGCAAGAACGAGGGTAAGTACTCCAGTGCCATAGATAATAAGAAGCGGGAGGCTAAGAAGATAGATCGGGAGATAGAAAAACTGATACGTAACGCCATTGCCGCATCTAACAAAAAAACAGGTATAAAAACCACTAAAAGTTCTAGTAGTAAGTTTCTTTTAACGCCAGAAGCAACGCTGATAGCTACTAATTTTTCGGCCAATAAGGGTAAGCTCATTTGGCCTGTAGAAAAGGGGATAAAAAGTCAGGGTTTTGGTATTTATAAAGACCCTATTTATCCGGGCATCAAGCACGAGAGCAATGGTGTGATTATCGCTACGGATTCCGGTGCCAAAGCGAGGGCAATTTTTGAAGGCGAGGTTATTGCTATTCTTTCTGTCCCTGGCGGAAAAAGAGGGGTGCAGATCAAGCACGGTAATTTTATCAGCACGTATTATAATTTAGATCAGCTCTTTGTTAAAAAAGGAGATAAAGTAGCTATCAAGGAAGAATTAGGAACAGTCTATACCAATGCTTCCAACGGTCAGACCCGATTAAAGTTTTATTTGTATCAGAACACATCAAAATTGAACCCGGAAGAATGGGTATATCAATTATAAAACAGTGTTATGAAAACACCTGTATTAACAGACATAAAAGGAGGGTTCACATTTCGCAACGGAGTGTATGTGCCCTATTTGGGCCTTGGCACTTATCAATCCAATATATTACAATGAGGTTGTAGAAGCTGTTAAAATTGCTTTGAACGTTTACTATAGGCGTATAGATACTGCTTCTGTTTATAAGAATAAAAATGGAATAGGCGTAGGTATTAAAGAAAGCCGTGTTCCAAGGGAAGCGGTTTTTATAGTTTCCAAAGTTTGGAATACAGACCAAGGATATGATGCTGCCTTACAGTTGTTTGAGGATAGGTTGTAACGTTTGCCATTGGATTGCCTAAATCTGTTTTTGGTGCATTGGCCAGTAAAAGGTAAATACAATGAAATTTGGAAGGCTTTGGAACAGTTGTACACAGAAAAAAGTGAGGGCAATAGGCGTAAGTGATTTTCTTCAATAGCATTTGGAGGATGTAATGAGCGACGCCAGAATAGTACCTATGGTTAATTAGATGGAGCTCCATTCCTACTTGTTTCAGCAGTCTTTGCCAGATTTCTGTAAGGAAAAGACCTTTAGTATAAAGCTTTGTCTACGGTCATGGGAGCTAAGGTGTTTGCCTCAGACTTTTATAAGGGATTGGTTAAGAAATACGATAAATCCATTGCCCAGGTCATCCTCCGCTGAAACCTTCAAAAAGGGGATGGAACTATCCCAAAATCGGCACATAGTCGCCGCATCTCATCCAATACCGATATTTTTTGATGTTGAATTATCTACTGCGGATGTTACTTATTTGGATAGTTTGGGTCTAAATGAGAGCACGGGCGCCCATCCCGACCATTTTTATTTTTAAGAATCCATAAACAAAGCCTTCAACTCCGTAGCCTCATCTGGTTTCATTTTGCCTGCAAGCACTAAACTGAGCTGTTTTCTTCGTAAGGCTCCTGCAAAGCGTTCTTTTTCCAAATCAGTTTCTGGGGATAACTGGGGTACTTCAGTAGGCTTTCCTGTTTCATCCACGGCTACAAAAGTATAAATAGCTTCGTTTGCTTTTGTTCTTTCACCACTAAAACGATCTTCCATCCATACATCGATATAGACTTCCATAGATGTTTTGAATGCACGCGAAACGGCCGCCTCAACGGTAACAACGCTCCCTACAGGAACTGCTCTGTTAAAAGCAACATGGTTTACAGAAGCCGTAACCGTAATGCGCCTACTATGCCTTCTTGCTGCGATACTCGCCGCTCGATCCATACGTGCTAAAAGCTCGCCTCCAAATAAGTTGTTTAAAGGGTTTGTTTCACTGGGGAGCACCAGATCTGTCATGGTAGTTCTAGATGCTGAGGGTGATTTTGATTCCATCAAAAAAATAGTTTTTGCAAAGGTACGGGGCTAAAAAAGGATAGGATGGAGAATTAAAGTTAATTTGGCAAAATTGTCTTAACACAAAAAAACTGATTTACGGCAGCATTTGGTGTTGGTACAGTACCAAGTTACTCTTCAGGGGGCTTAGGGGTCTCCTATTTTTCAGAAAGCAACCACGCATCGGAAGATTCACTTCTCTTAATTGCTCTTAAGGCTTCTAGCGCCTCTTGAGCATTATTACTACGATCATAGGTAACCATATGCAGGCCATACGCATTGGTGCCATAATAAGCAGCATTGTAGCCTTTGTTTTGCAAGCTTACTATTTTTCCATCCGCATTGGCTTTTACTCTAAAGGCACCGGCAATAATATGGTGTTTTGCAGTAGCAACCGTTTTATCTCGGACGGAAATAGCGTTAACGTTTACGGTAGGAAGTTCTAAGGGCGTGGTATTAAAAAAAGTAGCCTCTTGTATTTGTTTGGTTACTTGGTTTTGGGCGTCTTGTCGTGCAACTTGCTCGTTTAGCAGGCCATTATTGTAAAAACGAAACCCTGTAAGTCCGGTTGAAAGAGCCAGGAGAAGAATCGCGGCATATTTTAAATAAGGCCTAAAAGAAATGCTTTCGCGCTGCTCCAGACTAATTATAAATGGTATTTTCTCTTCAATGGCGATTATTTCTTCCTTTAAAACTTCCCGAATTACCGGGATAGCGTTAAAAGGTGCCAAACCAAAGGAGGAAGTAAGGTAATTGACTTCCAAATAAGGTTGAAACTGAATTTTACCTTCGGCATTGGGCCATAATAGACCAATATGTTTTAGGTCTAACTTTTCTCCAGTAGCCAATTGTGCTTTCCATTGCTTGGCTATCTCCTCTATGCTAGATAGGACCGTTTCAAACGAAGTTTTTTCAGCTTCTGCAATGTGAGAAACTAAAAGTCCGTCGTTGGAAGTCAACTGTTGGTTGAAACCAATAGATTTGGTTGGAGCAAAGAAAGTATTGGTGTTATCATTGATTCGCGCCGAGGTCTTTTGTGTAAGGAAGGCCCCAAATGTTGGGACAGCCACACAGTTATACCTGTAAAGCAATTCGCTGATATAGTGTTCTAGTACCATATAGAACAAATATCAAAAAAATAAGGGGCATAAAAACCCTTGCCCTATCTTTTTATTAACATTAATATTTGTAGTATTTTGCAGCTTCTGATGAAACAACTCCAACATACTACGGATGAGCTTATTGCAATCTTAAGATTGCAACACGTGCCTAATATTGGCGATGTGATAGCAAAACGACTTATTACACACTGTGGTAGTCCATCGGCTATTTTTGAAGCTAAACGGAACCACTTATTACAGATTGATGGTATCGGCACCCATACCATTAGACATTTGTTCGATGCTGAACATTTGGAGGCTGCCGAAACGGAGTGTCTGTTTATAACTTCTAATGATGTGGAGTGGACCTACTTTCAAGACTCAGACTTTCCATACTACTTAAAGCACTGTATCGATAGTCCCATCTTGCTTTTTAAAAAAGGAAAGATAGATTTAGAAGGACGAAAGCTCATTAGCGTGGTTGGTACTCGGAAAGTTACAAGTTATGGTACCGCGTTTTGTGAACGGTTTATTGCGGATATTGCTCCCTTGAACCCTATTATAGTAAGTGGTTTTGCGTATGGAGTAGATATTTGCATACAACGGGAGGCTATAAAACATGGATTACAGACAATAGGCTGTTTGGCCCATGGTTTAAACCAGATATATCCTAAGATACATGCCAAATACCAGGCTGATGTATGCGCTAATGGTGGATTCTTTACGGAATTCTGGAGCACGAGTAGTCCGGAACGAGAGAACTTTCTAAAAAGAAACCGCATTATTGCGGGTATGAGCGAAGCTACTTTGGTTGTAGAATCGGCTGAAAAAGGAGGAAGCTTGGTTACTGCCGATATTGCCAATAGTTACAACAGGGATGTTTTTGCCGTTCCGGGACGTACTTCTGATAAGTATAGTCTAGGCTGTAATAACCTAATAAAACAGCAAAAAGCCCATATGCTCACTTCTGCAGCCGATTTGATTTATTTGCTGGATTGGGATTTGGAAGAAATGGAAACGAAGTCCGTACAAAAACAATTATTTGTAGATCTGGATGAAACGGAACAAATCATTTACACGTACCTACAGCAAAATGGCAAACAATTACTGGACAGCGTCGCCCTCTCTTGTAAGATTCCCATTTTTAAGACCTCTTCTACCTTATTGGCTATGGAAATGAAGGGAGTGATCCGGCCTTTACCAGGAAAATTGTTCGAGGCTATTTAGTGCTTTGACCAACCATCTGGTCTAAAACCTCCTTTTTCTAGCCTATCAAATTTTGATATCGTGTAGTTTATCTGGTTTTTAATTTTGGATAACGCTGTTTTTATCCAATGCACTAAGGGCTAAGGTTTCTTAAACCGACCAATAGGTTTATTCTATTTGATACTAATACCAGTTTGCAACTGTTGGCCGCAACAGTTACCATGTATAACAAAAGCCATGTGCATCTTATCCTAAAAGAGATTTCATTAGCGATTTTAGTCTCTGTTTTTAATCTTATTGTTTTCCCAGTTAATAGATTAGCTATCCCCTGCCGAGTTTAAGGAGTATGCAATCTAAGTACCATATATCAATATTATAAAAAACCAGTATTAAGAGTTGGTTGCCAAGAGTAATGGAAAACCCAGTCGAAAACCCAAAGTTTGGTTTATAGTTGTTTCGTCTGACCTATTATTTTCGAGGCCTTTCCTTAGAAAAGCAGCCCAATTAAAAATAGCGTCGAAAGTAACTTTAGTGTCTAGAGGTATTGCTATACCAGCACCACTGCCGAATTGAAGAACGTTAGCCTTAAATGTGGCATTACTAAAACTAGTTTCAGACCTAATAGTTCCAAGACCGCCTGATGCTTCCAAAAATTTCGTAAAACAATACGACTACTTTTATTTTCAGATTCATTTCCGCGATTAAATAAATTTCCAAAAGAAATTACTGTAAAATTAGAGTATTGAACGTTTGTCCCAATAACAAGATTGTCAATCAAGAAGTAACCGATTGCGGGAGAAATTGAGAAATTGAAGCTTTTGAACCTGTCTTCTTCAAAATCATCGGATGTAACCTTTTCACTATTTCTACCAATGGATATTGCGCCATCAAGTCCTAAATAAAAGGCACCTTTTTTAGTTTGTGCTAAAGAGGAATTAGGAATTAAAAAACGTAAAGGAAGTAGTAATTTGCTTATGCTGTTCATTTTTTTTGTTTCTGTTAGATTTTTTAAATCTGAAATAAAAGCTCATATTCTTTATAAGGTCTTAGTTATAAGCGATTACTAGGTTTTCTTATTTGAGAACTAGTTGAGTATAAAATCAGTGCTAGCAAATTGTTATTTTCAGATTTTAGTTATTTTCGCATTCCATAAAAACAAATAAATGCAGAAGTCGATTGTTGTTCTAGTAGTATTTCTTTTTGGTTTAACCAGTTTTGGCCAGAAAAAAAAGGAGTTGATTAAAGAAGTAGCACAGTTAAAAGTACAAGCTGTTGAAATGCAGTCCCAATTGAATGTAATAGCGAAAGCCAAGGAATTGGACCTACAGGACAGCTTACAAAAGTTTAGCTATGCCTTTGGCACAAGTATTGGGAACAACCTAAAGACAGTAGGTTTTGATTCGCTATCCTACCATGCCTTCTCCATAGCCTTACAAGATGCTATTAAGGGCGAAGAAAAGATTTCACTTAAAGAGGCGCAAAAACTCATTCAGACCACAATTCAAGGAAAACAAGAGGCATTAGCCGAAGAACAAAGTGCCGAAGGCGAACGTTTCTTGGAAGAGAACGGAAATAGACCCGAAGTAGTTACTACCCAAAGCGGGCTACAGTATAAAATTATAAACAAAAGCGATGGGGCCACTCCTATAGCAACGGACAGGGTGAAAGTGCATTACACAGGAACACTCATCGAAGGAACGGTATTTGACAGTTCAATAGAACGAGGCGAACCTACTAGTTTTGGAGTTTCTCAGGTTATTAGTGGCTGGACAGAAGCCTTGCTACTAATGCCGGTCGGTTCTAAATGGAAGGTATTTATACCCCAAGACTTAGCTTATGGACAAAGAGGTGCAGGGGGTGGTGCCATACCACCTTATGCCGCATTGATTTTTGAAATGGAATTATTGGCTATTGAGAAATAGTGGGCATTAATACCCTAGCTTCTCTCTAACGCGTTCCAAAACCCCATCGGCTACTTTCCTAGCTTTTTCGGCACCTAAACCTAAAGCTTCGTCTACTTCGTTCAAATGGTTCATGTAGTATTCAAACTTTTCACGTGGTTCTTCAAATTTGTTTTGGATAACCTCGTATAAAGCTTGTTTGGCATGTCCATAACCATAATTTCCGGCCAAGTAGTTGGCGCTCATGTCTTTTATCTGTGGCTGTGACGCCAATATTTTATAAAGCGCAAATACGTTGTCCGTACTTGGGTCTTTTGGGGCTTCCATAGGCGTACTATCGGTTTGTATGCCCATGATTTGTTTCCGGAGTTTTTTATCGCTCTGAAAAAGATTTATAAGATTTCCTTTGCTCTTGCTCATTTTAGCCCCATCTGTTCCTGGAATGTACATGGTGTCTTCTTGTACTTTTCCGTCAGGTAATACAAAGGTATCTCCCAATTGTGTATGGAAACGGGAAGCTACATCACGGGTCATTTCTATATGTTGCATTTGGTCTTTTCCTACGGGTACAATGTTAGCATCGTACAGGAGAATATCCGCTGCCATGAGCATAGGGTAGGTAAAGAGCCCGGCATTGACATCTTCCAAACGATCGGATTTGTCTTTAAAGGAGTGTGCCAGAGTAAGGCGTTGGTAGGGGAAAAAGCAGCTGAGGTACCAAGATAGTTCTGTTACTTGAGGGACATCACTTTGTCTGTAGAAAACTGTTTTCTCTGCATCTAGTCCAAAGGCTAGCCATGCAGCGGCGGTGGCATAGGTGTTCTTTCTAAGTTCGGTCCCATCTTTTATTTGGGTAAGGGAGTGCATATCTGCAATAAACAGAAAGGATTCGTTTTTTGGGTTTTGCGCCATTTCTATGGCCGGGATAATAGCACCTAGGATGTTTCCTAAATGTGGTGTTCCTGTGCTTTGTATACCTGTTAATATTCTAGCCATTTGCTTTTATGATAAGAAAGCAAAGGTAAAACAAATCAAAAAATAAGAGTCGAAATACCTATTTTTGATTCATGCTTAAAATGATTAGACGTATCGGCCATGTATTGTACCGTGTTTGGTTTTATATTATGGTGGCGTTACCTATACTCCTTTTTTTTCCATTTCTGTTGTTGTTTGCTTCCAAGGAGGGGTGGTATCCTCAATTTTTTTGGATGGCACGTAATATATGGGCCAAGCCTATTCTGTATGGCATGGGCTGTCCTCCAAAAGTGGTATATGAGCAACATTTAGTTAAAGGGGAGAGCTACATGTTGGTCGCCAATCATACCAGTATGTTGGATATTATGTTGATGCTCTATGTGAGTAAAAATCCTTTTGTATTCGTAGGTAAAAAGGAATTAGTCAAAATACCCTTATTTGGGTTTTTCTATAAACGGGTCTGTATCTTGGTAGATAGGGAAGATACCCGCAGTAGAACGGCGGTTTATCGTAGGGCACAAAAAAGACTCAATCAAGGGTTAAGTATTTGTATTTTTCCGGAAGGAGGTGTGCCAGAAGAACATGTTTTATTGGATAAATTTAAGGACGGCGCTTTTAGAATGGCAATCAGTCATAACATAGCGGTAGTACCCATAACATTTTACGACAACAAAAAGAGATTCTCTTTTACGTTCTTCAGCGGAGGACCGGGAATTAGTCGCGCCATAGTCCATGAGTTTTTTGAAACGAGAATTTTGGCCCAAGGTGATACCTCTACCTTACGGGAAGAGGTAAGAGATGTAATTCTATCCGATTTAAGCCCTAGTACTAAAACTTAAAGCTAAGTCCGCTGTAAACACCCAAGGCGTAAGGGTTAAATGTGCCATCTGTTTCCGAAAAGGTATTTAGCTGATATTTGAATACAGGTTCAATGTTCAATTGAATATTCCGTGAAAACTTATAGTTAACACCAAGCCCAAAGTTCGCACTGAAATTAAGGTCGTTTAGGTTATTTGCATCGCCCATTTCTGTAATAAGGTCGCCAGAAGTTAGTGCCACTGAGTTGTCTACCAAAAACAAGGAACTTACTCCACCGATAACATTTAGCCCGAACTTCTTGTCTATAAGAGCGTAATTTAATTCTACCGGAATTTCTAAATAACCCATTTGCTGTGTCATGACACCTTCTCTTTCTACATTTTGAGCAGAAACGTCTAACGAATTAGTGGGGGCTTGTGCAAGAGCGCTTCCACCTGGTCTGCTGGAAATAACTAAATTTTTAGAGGTTACCCGATAGTTTATGTTATCTATTTGTCCGTTAGTAGAGGCTATCGGAGAGGATGAAAAGGCGATATCATTAGTGTCATAACCATAGTCTACCTTATGAATTCCTGAGCGAACCGTAAGTTTGGGACTTATTTCGTATCCTACGGATAACCCATAACTCATATTGATGTTGCCCGATTTAGAATTTGGCACAAAGATGGAGTGCACGGAGGAACCTTCGCCTATAGCATTAAAGTAAACAGGGGCTACACTGGGCCCGGCCGACCATTTTTTAGTAGATGCTTTTGCAACAGCTTCTTCTTTTTCTTTCATTTCTATTTCGTCGAAAATAGATTTCTTATTACCCGTATTTAGGCTGTTTTTTTTATACTCAGCTTCATTTTCAGCTACTTGGGATGCTTTACTCTTAGCACCTAATTTTTCTACAGCATCTGAATCAACTGAACCGGTTGTAGTTGTTGTTTTCCGTGCTATTTTAGTGTAGTTAATTGCTACCGCTGTTTCCTTGTTGTCGCTTACTATTTTTTCTGCCACATCCGAATTTTGCACAGCATTTGGTTCCTTAGCTATTGGCTGAAGAGGCTCTTGTGTTTCAGCAATTGCAACGTCGGTTTTCAGTTTTGTTTTATTGACATCCTGATATTCTTCCTTATTTAGCTTAATGCTATTTTGATTTTCTGTGTTTTGCGTTTGTGCAACGGCCTCTCTTTCTTTGGGCCAATCGCTTCCAATCTCCTTGTTTTTTTGCTGGTTTCCATTTAGGGAATTTTTGGAAGACTTGTTTTGAGCGTCTTCCGTAGTAACGACCTGTACTTTAGTTTTTTCTAAAATGGATTCGGTTTTGCTGTCTGTGGCCACTTCAATCGCATCTTCCCTATTTTGGTTTATTTCTAATACTTTAGAAGCATCGTTTGGATTTGTAATAGGATGTGAGTTGTTCTGCTCTACGTCCGTGATAATCTGCTCTGTAGTGGCACTTTTAGTAAAGGGATTAAAAATAAGGAATCCTACCAACAAGGCTGCGGCAATACCACCAAGAGACCACCATAAAGGCAGTACTCGTTTCTTTTTCTTTTTATCCAACGAAGCTTCAATAGAAGCCCAAACGCTATCGTTTGGAACTTCCTTGAAATCTGAGAGGGTTTCTCGGAACAGTTCGTCTAATTTTTTTTTGTCCATCTTTTTAAGACTTATATTTTTTACTGTGATTTCTGAGAATCAAAAATAATTTCCCATTATAACGACAATGCCTATAAAGCTTTGGAGAACCTTTGTTTCAATTTTTTCTTTTAAAAGTATTCGTGCACGTGCAAGATTAGATTTTGATGTCCCTGCGGTTGTACCTAATAATTCGCCGATTTCCTTATGTGTATGACCATCCAATACATAAAGGTTAAACGTAGTTCTGTACTTGTTCGGAAGTTCTTTAATATACTCCAAAAGGGTCTGCAAAGAGATATCGTTGTCTTGCGTATCTATTGTTACCTCTTCTTCTATGTTTTCGTTTACAATAGATAAATGCTCTTCTTTCCTGTATTTTTGTAATACCGTATTTACAGTTATACGTTTCATCCAACCTTCAAAAGACCCTTTAGAAGAAAACTGACCTATTTTTTCATAAATGGTTATAAAACTATCATGTAGACTGTCCTCCGCTTCTGTCTTATTTCTTGAATATTTAACGCAAATTCCATAGAGCACGCTAGAATAGTTAAGGTACAGTTGCTCCTGCGCCCTGCGGTCACCCTTTCTACAATGCAGTATGAGTTCCTCTTGACTCAATTAAAATGATTGGTTTTGGTGTTTTAGTTTACAGGTACAATTACCTCTAGGTATTCATTTTCACCTTCACTATTTTCGCTTTGATAAAATTTAAAGGTGTAAGGCTGGTCATAAATAACGGTAAGGTTGAAAGAAGCTTGTGCTTCAATTGTTTCTTCCTTACAGCCTACTTGATCCGTTCTTACTGAACCAATGGCAACCACGTTTCTTATGGTGGTGTCCTCTTGGGTTATTTCAAATCCATCAAAAAGAGCGCAGTTGTTGGGTAATGTATAATCTACTACAACCTCATAGGTTTCATTCAATTCAAATGATTGTGGCAGTTTTGCCGCATTTATTTTAAGCGTGGTAAAATGAAAATTTGGACTATCATCATCTATAGAGCAACCCCCTAGCAACACTCCTGCACAAAACAGCAGGAATATCAATTTTTTCCTCATCATAGCACTTTGTTTTTAACTTTAAGATGAAAATAGTTCACAAGGGTTGCGTAAAAGAGTAAAAAATCAGTGAATATTAGTTTTTATTTAAGAGTTTACGGCTTTTATGGCCTCACGTATTTTACCTTCTAGTTCTTCAAAAAGCTCTGGATTATCAAGCAGTAGCGCTTTTACTGCATCCCTGCCCTGCCCTAGTTTGGTGTCCCCGTAGCTAAACCAAGAACCAGCTTTTTTAACGATTTCATATTCAACCCCAAGGTCAACGATTTCGCCTACTTTCGATATTCCTACGCCATACATGATATCAAATTCTGTGGTACGAAAAGGAGGAGCCACTTTATTTTTTACAACTTTAACTCTTGTCTTATTTCCCTGTACGTTTCCATCCGTATCTTTTATCTGTGTAGACCTTCTTATATCTAGCCTTACAGAAGCGTAGAATTTAAGGGCATTACCACCGGTGGTCGTTTCAGGGTTACCAAACATAACACCAATTTTTTCCCGTAACTGGTTAATGAAAATAACAGTACAACCAGTCTTACTTATAGAACCCGTAAGTTTTCTTAAGGCTTGCGACATTAATCTTGCGTGCAATCCCATTTTAGAATCACCCATTTCACCTTCAATTTCACTTTTTGGTGTTAATGCGGCAACAGAATCAATTACAACTATATCTATAGCACCTGAACGTATCAGGTTATCTGCAATTTCCAGTCCCTGCTCTCCGTTATCAGGTTGAGATATGATAAGATTATCGATATCTACCCCTAATTTTTCGGCATAAAAACGGTCAAAGGCATGTTCCGCATCAATAAATGCTGCAATACCTCCGTTTTTCTGAGCTTCTGCAATTGCGTGTAAAGTTAAAGTTGTCTTACCCGATGATTCTGGACCATAGATTTCAACAACTCTTCCACGAGGGTAACCACCTACGCCTAAAGCAATGTCAAGTCCCAAAGAACCGGAAGGAATCACCTCTACATCGGCAACAACACTATCTCCCATTTTCATGACAGCACCTTTGCCATAGGTTTTATCCATTTTATCAAGGGTAAGTTTAAGGGCTTTTAATTTTGCTTCTTTCTCGGAATTCATAGTCTGTTTTTTTGGTATATTGAATACCCATTGGTATAAAGGATTGGAGCTTTGTTGAATTCTCCATCTAGGCGCATAAATTTTGTCTTTATTCTAACTAATCGTGCCTAATCATATAAAAACTTTATGGAATGCTAAATTAGCATTTCTTTTTTTTAAATGATTGTTGTGAGGTCAAATTTGTTACAATTATAAAGAGTACCTGTAATCATAGTCTCGTAGTAATGGAAGTCCTTAGAACCTCACTTTGGATGCTGCTGAAGCATCGTTTTACTATTTTAACCGAATCTGTTCCATAATTGTTTAGCATGCTGTTGTTCTAAATATAAAATAAATAGACAATCCTACGCAACCATTTTATAAAATAAGTATCTAAAAGGTATAAAGATTAATTTGGGGCTATCTCCTTTTAAGTTTGTGAAAATATTGCTATGAAGAGCAAATAATGGAATAGTCAATAAAGAGTCTTGGGAAACCGAGACTCTTTATAGGTTATAACCTATGGTGAGTCAAAGAATCGGTATCTAATTTCAATTAGTAGTACCTTTACGGCCGTAATAATTCTTTAACTTAAAATTGGTATAGCATGCAACTGTACAATACATTAAGTGCGAAGGAAAGAGCTGCTTTGATTGAAGAAGCAGGTAAAGAGCGTTTAACAATCTCTTTCTACCAGTACGCACACATAATAAATACGTCCATTTTTAGAAATCATTTATTTATCCATTGGGATGCACTAGAAGTATTGGGCCGCATATACGTTGCACATGAAGGCATCAATGCGCAATTATCTGTTCCTGCCGAGAATTTTGATGATTTTAAAGCGCATTTAGATGGTATTTCTTTTTTGAAAGGAGTACGACTTAACATTGCGATTGAGCAGGACAATATGTCTTTTTTAAAATTGAAGGTAAAAGTGCGGCATAAAATTGTTGCCGATGGACTTAACGATACTTCCTTTGATGTTACCAATAAAGGGGTTCACGTAAATGCAATAGAGTTCAATGCACTTATAGAAGATTCTAATACGGTTTTAGTGGATATGCGTAACCATTACGAAAGTGAAATAGGACACTTTAAAAATGCGATTATGCCAGATGTAGATACGTTTCGAGATTCTTTGGACATTATAGAAAAGGATTTAGCAGACCATAAAGAGGATAAAAAATTGGTTATGTACTGTACTGGAGGGATACGATGCGAAAAAGCCAGTGCGTATTACAAACATAAAGGGTTTAAACAGGTATATCAATTAGAAGGTGGAATTATAGAATATGCCAAACAGGTAGAGAATCAAAAGTTAGAGAATAAATTCAAAGGCAAGAATTTTGTCTTTGACCACCGCCGAGGAGAACGAATTTCAGAAGATGTTATAGCCAGTTGCCACCAGTGCGGGCAAACGTGTGATGAGCATGTGAATTGTGCCAACGAAGCCTGCCATTTACTATTTATACAATGTGAGGCCTGTGCGGAGAAAATGAACGATTGTTGCTCAGATAATTGTAAGGAAGTGCATGAACTGCCCTTTGAAGAGCAGAAAGCACTCCGAAGAGGAAAAACGGTAAGCAATAAGATATTCAAGAAAGGCCGTTCCGAGGTGTTGAAGTTCAAGAAGTAATTTTGCGCTATATACTATTCCTAATACATGCTTTTTTTTGTTGTCTTTGCGAGAAGGAACTAAGAAGAGGTTTGGCTACTTAGTGCTAGTAAGGTTAATCTTTCTTACGCCCAGATTTCAAAAGATTGACTATGCTACTTGTGGCCTCCCTGAAAACGGTAAAGGAATAGTAGGAAAACCAGTGTAAGGTTTACGCTGGCTTTTATTTTTTCGCTACATAAAACTATGGCCTACCTGATATCTTCCTTTTACTTCACATCAAAAAAATAGTATCTTTACAATTAAGATTGAATTTTTTACGAACCTTAATCCAAAAAACGACTTGTTTTTTGGAGTCAATATATATATTATGGGGTGTAGCAGTTGTTCTACCAGTACGGATGGACAACCTAAAGGATGCAAGAATAACGGCACTTGCGGTACGGATGGTTGCAATAAATTAACAGTTTTTGATTGGCTTTCAAATATGGCGCTTCCTAACGGGGAAAAGCCATTTGATTTTGTAGAGGTCCGATTTAAGAATAGTAGAAAGGAATTTTTCCAAAACACAGAAAATCTTTCACTTTCCATTGGCGATATCGTTGCCACACAGGCGGCTTCAGGCCAT
Organism: Maribacter sp.; assembly: GCA_047650615.1. Classification (GTDB taxonomy): domain Bacteria; phylum Bacteroidota; class Bacteroidia; order Flavobacteriales; family Flavobacteriaceae; genus Maribacter. Next base: position 15,446 of record JBLHNI010000030.1, read on the forward strand.
GATATTGGTATGGTCACCTTAACTGGAGAACTGGTAAGGGTACAGATGAAGCGTAAAAAGGAAGATTTTAAAAAGGAAAATTTTCCAAAAGTCTACAGAAAAGCCTCTCAAAAAGATATTGATATTTGGCAAAAATGTAGGGACAGGGAAGATGAAATTAAAAAACGCTCCCGCGAAATTGCTATTATTCTGCAGCTACAAATGAAGATTTCAGATGTGGAGTTTCAAGGAGATGGTTCCAAGGCTACATTCTATTACACGGCAGAAGACCGTGTAGACTTTAGACAACTAATCAAGGATATGGCCAAGGCCTTTGGCATTCGAATAGAAATGCGTCAAATCGGGTACAGGCAAGAGGCACAACGTTTAGGTGGTATCGGTTCTTGTGGCAGGGAACTTTGTTGTTCTACGTGGCTTACGGATTTTAGATCGGTAAGTACCTCTGCGGCTCGGTACCAACAACTGTCGCTTAACCCGCAAAAATTAGCTGGGCAATGCGGAAAACTTAAGTGCTGCTTAAACTATGAATTAGATGCCTATTTAGATGCCTTAAAGGATTTCCCATCACAAGAAACCAGGGTTTTTACGGAAAAAGGCATAGCTTTTTGTCAAAAAACAGATATTTTTAAGGAACAACTATGGTTCTCTTATAAAGATGAGCCTGCTAACTGGCACGTACTCTCTAAAGACCAGGTCAATGAGATTTTAGAAAAAAATAAGAACAAGGAAAAAGTGGCTAGTCTAGAAGCTTATGCGGTAGATAATATTATCGAGGAAAAAGTAGTGTTCGAAAATGTTGTTGGTCAGGATAGTCTTACGCGTTTTGACAAGCCTAAGGGTAGTAAAAACAGCCGGAGTAGAAATAAAAGTAAACGCACTACCAATTCCAAGAATAGCAACGCTAATCCTAGCAATGGTAACAATAACACCAACAACGGCAATAGCAACAATAATAAGAGAAGAAATAACAACAATAGAAAAGGAAAGCCAAATAATGCGTAAGCTCAGTTGTCTCGTTATGCTTGGTGTTATGGTAATTTCCTGTATTACCAATATAATCCGTTCCGAGTACAAAAGTGTGAATGG
>JBLHNI010000031.1:0-16406 GCA_047650615.1 Maribacter sp.
TTCGGAGTAATTTTAAATGGCTACATCAAAGAATCTAAAAAGTTTAATTAATCGATCGATAATTTCAATTCGGGACGCAGTGAGTCCCGAATTTGAAATGAAAGTTTAAATAAACGATTGTTTCTATACATATAAATCAATATGCCAAGAATTGAACTGAGAACTGAAATAAAAGCGAATAAAGAAATAGTCTTTGACCTTTCTCGTAGTATTGACCTACACAAAATTTCAACTGAACATACCAATGAAGAAGCAATCGCTGGAAAAACAAGTGGATTGATTGGACTTAATGAATCTGTTACTTGGAAAGCTAAACATTTTGGAATTTACCAAAGACTTATGTCAAAAGTGACGGAATTTGACCGACCGAACTTCTTTGTGGATGAAATGGTTGAAGGAGCTTTCAAGAATTTTAGGCATGGACACCATTTTACGGATTTGAATGAGGTAACCTTAATGACTGACTATTTCGATTATGAATCACCTTTGGGAATTTTGGGTAAATTAGCGGACAATTTATTCCTTAAAAAATATATGACTGATTTGCTCGAACTACGGTACAGCATTGTGAAAGAGTTTGCTGAATCAGACAAGTGGAAAAAAATAGTTTCGTAATAATAAAGCACAACTACTATCAAAGAACAGAGCTTAAACCAAAGTTCAAATAAGGGATAAGTTAGGACATTATGTCGGCGAACTTGGATAAAATTAAAAGTTCAAAAAAAGGATAACATGAGAGATAATATTTCCAATAGTTTTGCTACTCTTGAACTTCCTGTTCAATGGGGCGATATGGACGCTGCAAAACACGTTAACAATACCATTTATCTACGTTGGACAGAATCAGCACGTATTGAGATGTTTCAAAAAATGCAAGAAGGCGATTTTGAGTTTAAGAAGATAGTACCTATTCTTGCTTGGCAGGATTGTAAATATATCTTTCCAGTGACATACCCAGATCAGGTTGTCATTACTATGGATATTATTGAATTATCAGAAGATAGAGTCCTTTGCGAAGGAAAAATCTATAGTAAAAAACATGAACGGATTGTGGCGATATCTAAATCGCTGTTAATGGCCTATGATATCGAGGAATTAAAAAAACAACCCTTTCCTCAAGCTTGGAGAAAATCGTTCACAGATTTTTATGGGGAATCGATTTTGAAATAACAGATAATAATATAGGCTGCATTCTTTTAATATAGTCCATTTCATAGGTTTCATTAATCATACCAGCCAAGGCAGGAAATGATATACCAATGACATACACTATTGAAAACAAAATGAATGATATTATCTCTAACCGAATTCTTGGCACTCCCAATAATATCCTTGACATATACCAATAAAAGTGGGCCTATAAAAACATCGGTACTATCAGAAAAAACAAACGTAACGTAAAACAAAAGACGAATACGATATAAATAGGCGTAATAGGAGCTAAAAACAATTAGAATTTATAGAAAAATCCAAATCAATACTTTATGATGGGCTTCTTTCTTTTGCTTTTGTAGTAGAAATATAAGAAGTAAACCGGTGACTAATATTCCTGTGATTAATAAAAAATCCAGTATTAAGTCCATTGATTTATTTCTTTCGTTTGATCAACTCCGCCTCAATATCCTTTAGCGTAAATCCTTTTGCTTGCAAGAGTATCATATAGTGAAATAATAAATCACCACTTTCGTACAGGAATAATTCATCGTTATTGTCCATAGCCTCAATTACGGTTTCCACGGCCTCCTCCCCTACTTTTTGAGCTATTTTGTTGATGCCCTTGTCGAATAGTGATGCCACATATGACTTTTCGCCATCAGCTGCGTTACGGCGTAGTTTAATGGTATTCTCCAATTCCGAAAAGAAGCCAAATTGCGATTCGTTCTTTTTAGCCCAACAAGTATCACTCCCCGTATGGCATACAGCTCCGACAGGATTTACAGAAATTAGCAAAGTATCTTGATCACAATCATTTTTGATATTTACTACATTTAGAAAATTACCACTTTCCTCCCCTTTGGTCCATAAGCGTTGCTTGGAACGACTAAAAAACGTGACTTTTCCCGTTTCTTGGGTTTTCTCTAAACTTTCTTGGTTCATGTAGCCCAGCATCAAAACGTTTTTGGTGCGTGCGTCTTGGATGATGGCTGGTACTAATCCATTTGTCATCTTTTCCCAGTTCGGTATGCTAAAATCCATATTTTCTTTAGTCATTTTTACAGTTTCATTTGTCAGTAGGTACACGGTCAAATACCTTTATGTTCTATTTCCTAACGCCCAAGCACAGGATGAGGTTTCATTAATTATTTATCACTCTTCATTTCTAATGTTTTGTTGCAACACAACCACATAGTCAAACTCATATTAGACCACACAGAAACAGACTCAGAATGCCCCTAACAATCTTAACAATAACTAGGCTAAAGCAAACTTAACTGCAGCATACGCATGTTCCTTGGTCGTATCGATAACCGCAATATCACAGTCCTCTTGTTGAATTAACAAAGGAATTTCGGTACAGCCCAAAATTACAGCTTGTGCACCTTCCTTTTCGGCCTTTTTAATAATCTCTACATAGCGCTTCTTAGAATCAACAGTTATAATACCCTTAGCGAGTTCTGTATAAATTACCTTATGTACAACATCCCTATCCTCTTTATGGGGTATTAAAATCTCTATGCCAAATTGATTTTTGAGGATGTCTTTGTAAAAATCCAATTCCATCGTATATTTTGTACCTAGCAATAACACTTTTTGGTATCCTTTTTTTTGAACTGCATTACCGGCTACTTCGGCTATGTGTAACAAAGGAATTGATATGCTTTTTTTCATCGTTGGAACACTAAGATGCATAGTATTGGCGCATATTAGAATGATTTCTGCGCCTGCGTTTTGCAATCGTAAGGCGATATCCGTCATTTGAGCATGTAAGGTATCCCATTCACCATTAGCCTGTTTTTTAGAGATTTCTGCAAAATCAACCGATTCAATAATACACTCGCATGAATGTTGCGTACCCAAGGTTTTAGCTAGTTTAGTATTTAATAATTGATAATACAATTGCGTGGATTGCCATGTGATACCGCCTATTAATCCTATTTTCTTCATGATTTTGAATTAAAAATTTCCATTACTTGTAAGCCTGGGCACAGTCGAAATACGCTACGTGAAATATTGTGACTCAATTCTATATGGTATTAGTAACAATTTTATAACCTAACCGGAATTCCTTTTTTTTGTAACTCCTTTTTTAAATCGTTTATTTCAATTTCCTTGAAATGAAAAACACTGGCGGCCAAGGCTGCATCCGCTTTTCCTTTTATAAAGGTATCGGCAAAATGTTGCATATTCCCAGCACCACCAGAAGCAATAATAGGAATGTTAAGCTCGGTAGATAAACGAGCCAATGCCTCGTTTGCAAATCCGTCTTTTGTACCGTCATTGTCCATAGAGGTAAATAGTATTTCTCCAGCGCCCCTTCGTTCCACTTCCTTGGCCCAATCGAAAAGGTCTAACTCGGTTGGTACTTTTCCACCTACCAAATGTACCGTCCATTTTCCATCGATTTGTTTTGCATCAATCGCCACAACAATGCATTGCGAACCAAATTTAGCCACCAAATCATTGATTAATTGCGGATTTTTAACCGCCGAGGAATTAATGGAAACCTTATCTGCACCATTCTGTAATAGAATATCAACGTCTTCTACCGAAGAAATACCACCACCTACGGTAAACGGAATATTTATTTTTTCGCCAACGCGATAGACTAAGTCCGTCAAGGTTTTTCGTTTTTGTTCCGTTGCTGAAATATCTAAAAAAACAAGCTCATCAGCACCTTCTCTACTATATATTTCTGCAAGTTCTACTGGGTCGCCAGCATCTCGCAAATCAACAAAATTGATTCCTTTTACGGTTCTACCATCTTTAATATCTAAACAGGGAATAATTCTTTTTGCGAGCATTATGCTTTATTATTTTTGGTGTTCAAATCCATTCCCTCATAAAATCCTAAATCTTTATTTTTCAACTGCTTTACCCAAAATGCAATTTGACCGGTGTGATAGGAATAGTGTTCTATAGCATGCAAAACGACCCCTACTCCCGAAAAGGAAAACCCTTGAACTTGCCTCATCTTCAAAAATTCATCTAGTGTAGCATCAAATATGACACGTTTAGCCGTATTAACAGTATCATCCAGTTTTTGGAGTAGCTCTATTTTTGTGAGTCCACTTATTGCTACAAACTCCCCATCCCGATTTCGTTTATCCTCCGTTTCGCCTAAAGATGAAATAATATATTGAGAAATATTTCCACACAAATGCAGGATTAAATTTGCTATACTATTCAAGGCAGCATTAGGTTTTTGCCAGACTTCGTCATCGGTTAATTCATCCAGGCTCTTATTAATCATACGGGTACTTTCATCCATACGATAAAGTGCATTTTTGACCAATTCTTCAACCAGTTGCTCTTCTTTATCCATGGCTTAAAATATAAGTTTCTAATTGTTTTAGGCTAATTCTATTTTCATAGATTGCCTTGCCAATAATGGTACCTTCACAACCTAATTCCGCAAGTTTGGGCAATTCATCAAACGTAGATATTCCTCCAGATGCAATTAGTTTAAGTGGCTGTTGACCAGCTGTTCTAGCTATTATCTTTTGGTATAAATCAAATGAAGGCCCTTCTAACATGCCGTCCTTGCTAATATCGGTACAAATCACATATTGAATACCTTTGGCTTGATATAATTGAATAAACGGAATTAGTTCCTCTTTAGACTCCTCCTGCCATCCAGAAATCGCAACTTTTTCATTCAAAGCATCGGCACCTAAGATAATTCTATCAGAACCATGTTTTTCAATCCAACCTAGAAAGGTTTCTGGGTCCTTTACTGCAATACTACCTCCAGTAATCTGGCTTGCACCGCTTTCAAAAGCGATACGTAAGTCTTCATCCGCCTTTAACCCCCCCCCAAAATCAATTTTTAATTGGGTCTGGGAAGCAATCTGCTCAAGCACCCTGTAGTTTACAATGTGTTTGGACTTTGCGCCGTCCAAATCTACCAAATGTAAATACTGTATCCCACTTGCTTCAAACTCCTTGGCCACTTCTAAAGGATATTCGTTATATATTTTCTTGGTATCGTAATCTCCTTTGGAGAGTCGAACACATTTACCGTCTATGATATCTATGGCGGGTATTATTCTCATTTTTTTAGTGTAAATTTTGTTTATCAATGCACATCCATAAAGAAGAATTTCCAATTTGTTTAAATCCAAAACGCTGATAAAAACTATGGGCATCTTTGGTCTTTAAAGCTACTGTTTTAAGACTTTTTATGACATCATCTTTAAGCATATGTTCAACTAGTTTTGTGCCATGTCCTTTTCCTTGAAATTTTGTAAATATGATGAAATCCATAAAATATCCAAAATATATATAATCCGTAACCACCCTTGCAAAACCAATCTGTTCATTTTCCTGGGTATACATTCCAAAACAATAGGAATTTAATATTGTTTTTTCAACATCTTCCATCGTTCTACCATCACACCAATATTCATCAGCTATGAAATGTTTTATGGCGTTTAGATTCAATAAATTTTTATCATTTGAGATGAATAAATTATTTTCCATTATATTTTTAAAAAATTAAGCAAGATATTTTCGCCAACTGAGCTACTCTTTTCTGGGTGAAACTGAGTACCATAAAAATTATCCTTTTGCAGCGCAGCACTGTATCTTAAACCGTACTCACATTTAGCAATAGTCTCTTCACAAACTGGCGCATAGAAACTATGTACCAAATAAATATGCTCCTTTTCATTAATCCCTTTAAACAATTGAGATTTCAAATCGGTTATTTGATTCCAGCCTATTTGCGGGACTTTTACATGAGTACCAAACTTAACCACATTTATGTCAAAAATACCTAGTCCTTTTGTATCGCCTTCTTCAGATGCGTTACACATCAATTGCATTCCCAAGCAAATTCCTAGCACCGGCTGTTTTAAGGTCGGAATCAAATCATGCAAACCACTTTGCCAAAGTTTTGCCATAGCGCTACTCGCTTCTCCAACACCTGGAAATATGACCCTATCTGCATTTCGTATTTCTTCCACATCATTACTTAGAATAGCAGCATATCCCAACCGTTTAATGGCGAACTTGATACTCTGGATGTTTCCTGCTCCGTAATTTATAATTACTATTTTCATTCATTTAGTGTTAGCTATTGCATCCCAAGTAAAAACAAATTTTAAGGACTTTTTACTATTATAACATCCCTTTGGTACTCGGCAATACCATTTTTTCAACATCTCGTTTTACAGACATCTTTATCGCCTTAGCCAAGGCTTTAAAAATAGCTTCTATTTTATGATGTTCGTTGGCGCCTTCTGCCTTTATATTAAGATTGGCTTTGGCACCGTCTGTGAAGGATTTAAAAAAGTGATGGAACATTTCCGTTGGCATGTCACCTACTTTTTCGCGTTTGAAATCGGCCTTCCAGACCAACCAGTTACGACCTCCAAAATCTATAGCTACCTGAGCTAAACAATCATCCATGGGTAAACAGAAGCCATAGCGCTCAATCCCTAATTTATTTCCCAATGCAGTATAAAAAACTTCTCCCAGTGCTATTCCAGTATCTTCTATGGTATGGTGTTCATCAACCTCTAAGTCACCATTTACCTTAATCGTAAGGTCCATTTGCCCGTGACGCGCCAATTGGTCTAGCATATGGTCAAAAAATGCAAGGCCTGTCTTAATATCGCTTTTACCAGTGCCGTCAAGGTTCAATTTAATATAGATATCGGTTTCGTTGGTTTTCCTAGTTATTTCTGAGGTTCGTTCCTTAAGTTTTAAAAACTCATATATTTTTTCCCAATCATTGGTTTCCAATCCAATACTACTATCCAAGGCTTCTCGCTTAACCGTAATTTCACCTGTACCTAGCTGGGTATCGTCATTGATAAAAATTCCTTTCGCTCCAAGATTTTTAGCCAGTTCCATATCGGTCAATCTATCACCAATTACAAAAGAATTTTCAAGGTCATAGGCATCAGTAAAATACTCGGTTAGAAGCCCTATTCCTGGTTTTCTAGTATTTGCGTTTTCATGTGGAAAAGTTCTGTCCAGAAATACCTTTTCAAAAACAACACCTTCCTGTTCAAAAGACTTTAGAATAAAATTATGTACAGGCCAAAAGGTATCCTCGGGAAACACATCGGTTCCCAAGCCATCTTGATTGGTTATCATAACCAACTCATAATCTAACTCCTTTGCAATTTTTCCTAAAAACGTGAATGCTTTTGGGTAAAATACCATTTTTTCAAAAGCGTCTATTTGTTCATCAACGGTTTCCTTTATCATAGTTCCATCACGGTCTATAAATAGGACACGTTTACCACTAAAAGAAGTACTTTTTTCTTGTTTTACTTTACTCATACTAATGATTTTAATGCGGTAATTAAAAGGGTATTCTCTTCGGGAGTTCCAACTGTAAATCGTAACGTGTTCTCACATAGGGGCTGCGTTGTTCGGTTACGAACTACGATTCCTTCCTCCAACAACTGATTGTATCGTTCTGAAGCATCATCCACTTTAGCCAATATAAAGTTGGCATCTGAGGGGTACATTTTTGAAATAAAGGAAATTTCCGATAAGGCTTCCATAAGTAGTTTACGTTCTCCAAGAATGGTAGCAACTTCTTCTTGTACAGATTTCTCATTGGATACGCGTTCCATTGCGTTTTGCTGCGTCAATTCGTTTACGTTATACGGTGGTTTTATTTTGTTCAAAACAGCTATTATCTGTTCCGAAGCGATACCGATTCCTAACCTGATTCCAGCCATACCATATGCCTTAGACAACGTCTGTATTATCACTAAATTTGGATATTTGGATAATTTAGACACCCAACTTTGTTCCGATGAAAAATCAATATAAGCTTCATCTACGACTACCAAGCCTTTGAAGTTTTCCAGCAATATTTTAATTTTTTGGCTCGATATGCTATTTCCAGAGGGATTATTGGGCGAACAGATAAACAACATTTTGGAATTGGTATCCATAGTGTTTAAAATTTCATTTACATTCGGTTGAAAATCAGTATCCAACAAAACGGTTCGGTTCTCTATCGTATTAATTCCTGATAACACCTGATACATGCCATACGTAGGGGGTAACGTGATAACGTTATCCATTCTAGGCTCACAAAAGGCACGGAATAACAAATCCAATACTTCGTCGCTACCGTTTCCTAGAAGTATATTTTCTTCCTTTACGCCTTTCTGCTTGGCTAAAATAGATTTAAGACTGCGTTGTTTAGGGTCTGGGTATCTGTTTACACCATTCTCAAACGGATTCTCATTGGCATCTAAGAATACCATTTTAGAGCCATCTGAAATATACTCATCCCGTGCAGAAGAATAAGGACTTAGGCCCTTTACATTCTCTCGCGTTATGTTCTCTAAACTAAAACTCATTTTAAACTATTCAAACGAAGTGTAACTGCATTTTTATGCGCTTGTAAACCTTCAGCTTCTGCCATTAACTCAATCGCATTTCCTATATTCTGAATACCTTCTGCTGAAATCTTCTGAAAGGTCATACTCTTCATAAAACTATCCAGATTTACCCCACTATATTGCTTCGCATACCCGTTTGTGGGTAAGGTATGATTTGTTCCAGAAGCATAATCTCCAGCACTTTCTGGAGTATAATTACCAATAAAAACAGAACCTGCGTTTACCGTGTTTTCTAAATAAAAATCCTCGTTAGATACACAGACAATATAATGCTCCGGTCCATATTCATTGATTAAATCAATAGCCGTTTGGTCATCTTCAACAAAAATCAATTTGCTGTTGGCAATTGCCTGACGTGCAATTTCCTTTCTAGGTAAATCTTCCAATTGTAACGCAACTTCACGTTCTACGCTAGCTATCATATCTTTTGATGTTGACACGAGAATGACCTGACTGTCGACTCCATGTTCCGCCTGACTCAATAAATCTGATGCTACAAAAGCGGCATTTGCTGAATCATCTGCAACGACCAGCAATTCACTTGGTCCCGCAGGCATATCGATGGCAACTCCATACTTTGTGGCAAGCTGCTTTGCTACAGTTACATATTGATTGCCTGGCCCAAATATTTTGTAAACCTGTGGTACTGTTTCCGTACCAAAAGTCATTCCTGCAATTGCCTGAATCCCACCAACTTTTATGATCTTAGTTACTCCACAGAGTGATGCGGTATATAGGATAGCAGGGTCTAATTCACCTTCGGTATTTGGTGGTGAACAAAGTACAATTTCTTTACAACCAGCTATTGTTGCTGGTACGGCTAACATAAGAATTGTTGAAAATAAAGGGGCTGTTCCTCCTGGGATGTATAAGCCTACTTTTTGAATAGGACGCTTTTCTTGCCAGCATCTAACTCCGTTTGTAGTTTCTACCTCCACCCTATCTGTGACTTGTGCCTTATGGAATAATTCAATATTTGATTTTGCGAATTGAATCGCCGCTTTTAAACCTGGCGAAACCGTCTTTTTAGCCTCTGCAATCTCTACAGGTGTGACTAACATATCATCTAATGAAACCTTGTCAAACTGTTGCGTATATTTTTTTATAATCGCATCACCTTCTGCCTCGACTTCCTTAAAAATATCATTCACCAAACCTTCAATAGCTTCCAAAGTCTGGGTAGGTCGTCTTAAAACGTCCTTCCAATCTTCTTTTTTTAGATTATATATCTTCTTCATTTGCTTTCCTTTTAGTCCTAGCGTTTATGGAAATAAAGAGGGCTTACAAAACCATCTTCTCAATTGGGCAAACCAAAATACCTTCTGCACCAGCTTGTTTTAATTCATCTATCACTTCCCAAAACGTATCCTTGTTAATTACCGTATGCACAGAGCTCCATCCCTTATCTGCCAGCGGAAGTACGGTAGGACTTCGCATTCCTGGTAAGAGCGCTAGAATCTCATTAAGCTTATCATTTGGTGCATTCAACAATACATATTTTGACTGCCGTGCTCTTAAAACCGATTGAATCCTAAATTGCAATTTACGCAGTATTGCTTTTTGTTCCTCAGAAATGGATGGGGAAACTGCTAAAACAGCTTCACTTTTAAGCATTACTTCTACCTCCTTCAAATTATTCTTGAATAAAGTACTCCCACTAGAAACAATGTCGCAAATACCATCCGCCAAACCAATATTAGGTGCAATTTCTACAGAACCACTAATAATGTGCAGGTCTACGTTTACTCCTTTTTCAGCCAAATAATTTCTTACAGTATTTGGATAGGATGTGGCAATGCGTTTTCCTTCAAAATCTTTAACAGAGTTGTATTTAAAAGATTTTGGCACGGCCAAAGATACTTTACATTTAGAAAATCCCAGCTTTTCTGCAATAGTAATATCCGTTCCCTTCTCTATCAATACATTTTCACCTATGATGGCAATATCTACCACACCATCTCTAAGGTATTGCGGAATATCACCGTTACGTAAATAAAATACTTCCATGGGAAAGTTTCTACTGGACGCTTTTAGCTGATCTTTCCCATTATCTATAGAGATACCACAGTCTTTAAGTATTTGAAGGGAATCTTCGTTTAACCTTCCTGATTTCTGAATTGCAATTCTAATTTTTGTCATTTGTCTTTATTGATATTGAACAACCAAAACAGGTTAAAAACAAAACCCGTTTGATTGCTCAAACGGGTTTTTAAATATGTTGTACTACTACAATACATTCCTACCTCGCCTGAGCGTATATGTGGAAATGATGATGGGTAGTTCTATTTTGCATTACAATGTAAAAGTAAACGGTATTTTAGATTTCACAAAACAAAAGTTTAAAATGAAACAAAATAATTCTAAACGTTTATTAGTTATTTCCTAAAATCAATGGTAAGCCAGAGTCTCCACTGCCTACAATAACTACTTTAGAATTTGGTGATTTTGCTAGTTCTAACGTAGCATCAATACCTTTATCCTGAAGAATCTTATCGGTCAGTGATGCGCTCAAAATTCTATTTGCATCTGCCTTACCTTGTGCTTCAATTGTTACTTTTTCAGCTTCTTTTTTAGCGGTAACTAATCTAAACTCATATTCCAAGGACTCCTGCTCTTGCTTCAGTTTACGTTCTATTGCTTCCTTGATAGTTCCTGGCAAAGTTACATCACGAACTAAAATTTCATTTAACTGAATGTATTGACCATCAACAATTTTCTTTGTTTCTTCATAAATCTCTGCCTGTATCGCATCTCTTTTACTTGAATACAATTGTTCCGGAGTATAACGACCGACAACACTTCTTGCTGCTGAACGAATTGTAGGTAGCAATACACGCTGAATATACTCGGTACCTTTCTCTTGGTGTAATTTTCCTAAAAACTCACGTTTAGGCTCAAACCAAGCTGAAGCATCCAATTTAATCTCTAAACCATTTGAAGATAACACCTGCATTTTTTCAAATACTTCTTGTTGACGCACTTCATAAATGTAAACCTTGTTCCATGGCGCAACTAAGTGAAACCCTTCGCCCATTGGTGACTCATCTGTTACTACCCCACCTCCAAAAGTTTTATATAAAACCCCTGCCTGACCCGAGTCTATAGTAACCGTTGACTTTGATATTCCAATAACTAAAATGATAAAAATAAATATAGCCGGTAAGGCTATTTTTGGTAATTTGTCCATTATTTTCTTTTTAAATTAATCCGTTATATTTCCTGATAATCCACTCTAATGAAAAAGCCATAACGATAAGCCCTAAGAGTATTTTAAAATCAATCAAAGATACACTATTTTCAGTGCTTTTCTGGGTAGGAACAAAGGCTTTGGAGGAAATTAATTCTGTTGTTATTTGTTCAAAATTCGAAGAAAAAGCATGAATACCTCCCGAATTTTGGGCGAGCTCCTGCATCTTTATATAATTACTGGAAACAAATTGTTTTTCTAAATCAAAATTGGAGATGGTAAATGTTCCTGTTTCTTTATAGTTCTCATCTTTGACCCCTACAGTAAATTCGTATTCCCCAGGCACTAAATTCGTTAAATCTGCTTCAAAATAGGCGTTTTTTAAAACCATAGGCTCCGTTTTTACTTCCATTGTTTCCTTGTTCGTTACCGAAATATCTATTAGAGCATTTGGATCAAACACATAAGTTTCATCATAATAGGTAGCGGAGATGAACGCTGTACTACTTCCTTCGTAATTATAGCTATACGTAACATTCAAACGGTTTTTTGTGGTATTATCAGATAAGTACCTCATCAATTTCCCTAAAAAAGAATCTATATTTGAAAAATCTCCGGTATTCCTAAAAGACTGCACCCTCCATTTCCAAATGCCTTCTCCTGTTAAAAGTGCTTTTTTTCTAGCGTTTTTACCATAAACAGTTAATAAAGGAGATTTCATATCAAGTCCTTTTATGCTTATGCCCAAAAGTGTTTCATAGGCTTGATTTAAGGTTGCCGGACCTGCATCGCTTTCTAAAGGTGGAAAATCACTTACATCAAAATCGGTAATATCATATTTAGAAAAACCACTATTCAAATTCCCAAAAACTTCTTGCTGAGGATAACCGCTTTCGATTTTAAAATCTTCTTGTATACCGTTCAGAAAATTGAAATCTGTGTGCACGCCGGTAATGATGAGGACGTTGGGTCGCTTCTGCTCCAAGAATTCAAAAACTTTTCTGAATCCTGCATTGGGTTGATACAAAATAAATAAATCCACTTGTTCAAAAGCCTCTAAACCTGCTGAGGGTTTTAATATGGCAATCTGCCTTTGTTCATTACTTTCAATACTCTTCTTCAAAGCACCTAAATCGGGGTGAGTAATGTCTGAAACTATCGCAACCGTAGTTTTTTCATCTATTACCTCTACAGATGTTGAGCGTGTATTGTTAGTCGTGTTACGCTCTGTTGGTAGTGCTTGTACCGTTATGCCTATCCTTTTGACCCCAACCTTACTTGCGGTAATAAGCGTGTTAATATTTTTTAAATTATTCTTCTTTGATAAACCTATGGTTTCCGAATACACAAGCGTACCGTTTAACTTAACCGATACTTTTGCTTTAATCGTACCCTGTCCCTGATAAAACACAAAAGTCTCTAAAGGGTATTTGTTGTTCAAAAACGCATATTTATTTGTATTTATGGGACCAATACTTAGGTCTTCGTATGCTGTAGTGTCGCCGACAGTTATCGTATAAATAGGTGGAGAACTTACCTTATTCGAAAAGGTATAATCACGACCAATATTTTGATTACCGTCAGAAATAAGAACTACTGCCGTGTTTCTTCTGGCATAAACATCAGCCAATGTAGCAAGCGGTTTTTGAATATTCGTTTGTACATCTGCAAAAGAAAGACTGTCCAACGGCCGTAAGCTTTTACCAAATTGATAGGACACTATATCAAACCTATCCGATAGCTCCGGATGATTTAAAAGCGCTGACCTCATTTCTTTTACCTTTCCCCCACTATCCTGAATGGAAGTTGAATTGTCTATAAGCAGCGCAAGATTTGGCTTTTCCAAGGTATAGCTTACCTTAGAAAATTTTGGATTTATAAGCAAGAGTAAAATTCCAAAAATACCAACAAATCTAAAAACGGAAAGTACTATTCTGAGCTTCCTTTTTTGCTTGCCCCTAAAATAGTATTGATAATATACCGCGACAAGGGACAAAATCGCAGCTAAAACTATAAAAAATACCGTGTTTACTTGCATACGCTAGTTCTCTCGCTTCTCAAATTTTTCCTTTTTCCTATCCTCAAGTCGTTTTATACTAAGATAGATTAGCATACATAAAATACCCCCACATATGAGTATAATAAATAGCATGGGAATATATTCCATAACCTATATATTTTAATTTAACCGCTGTACCATAGGCCAACATTTCGGCAGCGCCCTGCATCACTTGAGAAGTAGTAAACCTTACATTTACAACGGCATGGGCACCTAAACCTTTGGCATCGTCCAACATACGCTTAATAGCTTGTTCCCTAGATTGTGCCAATAATTCTGTGTATTCTGAAATTTCACCACCTACAATATTTTTTAGGCCTGCAAAAAGGTCACGGCCAATGTTTCGTGCCCTAACTGTACTTCCTCGTGCGATGCCTAAAGATGCTGTTATTTCCTTACCGGCAATATACGCCGTTGTAACATATAGCATAGTTTCTATAGATTTGTTAATGTGTTTTTATGTCAACATACCACCGTCCACATTGAGGACTTGACCCGTAACGTAAGCAGAAAGATCTGATGCAAAGAACAAACAGGCATTCGCTATGTCGTCAACAGAACCACCTCTTTTTAATGGAATACCATCTCTCCAACCCTGAACTATTTTCTTATCAAGTTTATCTGTCATTTCAGTCTCTATAAAACCAGGGGCTATAGCATTGCAGCGAATATTCCTAGACCCTAATTCCAAAGCAACTGATTTAGTAAATCCAATCATACCTGCCTTTGAAGCGGCATAATTGGTTTGTCCGGCATTACCTTTCACTCCCACAACGCTACTCATATTAATTATAGATCCCCGTCTTTGTTTTAGAAGTGTTCGTTGAACCGCTTTTGTCATATTAAAAACCGATTTTAAGTTGATGTCTATAACGGTATCAAAATCGGCCTCTGACATACGCATCAAAAGATTATCCTTTGTAATTCCTGCATTATTAATTAGTACGTCAATTACGCCGTTAAAGTCCTTCAACACTTCGTTAACCAGCGCATCGGCTTCGTTGAAATTTGCAGCATTGCTTTTATATGCTTTTGCCTTCACTCCTTTAGCTGTAAGTTCTTTTTCTAACGCCAATGCAGGTGCCTCACTAGAGCTATAGGTGAAAGCAACATTAGCTCCGTGGTCCGCAAATACTTTAGCGATACCCATTCCTATGCCTCGACTTGCGCCTGTAATAATAACATTTTTTCCGTCTAGTAGTTTCATTGTTTAGTCTTTTTGATAGTTGGTGTATTGCTTATGATTTTATGGGCGACGATTTCTCATAATTAAATAAATCATCGATTTCCATTTCTCTTATAGTACCTAATTTTTTCAAGGCTTTGAAATCAATATCCTTTTTGTTCCCAATGACCATGATATCATATTGCTCTCCTTTAATATTGGTGTTAAAAAAAGACTTAAGGTCCTCTAAAGTCATTTTTTTGATCGTATTATATATAACTTCTCTATTATCCTTCTTCAGACCTTTTTTCTTTAGAGATTCGTAGGCCCAGAAAATATTAGATTTTGTTATCCGTTCTGCTGCAATTTGTTTTAAAGTAGCTTCTTTGGCTTGATTGAACTGCTCCTCTGCTTCTGGCATGTTTGTCATAAGCTCCATCATAGCATCTATAGCCTGTGGCATTTTGTTAGCCTGTGTTCCTACATAAGCCGTAACATAATCCGACTGACCTTCTTCGCTGGCAATGTTATAGCTTGCAAAGGCTGAATAGGCTAAGGATTTTGATTCTCTAATCTCCTGAAAAACTATAGAGGATAATCCGTCACCAAAATAGGTGTTAAATAATTTTGATGCGGCTAATTTATCAGTATCAAACTGTGCTCCTTTAGCCAACAATAGTATTTCACTTTGCACCATATCGTAGTCCACAAAGAACACGTTACCACCTGTTTCCTGTTCTTCATAACTGATTTTTTTAGGATATGGTTTTAGGTTCTCAGCTATTACATTATGGTGGGTATCCAATGCTGCTATGGCATTGGATACATCTTTACCATAATAAAATATGCGCTGTTTGAACTCTTTTAATGTTCTTAACTTATCTACCAATTCTTGAGGCCTTATCGCCTTTAGTTCTGCGCTGCTGTATATGTTCCGAAGTCTTGAATTTTCACCATACTTGGTATAGTTTTGGAGTCCGTACCAGAGAATATTACCTTTTTCGGTTTTATTGTCTTGCCTTCCTTTCAAAATCTTATCTACATATTTGTCATAAGTTTTTTGATTTGGAACTGCATTTACCCATAAATGATTCAAAAGCTCAAGACCCTTATCTAAATTTTCCTTTAAACCTGATACTCCCATATAGGTTTTGTCACTATTGGAACTAACATAATAATCAATACCGATTTTATAGAATTCTTTTTTTAGTTCCTCCGGAGAATACTTATCTGTACCTAGATAATCCAAATATCCAGCTGCTAGTGCTACTTTTCTATCATTATCCTGTCCCATATCAAATATGATATTAAGATTAAAGATATCGTTATTAGGATTCTCTATAAACGAAACCTTAAGTCCGCTAGCGGTTTTAACT
The DNA here is from genome assembly GCA_047650615.1 of Maribacter sp. Classification (GTDB taxonomy): domain Bacteria; phylum Bacteroidota; class Bacteroidia; order Flavobacteriales; family Flavobacteriaceae; genus Maribacter. The sequence goes on from JBLHNI010000031.1 coordinate 16,322, forward strand.
TCCTTAATTTCAGTAGTATAATCTATGTATTGAGGTGTTAAATCTGGAGTACGTATATTTTTGAATTCCTTCATGAATTGGGATT
>JBLHNI010000032.1:0-16303 GCA_047650615.1 Maribacter sp.
TGGGCGATGAGGTAGTTCCAAAAGGCGTGCCTAAAAGCGTTGGCAGGGGTATTTTTGTAATGTGCCCTACCGTAATGCAATGTGGATATGCGGATACAGGTTGTAGTAGCCTGAAACGTAGGATAAAGGAATAATGGATTTTTAAAGGATAAGACGATTAGCCCCAACAAGCTTTTGGAATTTACGCGCTTTAACGTATTCCAAAACTTCATAGTGCCGCACAGTATTTTTCATAAAGTTCCATATTCACTACAGTACCATCGTAGTGTTTATGTTGATTTTTAAGGGTGGTCTGCCTTGTAAAGCCAAGTTTCTCAGCAATTCGAGTACTACCGCTGTTGTTTTTGTGTGCAATTATTTGTAGGGTATTCAAACCAAGGTGTTCAAAGGCCCAAGGAATAATTTGGGTTAAAAAATACGTGGTATGTCCTTTACCTTCATGGGCGTAACCAATACAATACGCCAGTTCTGCCTGACCTTCTTTTTTATGAAGTTCCTTTACATAGATTAATCCAACAATAGTGCTATGTTCAGCTTCCTTTATGGTAAACAGATATTCTTCTCCAGACGCAAACTGTTTCGTTTTTTGTTGAACGAATAGTTCGGAAAGGCTTGGGTTTAAGTTTTGTTTAAGGGTTCCGGGAAAATCGTTTTTAAAGCGTTCGCTATTGGCAACCATAAAGTGACAAAGTTGCCACGCATCTTTTTGGTGGATGGGCGCAATTTCGAAAACTTTTAGGTTGAAGATCATGGGTATTACCTAAGTAATTAGTGTCTGTCTATTTTTCACAAAGGCTTATACTCCTTAACAGCATCTATAAACGCTTTCGCATTTTCAACAGGTATATTAGGGAGTATTCCATGCCCAAGATTCACAATATATTGGTCTTTTCCAAATTCATGTATCATTTGAGTTACCATTTTTTTAATTTGAGCCGGTGGCGACAATAGACGGGAAGGGTCAAAATTACCCTGAAGGGTTATCTTGCCACCAGATAAATAGCGCGCATTACGTGCAGAGCAAGTCCAATCAACACCCAGTGCAGATGCTCCAGATTTGGACATATCGCCCAACGCGAACCAGCAGCCTTTTCCAAAGACGATTACGGGTACTTCATTTTTTAAAGCGTCAATAATCTGCTGTATGTATTTCCACGAAAATTCTTGATAATCAACCGGAGATAACATACCTCCCCATGAATCGAAAACTTGTACTGCATTTACACCCGCTTTTACTTTTGCTCTTAAATAGGCAATGGTAGTATCCGTTATTTTTTGTAAAAGCTCATGCGCCACAAGGGGTTGGGTAAAACAAAGTTCCTTGGCTTTATCAAAATTTTTGCTGCCTTGACCTTGCACGCAGTAACATAGTATAGTCCATGGCGAACCAGCAAAACCTATAAGCGGAATGTCATCGTTTAGTTTTTCTTTGGTAGCTTTTATAGCTTCCATTACATAACCTAAAGCGTCATTCACATCTGGAACAATAACAGAGTCTAGGTCTTTTTGTGAACGTATAGGGTTTGGTAAATAAGGGCCAAAGTTAGGTTTCATTTCCACTTCAATATTCATAGCTTGTGGAATCACTAGGATATCGCTAAAAAGAATTGCGGCATCCATACCGTAACGTCTTATAGGCTGTACTGTAATTTCTGAAGCCAATTCTGGAGTTTGGCAGCGGGTAAAGAAATCATACTTAGATTTAATTTCCATAAACTCTGGCAAATAACGACCGGCTTGGCGCATCATCCAAACAGGTGGTCTCTCAACAGTTTCACCCTTTAGTGCTCTTAGGAATAAATCGTTCTTAATCATAGTCATTGTAATTCATCATTGCATGGATTATGGGTACGCGTTAGCTCAATCTAATAATTGCGTTTTATAGCTTCTTAATCGTAACTGCGCTCTTCGAAATGAAGTTTATTCTTTATAGTTCTCGTTTACCAAATCAATAACACTTTCAACATCTGGAATCTTCGCGACTTCAACTCTGATAAAATGCTTTCTTGCTTCTTTTGCAGTTGTTTCCCCGATACAATACGCGACTTTATTTGGGGTGTTGTTGTGTAAATAACTTTCGATACCTGACGGACTAAAAAAGCATACGCCTTCCACCGCGTCATCTATTTCTTGACCAGATAGCTTAGTTTTATAAGTTTTAATGCTGTTTACCGTAATGTTGGAAGCTTCCAAGGTTTTTGAAATTTCGTCCAAACTAAGGTTTCCACAAAAGTGCGTGGCCTCTGTACCTTCAATGTATTCTACCAAATAATTGGCTAAGTCAGCTGCAGTGTTTTCAAAGTGCGTTACTTTCCCTATTTTTTTCTGTATAAGTCGCCTTGTTTTACGGCCTATACAATAGATGTTATCAAAATCCAATTGATCTGCACTCACATTTGTCAATAGTCCTTCAACACCATTTTTACTGCTGAAGATGGCGTTTTTTACTTTTGTTTTAAGCACCAAAGGTGAAACGCGATTTGGACTTATTTTTATGAAATCTTCCGAATCTACACGGATTGAAGAAACAAACCTTTGTAGTTGTACGTCGGTTAGTTTTTTAGTAGAAAACACCTGAGTTTTTAGTACACTGTTGGATAACTCGTTCATGAGACGTTTCCCACCACGACTAAGAATACTTTTTGCACAATCGAATCCTAAGCTTTCGTGTTTGCCTAAAGGAGCAGTTAACTCCGCTTCCAGTTTTTTGGAGCCGTCCGCGGTTAACAGCACCCCTTTTAGGGTTACTACATTTTCGTTATTTATATAAGCAAGAGCGCCAATGGGTGCAGAGCATCCACCTTCCAATTCTCTTAGGAAATCGCGTTCCAAACGGGTACATGTATCGGTTTCTTCGTCATTCAGTTTTGCACAAATTTCGCACACTTCTTTATCGTTTTCCATGGCTACGACCATGATAGCTCCTTGCGCTGGCGCGGGAAGCATCCATGTAAGTCCGATTGTATTTTTTGGTTCCAGACCTATACGTTCTAGTCCGGCGGCAGCAAAAATAGCTGCGTTCCAATCGCTATTGTTCAGTTTTTCTAACCTACTGTTTATATTCCCCCTAAGGCCTACAACAGTATGGGTAGGATATCGGTTAAGCCATTGTGCTTTCCTTCTAAGGCTTCCGGTTGCTATTACTCCTTCCCGCTGACCTAGAAACTCTTCATTGTCATGGAAGGCTAAGATGTCTAAATAATTCGAACGTTTTAGTACGGCGGCTTGCACAATTCCTTGAGGTAGTGCCGTGGGAACATCCTTCATAGAATGCACGGCAATGTCTACATCTCCATTGAGCATGGCAACATCCAAGGTTTTTGTAAAAATACCGGTAATTCCTAGTTCGTACAAAGGCTTGTCTAAAATAAGATCTCCCGTAGATTTTACCTTAACGAGTTGTACCTTATAACCAAGTGCTTTTAATTGATCTTTTACTGTGTTGGCTTGCCATAGCGCCAATTCACTGTCGCGTGTACCTATTCTTATGGTTCTACTCATTTTTGATCCAGTTGTATTTGAAAAACTTTTTGGATAAGCTCTAAACTGGAGTCAGAGTCTACGTTTTCGTCTTTTAGGTGGTTGGCGAACTGTTTCGTAATTTTTTGAATAATGCGGTCAGATATGATTTCTGCATGTTCGGGATTAAAGCCGCTTGTTTTTTTGGATTGATAGTCAAGTTCCTCGACCTTCATGGTGTTTAACTTCATTTTCAATGCCTTTATAACTGGGGCAAACTTTCGTGTTTCCAGCCATTGGGTAAAATCGACCTTTGCTTCTTCTATAATTGCTTCCGCTTTGGGGATAAACAGTTTTCTGCGTTCTAAGGTCTCATCTGTCATTTGTGAGAGTTGGTCAAGGTAAACTACGGTTACATGTTCCATTTTAGATACTTTTTCGTCCACATTTTTCGGAACGGAAAGGTCTAGTATCAATAAGGGTTTTTTAGTATGTATGAGTTCCGTTGATACCGTTGGTTTTTGTGCCCCAGTGGCTACAACCAAAATATCCGTCTTTCGTATTTCAGCCTGCAGGTCACCATAATCCTTAACGGTCAAATTAAATTTACCACCTACTTTAACCGCTTTTTCCTTGGTGCGGTTGATAAGGGTAATATGCGGGTTTTTGGTATGCTTGATAAGGTTTTCGCAGGTGTTACGTCCAATTTTTCCTGTGCCGAAGAGCAAAATATTTTTTTCTGCGATATCCGATACATTTTTCATTATGTATTGCACCGATGCAAAAGCTACCGATGTAGCTCCTGAAGAAATCTCGGTTTCATTCTTTATACGCTTGCTTGCTTGAATGACCGTGTTGCACAAACGTTCCAAAAACGGATTGGCAATACCTAATTTTTTAGAGCGATTAAAACTTTGTTTTATTTGACTTATAATTTCAAAATCGCCAAGGATTTGACTGTCTAGACCAGTACCTACTCTAAACAAATGACCTATAGCCTCATTGTTTTTGTACACATATGCGATATCTTGAAATTCTTCTACCGTGCCATTGGAATGGTCGCAAAGGAGCTTGATAAGTTGATAAGGATGTTGCGCAAAACCATGAAGTTCTGTGCGGTTGCAGGTAGAGGTAGCTAAAAGACCATCTAGGCCTTGTTCCTTTGCCGTAGTTAGTAGTTGTGTTATCGCTGCTTCACTAAGACTAAATTTACCACGCACCGCTTCATCTGCCTTTTTGTAGTTAAGGCCGATGGTGTAAAAGGAATTGTGTTTGAAAATATGGTAGTCCTTCATAAAGTGGTACAAAAATAGAAGCAAGCATTTTATAAAAGTAACGCTAGAGGAACAATTAATATCGATTAAAGTATTTTTAGTCGTAATTCATTAGATTTGGGATGAAATACCCTATTTTTATAGGCGGTAATAGGTTTTTAAATTTTATTATTTAGAAAGAATCTAAATAAAATACATCTAAAACGTTCGGGAATGAAATTAAAAAATGTCGCTATAGGTTCATTTGATGAAATTTTGGTCGATGACGGATTTTATGTGCTTAAAATTCAGAACGATACGGTTAGTAATGTCCAAATAAAGAGGGAAATTAATAAACGCTACATTCAATTTCACTTTTGCCTAAAAGGTAACGGGACCTTTTTGTTCAATGATGGTAATTATACGCTCGATGTTTCTGAGGAGAACTCATTATTACTTTATAACACCAAGCAAGATTTGCCATTAAATCTTTCCTTGGTACCTGGTTCTTGGATGGTTTCTGTAGTGATGACCATACGTAAGTTTCATTCCCTATTTTCCGAAGAAGCCAGCTATATTCCTTTTTTAAATACCGAGAATAAAGAAAAAAAGTATTACGCACAGGAAACCGTTACTCCTGCGATTGCCGTGGTATTGAGTCAAATGATTAACTATAATTTGCACCCTACTATTAAAAAATTATACATAAAAGGAAAAGTGTACGAGCTTATTTCGCTCTATTTTAATAAAAGTGCCGATGCCGACTTAGAGCAGTGTCCATTTTTGGTAGATGAGGATAATGTGAAGCGCATACGACGCGCCAAAGAACTAATAATCGCCAACATGGCCGAGCCACCTTCCCTCAACGAATTAGCACAGGAAGTAGGACTCAGTTTAAAGCGTTTAAAAGAAGGGTTTAAGCAGATTTATGGCGATTCGGTTTACAGCTTTTTGTTTGATTACAAGATGGAGTATGCGCGTAGATTACTGGATTCTGGGCAATATAACGTAAACGAAATTGGATTGCGAATAGGGTACAGTACCTCTAGTCATTTTATTGCTGCGTTTCGTAAAAAATATGGTACTACACCTAAGAAATATATGACGGAGTTGGCTCAGTAATTTAGGTTCAGTACTGTGTTTTAGCTATTGAATGTTAGGCCGCGCTACCAAAATACCGATATTCTTCTTAACGTCTTTTAAATAGTCGATCAAGGGTTTTTTGGTTACTTCAACTTCCATTGCCCCGGTGGAAGCGTGCAATAAATGTATGCGGCCATCTTTTTCTCGCGTAGCAATACCCGTATGGGTTACATCCAGCCCATTTATGGAGGTTGCCAAAGCGATGATATCTCCGTTTTGTATCAAATGTTCATTGGCTTTAATCTTGTCTTGCGGTAAATAACAAAAGGTTTCTTGAGCAAGTTCCTCTTCCGTAGCTAGTATTTTTTTATAGTTTGCATCATCCTTTAAAAACGGATAAAGGTCTCTGTGGGTACCCATAAAATTAATATCTTTTGCTATTGCAGCACCGCCTATTTCTGCTGTAATATTTTCTAATAGCCCTCTCTTTTGATTGCTTCGTATCCAATCGGTAAAATAGTGCAATCGTGAACTGTAGCCGTCTAGTATTCCATGTTTATATCGTATAGACTCCAGGGTTTCTGTAAAATTTAAAAAATCAACTTGTTCGTTTTTAAGCATCAGGCTAAAAGCAAGAACATTCTCTATGAAAGTGGTACAATCCAATCCTCCAAGATCTACCACTAGTGATTCTGTTTCACCAACCTCTAAGGTTTGGGCAACATAGGGAGTCCCTATAAATGTCTTGCCAACAGCTACTATAGTTTTTCCAAAATCACGTTCTAAGAGGCCACCGATTTCTATAGTCTTATTCTCAAAGGCTTGTCTGTCTTTTGGAGAGCAGGTTATTTGTTTTGCAAATCCTTGAAAAATGGAGAGTAATAGAAAGGAGAACATATAACAGCGTTTCATAAAAGCCAATTTGAGTTTAAATATATATTTTTTATTTTTTACCTGTGCTCGTTTCGGTTAACATCACTCTATTGTGAGCAATACTATCAGGATACTTCTGCTGTAGAAAAGTAATGAGCTTTTTCCTTACGAGTACCCGTAAATCCCGTGCGTCCGAGGCATCTTTAGCACCTACGATAGCTCTTACTTCAACAAAACCTGCTTTACTAGCTGTCTATTTGAATATTATTTGCCTCGCTGTCCCAAAGGTCTGTGCTTTTTAAAATAGTGGTTAACTCTGTAATTGTTGATGACTATTCGTTTTATCACTTTAAGTATGACCACAATGAGCCAGGTCATGGAAAAAATAAGGTACTCACCTTTTTAAATAGGAATGCCTCACTTTCTAGACCCAAAACCAATCTTAACGACTCCATTCGTATGACAATCGAAACAAAGAGTATAAAAATTGGAAATGATAATTTTTTCATAACTCCTTTTTGGAGCTAGGTATTTGGGATCCTTGCCTAGTTTTCTTAATACTAACAACACAGTCCAATAAAGACCTAAAAAAGCAATAAATACTATGAAAAGCGTTAACAGCGATTTATTTGAAAAATGATTAAAAAAGCTATCCATAAAATTTAATTTAAGGCGTTATGATACGGAAAAGAAATTTGTTAATATACAAATATTGAATCTTCTTATATCACAATCAAAAAAAGTAAGGGCTACACCTAAGGTTTAAATAGGATGCAAAGCTTATTTTTGTATTAAAATAAGTTGCGCTATGAAAGGAATATTATTGGTTAATCTGGGTTCGCCAGATAGCCCCACACCCAAAGATGTTAAGCCTTATTTGGACGAATTTTTAATGGATGAACGCGTTATTGATGCTCCTAAATGGTTAAGGGCAATTTTAGTGAAAGGTATTATTTTACAAACTCGACCTAAAAAGTCGGCGAAAGCCTACGCCAAAATATGGTGGGAAGAAGGTTCACCCTTGATCATACTTTCAGAGAAATTTACGAATAAGCTTAAAAAGCATACCAATATGCCAGTAGCTTTGGGAATGCGCTATGGGAGCGGGTCCATAAAAGAGGGCTTAAAAGAATTGGAAGGTCAAGGTGTTGATGATGTGCTTTTAGTGCCATTGTATCCACATTACGCTATGTCGTCCTACGAGACGGTAGTAGTAAAAACCTTGGAGGAACAACAAAAGGGCTTCCCGAAAATGAAGGTTACTACCTTACCTGCTTTTTACAAGCATCCAGATTATATACAAGCACTTTCCGAGAGCATTCTAGAGGGCTTAAAAGATTTTGAATACGATCATATATTATTCTCTTACCACGGCATTCCGGAACGCCATATTAGAAAAAGCGACCCTACTAAATTTCATTGTAAAATTGATGGGAGTTGCTGTAAAATAAATTCTGTTGCGCATAACACCTGCTATAGACATCAAGTATATGATACCACAGAAATGGTGAAAGCGTACTTAGGCTTGCCGGAAGAACAGGTAAGTTCCTCTTTCCAATCCAGATTGGCCGGCGACCCTTGGTTAAAACCTTACACGGACTACGAATTTGAGCGTTTGGCCAAAGAGGGTGTTAAACGTCTAGCAGTCATTACACCCGCATTTGTGAGCGATTGTTTGGAGACCTTAGAGGAAATTGCCATGGAAGGCAAGGAAGAATTTGAGGAGGCCGGAGGAGAGCATTACAAGCACATTCCTTGCTTGAACGATAATGATGCTTGGGTAAGCGTAATGGCGAAATGGGTAAATGATTGGGAGCAGACAGGAAAACTAGATGCGGTGGCGTGTGATTAATTAGGGGTAGTAACAGAAATTAAATTGGTTTAAAAGTTTAGTATGAAAATTACAGCGGTAGAAAAAACATTATTGCCTTTAAGGGAGGATTTAAGAAACCATAAATTATATAAGAATCTTGACACATTGGAAGATGTAACATGCTTCATGGAAAGTCATGTTTATGCGGTTTGGGATTTTATGTCATTGTTAAAAGCCTTGCAGATTGGATTAACCTGTACCCAATTGCCTTGGAAACCGGTAAAAAATGCAAATACGGCACGATTTATTAATGAGATTGTTTTGGAAGAAGAAACAGATCGTACTGAGTTGGGTGTAAACAGAAGTCATTTTGAAATGTACTTGGATGCTATGGAGGAAGTAGGTGCCGATAGCACTAAGATATTGCGTTTTTTGGATAACATGCAAGGTATGGATTGCATTCAGGATACCATAGCTACTTCAGAATTGAGCCCAGCGGTAAAGGAGTTTTTAGGTTTTACTTTTGAGGTGGTAGAAAGTAATGAGCTTCATAAAATAGCGGCTGCCTTTACCTTTGGTAGGGAAGAATTGATTCCAGATATGTTCCTGAAAATTATAGATAACACATCTAAGGAAGGGCCAAATGCATATCCAAAACTATCCTATTATCTAAAACGACATATAGAGTTGGATGGTGAGGACCACGGTCCTTTATCCATAAAGATGATTGTTGAACTTTGCGATGGGGATGCTGTAAAATGGAACGAAGTGCTTGATATATCAAAGAAAGCGCTGCAATGTCGTATCAATTTATGGGATGAAATTGCTGAAGCTGTCGTTCATCAAAAGAGGTTCTCTGAACCTAAACTGCAAGACTAATTTATTAAGTACATACCAGTTCCCTCGATTGAAAATGCTTTTTGGTGTTTTGAGCAAAACGGTATTCATCGTTTAACTATAAACAGTTTTCCTTTCGATTTTGCTTCTTTGGCTTAGGAAGAATGTATGGGTTAAAGGTTTTAGATTACACATGAAACAATGTCCTATTCCTTGATTTTTTGTGCAATCAAATATGATCAATTTAAAAAATGGCTAATGTATCATCGGAACAATTAGGGTCGGAGCCGATAGGTAAACTATTGATAAAACAAGCAGTGCCTGCAAGTATTGGGATTCTGGTGATGTCCTTGAATATTTTGGTCGATTCCATCTTTGTTGGAAATTGGATAGGTTCTATCGCTATTGCAGCTATAAATGTAGTTTTGCCGGTCTCTTTCTTTATAGGAGCCCTTGGTATGGCTATTGGAATAGGAGGGTCCAGTATTGTTTCCCGAGCTTTAGGTGCTAACAATTATACCAAGGCGGTTGCAACGTTTGGGAATCAAGTTACCTTAACGGTTTTGGTTACTGTTGGAATGGCAGCGCTAGGCCTCTATTTTGTAGATGATCTCATACCTGCTTTTGGAGGGAAGGGAGCGATTTTTGAACCTGCTAAAATCTATTATACCATAGTCCTGTACGGAATTCCTTTTTTAGGTCTTTGCATGATGGGTAACACGGTCATACGTGCAGAGGGAAAACCACAATTCGCCATGATTGCCATGATTATTCCATCTGTGGGTAACCTGGTCATGGATTATATTTTTATTTATGTCTTTGATTGGGGTATGGCAGGTGCTGCATGGGCAACTACTATCGGATATGTGTTGTGTTTCAGCTATGTGCTCTATTTTTTTCTGTCCAATAATTCCGAACTAAAACCAAATTGGAAAAGTTTTGTATTGCAACTACCCATTGTAAAAGAAATATCCTCTTTAGGCTTAGTAACCTTGGCGCGGCAGGCCACTACTAGTGTTGTTTATTTATTGATGAACAATATACTTTTTAGTTGGGGTGGGGAGGCTATGGTTGCGGTCTATGCGATTATAGGCCGCATGCTTATGTTTGCACTTTTTCCTGTTTTTGGGGTAACCCAAGGGTTTCTGCCTATCGCTGGTTTTAATTATGGAGCGAAGAAATACAATCGTGTTCGTGAGGTGATTAATACGGCGATTATATATGCTAGTGTGCTCGCTACCATTGTATTTATTGGTCTGTTTATTTTTCCGGCAGAGATTGCAAGTCTTTTTCTAAGCTCTAAAGAAGGAATGACCCAATTAGAGATAGATACAAATGCTTTTGTACTGGAAAATATTCCTTCGGCTATGCGCTGGGTTTTTGCAGCAACGCCCATTATTGCCTTACAACTTATAGGAGCCGCTTATTTTCAGGCTATTGGAAAGGCAGTGCCCGCTTTGTTATTGACCTTGTCGCGACAAGGATTTTTCTTTATTCCCCTAATCCTTGTTCTTCCAAACTATATAGGGGAATTGGGGGTATGGATTTCTTTTCCAATTGCAGATGTACTTGCGACCTTGGTTACTGGTTATTTTTTAAGGAAAGAGGTTAAGAATACGTTGAGTTCATAGTCTTTTTGTTTAATCTAAAATTCAGAACTGAGCATCAATAAGAATAAAGAAGTGACTTTTTGAAATAGGTTGTGTCTAAGAAAGTATAAGCGCGGAACAACATGGGGCTACTAATCATTTTTTTGCTTTTTGTTTCATTGGGTTTGTTGGTATTTAGTGTCAAGGACTACATAAAAACCAAAAAAAAGTATAATAAATTCATGAAGGAGAAAGATAAAAGGGAAACGAATTAGTATCCTTCTTTACGAATCCCCTCTCTTTCATTACTTTTAAGCTCGACTAATTACAAAGTTTAAAAAAATGAAAACATGTTGCACTTGGGCAAGTATCTTTATGCTTGCTGTATTCTTGATTCCCAACTCATTACAAGCTCAAAGAAAAAAGAAATCTGACCAGATTACCGTTTCGTATCCTGAAGATTTGTATTCCAGTATGGAGTATCGTTCTATTGGACCACATCGTGGAGGGCGATCTGCTGCTGTAACTGGCGTACCTGGTGAACCAAATCTCTTTTATTTTGGTGCTGCAGGTGGTGGTGTTTGGAAAACATTAGATGGTGGCCGTACTTGGGCTAATATTTCAGATGGTTATTTTGGAGGTAGTATCGGTGCTGTTGAAGTAGCGAAAAGTGACCCGAATGTGATTTATGTAGGTGGTGGTGAAAAAACCCTTCGTGGTAATGTCTCTTCAGGTTACGGTATTTGGAAAACAGAAAACGGAGGCAAAACATGGGCATCCGCTGGATTAAAAAATAGTCGTCATGTGCCACGAATTCGAATTCACCCAACCAATGCAGATATTGTATACGCAGCTGTACTCGGTAATATTTACAAGCCTACACAAGACCGGGGTATTTATAAAAGTACCGACGGTGGAAAAACATGGAGTAAAAAATTGTTCGTCAACGACCAATCTGGTTTTGTAGACCTTTCTTTAGACCCCAACAATCCACGTATTTTATATGCTTCTTCATGGCGTGCCCAACGTACGCCTTATAGTTTAAGTAGTGGTGGCGACGGTTCTGGTTTATGGAAGAGTACCGATAGTGGCGAAACATGGACCGAAATTTCGAAGAATGAAGGCTTTCCAAAAGATACCTTGGGTATTATTGGAGTAACGGTTTCCCCAAAAAATTCTGAGCGTGTCTGGGCTTTAGTGGAAAACAAAGAAAAAGGAGGATTGTATCGCTCTGATAATGGTGGAAAAGAATGGACACAGATAAATAGCGAACGGAAACTTCGCCAGCGTGCTTGGTACTACACCCGTCTGTATGCTGATACTGAAGATGAGAATACGGTGTATGTAATGAATGTACGCTACCACCGTTCAACTGATGGAGGAAAGACGTTTAACACCTTCAATGCCCCTCATGGTGATCACCACGATTTGTGGATTGCGCCAGAAGATTCGAAGCGGATGATTATTGGTGATGATGGTGGCGCCCAGATTTCCTATGATGCTGGTGAGACGTGGAGCACCTATCACAACCAACCTACGGCACAATATTATCGTGTGACTACTGATAATTCGCATCCGTATCGTATTTATGTGGCGCAGCAAGATAATTCGACGTTGCGCGTGAATCACCGTAGCGATGGTAACAGTATTAGCGAAGACGATTGGGAAGAAACTGCTGGGGGCGAGTCCGCGCATATTGCGGTTGACCCTTTGAATAATGATATTGTATATGGAGGTTCTTATGGCGGATTCCTTACCCGTGTAAATCACGAAACAGGAACCGTTAGAGGTATCAACGTTTGGCCTGATAACCCAATGGGATATGGCGCAGATGGAATGAAATATCGATTTCAGTGGAATTTCCCTATCATGTTCAGTAAGCACGACCCGAAGAAATTATATACCTTTTCTCAGCATGTACATATGAGTACGAACGAAGGTCAAAGTTGGGATTTACTTTCGGATGATTTAACACGAAACGATCCTGATAAATTGGTGTCCAGTGGTGGACCAATTACGCAAGACAATACAGGAGTAGAATATTACTGTACTATTTTCGCGGCTAATGAGAGTCCTTTAAAAGAAGGCTTGTTATGGGTAGGAAGTGATGACGGATTAATTCATGTCTCCAAGGATGGCGGGGCCAATTGGGAAAATGTAACGCCCGCTGAAATGCCAGAATGGAATATGATAAACAGCATAGAACCTTCTGCTTTTGACGAGGGAACGTGCTATGTAGCAGCAACCAAATACAAGTTGGGTGACTTTGCTCCCTACCTTTATAAGACGACTGATTACGGGAAGACATGGAAGAAAATAACGAATGGTATAAATAAGGAGCATTTTACAAGGGTCGTTCGTGAAGACCCAAAAAGAAAAGGCTTACTCTATGCGGGTACAGAAACAGGAATGTATATTTCCTTTGATGATGGCGCGAATTGGAGTCCGTTTCAAATGAATCTTCCTATCGTTCCAATTACCGATTTGGCTATCAAAGACAACAACTTAATCGTAGCTACTCAAGGAAGAAGCTTATGGATTTTAGATGACCTTACCGTCCTTCATCAATTAGATGCAGGAAAGAAAAGTATGGCGTCCATTTTATACCAACCAAAGAATAGTTATCGCACCAAAGGTCGGACAAGCAGCGAACCTTCTAAAACAGAAGGCATGAATCATCCAAACGGCGTAATTTCTAATTTCTATTTGAAGAACCTTGCGGAGAAAGATAGTATTGTAATCACCTACACGACCATGGCCGGAGATACGTTAGCATCCTTCAATAATACATCCAAAGAAAAAGACAAGAAGCTAAAAGTTGAAAAAGGAGGGAATACTCATGTTTGGAATACACGTGGTGAAAAAGCCAAAACTTTAGACGGTATGATTTTTTGGGCAGCGGGCTTCAACGGACCAAAAGCGGTACCTGGAAAGTATAAAGTACATCTGAATGTAAACGGAGCTAGTCAATCGCAAGAATTTACTATCATACCTGATCCACGGGCTGAGGTATCCATAGCCGATATGCAAAAGCAGCACGATTTTATTTCAAGTATCAATGCGACTATTAATAAGGCACATGGATCTATAAAGAAAATAAGAGACCTGAATACCCAATTAGATGCTTTTGCTAAACAATATAAAAGTAGCGAGCAAACGGCAGCCTTGGTAGAAAAAGCAAAAGCAATGAAAGAGGAATTTGATAAAATCGAAAAGGCCTTGTACCAAACGCAGAACAGAAGTGGTCAAGATCCTTTGAATTTCCCTATTCGGTTGACAAATAAATTGGCGCATTTGAACCGTTTGGTGAGTATAGACGATTTTCCGCCAACGGATCAAGATATGGCTGTTCAAAAGGAACTCACCGGCAAAATTGAAGCACAATTAAAAGCTTTCGATTCTATGCTTGACAAAGAGTTGCAAGATTTCAACGCCGCTTTTAATGACTTGAAATTGAATTATTTGTTTGTAGAGGAGTAATGGACATAGCGTGATGCTATCGGTTATAGTATGCTTGTAATTTTAAATATAATGTCCCTCCTAGAAAGGAGGGATTAATTGATATGTAGTACGGTTTCGCAAATTTAGAGTGCATTGTTCGTTTCAGTTTGAAACTGCATTGATACACTACGATATTGAGATTTCTAAGCTTTCCTCGTCTATTTCCAAATATATAATTTGGCCTGTATGCATATTTTTTAAGGGTGGTGCCATGACCTCCAGCACCGTTGATAGTTGCTCATGGTCAACTTTGGTTTCTAGTCCAGGCATATATATGAGGCCTTGATGGCGATTCCCTTCGAAAATTAAGGTAACATTAAAAAAGTAAAAGTTTTTGGGTGGAATATGTTTTGACCAATCAACAGCTTCAAAAAATAGCTTGGGTTTTTGATTTCATACCGAAATGGCGAAATATCTATATTAAGCGTTCCCAAAAAATAATTTCCAAAATCAAGTCCCCTTTCTTTAAAAAAAGGATATTGTAATCTTAAGGTTCCTTCCAGATACCACTCCATAACCGGGCATAATCTTACCTTTTACTTTCATCTAATCTATACGTTTGCACCACCGTCGACAGCGACCGCCGATTCTGTTATAAATGAAGCCTCGTCATATGCCAGCCAACAAATTGTACTTACTACCTCATCTACAGTCCCAAACCTTCCTGCCGGATGAAAATCAATAGCATGGTTTCTTTTTTCGTCGGTTTCAAAAGCATGTTCCGCCATCGGTGTCTCTATAACAGCTGGGCAAACCGCATTGATCCTAAGAGTCTCTTTAGCGTATTCTAATGCAGCTGCCTTAGTCATGCCAACTATACCGAATTTTGAGGCATGGTAGCCGATACCCGCGCCTCCACCTTGAAGACCTGCTAAGGAGGAAATGTTTATAATAACTCCACCCCTTCTTTCAATAGCTCAGGAATGTCATATTTCATAGATACCCCCCTTTAAATTAATATCGATTACTTGATTCCAAACCTGTTCGTCATAGTCCGCGGTTTTAACATTGGGAGCGCCTTCCACACCCGCATTATTTACCGCAATATCAAGCTTGCCATATGCTTCAATAGTGCGCTTTACCATATGGGCTATATCTTCTGTTTTGGTGATGTCAGTCTTTACAAAGATTGCCGAACCCCCATTTTTATCAATTTCATCCAGAAGCTCTTGGTTGGCATCTCGAGAACGTGAGGCCAACAAGACCTTCGCCCCTTGCGCAGCAAAAGGAAGGGTGGCACTGCGACCAATCCCTGAACTACTCCCAGTTATTAAAACCACCTTGTCACTAAACCTATGTTTCATTATCGTTGTTTTTAAAGTTATTTCTTTGGGTCGATTAACATTTTCTCAATTTCTTCCAAGGTCTTGTTTTTAGTCTCTGGCATCATTTTCCAAACAAATAGTAGTTGAAAAATCATGATAAAAGCAAATATCGCGAAGGTAGTTCCAGCACCGAGGGTACTCGCTATATAGGGGAATGTTCCCGCAATGATGGCGGCAAAAACCCAATGCGTTCCTGAACCCAAAGAATTGCCGTAAGAACGCACACTGTTCGGAAAAATTTCAGAAATAAACACCCAAATAACGGCTCCCTGACCTACTGCATGTGAAGCTATAAACATGAAAATTAATGCCGGAATCAGAAAGGTTCCTTGACCTATTCCCGTGTAAAATGCTGCAGATATGAGGCCCAAGGTTATAATATAAGACCGTTGCAAAATTGGAGTAATTTGCTTTAATCTATTTTGAGATAGATATTTTGTTAAAAAAGGGTGTTTTTAGGTTTCTTTTTTGTCCATAGAGCTCCTTTTTTGCTGGTTTTCTCCTATTTTTTACAATTAGACGCAAGTATCCCTGGACTTCGATACAAATTATAACACATGGCCTCCATCA
>JBLHNI010000033.1:0-16220 GCA_047650615.1 Maribacter sp.
AGAGGTAAGCAACTCGATTCATAGCTGTGGTTTTACCCCATGAAGATACATTAATTTATGCAGTACAAAAAGTTACCATCTACCGCTAGAACCACCGCCGCCGAAGCTAGCACCACCCGAAAATCCGCCTGAGCTGCTTCTGGAAGAACCAGAACCAAAAGAATGGGAACCAGAGGACGAAAAGGTTTTTCTCTACTAGGTTTTATCATTGTCAATTAACAAGAATTTAAATGCTTCTTTCCCGAAAAACCTAATTTTAATAAACGCAAAGAGCATGGCGATACCTAAAAAAGGGACTAAAAGTCAAAATCCCATTTCAGGACTCTTAATTAATTTTTCGCGCCACACAAACTCAGGCATATAAATAGCAGCAGCAACACCAATAGGAATTATCACGAAAAGAAGCCAAAAAAAAGAAGAGACTAGTGCAGCAGTACTCATGAATATCCCAGGGATTACGCCTAATTTGCCAATAAAAACACCTCTAAAAATCTCAATGAGCCCCTTGTAAGCTCTAAGAAATAAAAAACCACCCACCCCAACAAAGACAGACAAAAACAAGCCTAAAAAAATAATCCCAAGCATTCTGTTCTTATCCTCACTACGCTGCATATCAGCCTTGAACTCCTCCAATGCTTCCAGGTTGTTCAAAAATAAAATCAATTGCTCGCTTGCACTAGAGATACCGTCGTAGTAAAGTTCTTCCTTGAACTTGGGAATCATAGTATTCCTAACGATTCTAGACGCGACTGCGTCGGTAATTTATGGTTCCAGGCCGTAACCAACTTCTATTCGTACTTCCCTATCTAATGCAGAAAATAAAATTAACAGTCCATTGTCCTTGCCTTTTTGACCAAGTAAGTTTTGATTAAACAGTCCGTTAGTATACGATTTTATCGTTTCAAAACCCAGTTGTTTTATGCTTACTACAACCCATTGATTCGTAGTTTTCGCTTCAAAATCGGTAAGCTTTTGTTGTAGTTCAAAAAGCTGATTTGGAGTGAAAATGTTCGTACTGTCCGTTACGATTTGACTGAGTTGCATATCCTGCTGCTGCGAGTAGGTATAAAACGATACGAGCAACACAAAAAAAGTGACGAACCGGTTTTCCTATTTAATACGGAGGTATTTTTTTAATAAATCTTGCACAGACCTTAAAATGATTAATGGTTACTTACATTTTAGTAACAGCAACTATTCTCTTTAATTTCAACTAACTTGCAACTTCTTTTGAAACTAAGGAACATGGCAGAGAAAAAGGTAAGTATTTTAAGCGCATTCAAAACTATTATTTGGCCTAGACGCAATCTCGTTTTTACGGGTCTGTTGTTGATTGTTATTAGCAAAGCAGCTAGTTTTGTAGCACCTCTATCGCTTAAATATTTAATGGACGATATTATCCCCAACAAGGATATCGATTTCCTAAAATTACTTGTAGGTGCGGTTGCCATAGCTATTTTGGTACAAGCCGTCACTTCTTTCCTATTAACCAAAATATTAAGTGTACAGGCACAGTTCCTTATCTCGGAACTACGGGCGCAAGTACAGAAAAAAGTGCTTTCCTTACCCATACGTTTCTTTGACAATGTAAAGTCGGGTGCTTTAGTTTCTAGAATTATGACCGATGTGGAGGGGGTTCGGAATCTAATTGGTACGGGGCTAGTGCAACTTGTTGGTGGAACGATTACAGCGGTAGTCTCGCTTATACTTCTTCTAAGAATCAGTTGGACCATGACGCTGTTTACCCTTGTCCCTTTAGCCATATTTGCTCTAATAGCGCTAAAAGCATTTAAAATAATTCGTCCTATTTTCAGAAATCGAGGAAAAATAAATGCAGAAGTTACGGGAAGATTGACAGAAACTCTCGGTGGAGTTCGAGTAATAAAAGGATTTAATGCCGAGGCCCAAGAAAACAAAATTTTTGAAGAAGGGGTTGAAAAGCTCTTTCAGAACGTAAAAAAGAGTTTAACCGCAACGGCATTCATTACCAGCTCTTCTACTTTTTTGTTAGGTATTGCAACAACAGGAATCATGGGTATTGGTGGCTATAAAATTATGATGGACGAACTAACGATTGGTCTGTTTTTGGAATTTACATTTCTTTTAGCACTAATGGTAGCGCCTATTGTACAAATGAGTAATATTGGCAGTCAGTTAACCGAAGCCTTGGCCGGTTTAGACCGAACCGAAGAGCTTATGAATATGACCCCAGAATCGGACGAGGAAAATCGCACTATTGTATTGGATAAAATGAAAGGCGATATTGTATTTAACGATGTGTCTTTTGCCTATGAGGAAGACAAAGAAGTGTTGCATAACATAAATTTTGAAGTGAAATCTGGTTCGGTAGTGGCTTTAGTGGGTAGTTCTGGTTCTGGTAAAAGCACTATTGCAGGTTTGGCGGCAACATTCTTAAATCCTGAATCTGGCACCATAACTATTGACGGGAACGACATTTCCAAAGTAAACCTCAACAGCTATCGTAAAAATTTAGGGGTTGTGCTACAGGATGAATTTTTGTTTGAAGGTAGCATTCGAAAAAATATTCTTTTCCCTAGACCTAATGCTACAGAAGAAGAACTACAGGCAGCAGTTAAAGCAGCTTATGTTGATGAATTTACAAATCGTTTTGATGATGGCTTAGAAACCTTGATTGGGGAGCGTGGAGTAAAACTTTCTGGTGGTCAGCGTCAACGTATTGCAATTGCTAGAGCTATTTTGGCCAATCCAAAAATCCTAATACTAGATGAAGCTACGTCGAACTTAGATACAGAGAGTGAAGCCTTGATTCAAAAAAGTCTGGCTACACTAACCGAAGGCAGAACAACTTTTGTCATCGCCCACAGGTTAAGTACCATTCGAAAAGCTAATCAGATTTTGGTTATTGAAAATGGCAAGATAGCTGAGCAAGGAACGCATGACGAATTAATTGCAACCGAAGGCAGGTATTATAATCTATTTACGTATCAGGCGAGGATTTAAATAATAGACCGCTATCGCCTTTGGATTTGAGAAGTTAAATTATTACTTAATATTCTAATGTCTGTTGTGTTGAACTATAGAATTGTTTGTAGCATTAGAACAAAATTATTCCATATTTTATTTACGTTATAGGTAACCTTACTATTAGTAATTATTGTCCTTGGCCTAACATTTAGCCTACCAGAATTCAAATTTATTAATGGACACGCTGCTAAGGCATTGGATACAACTACACAATATTCATAGTTATTCTTGTCTATATCTGAGGAGGTAATCGTTAATGATGCACTCGTGGTACCGCTGTAAAGCGCCCCATCGTTAATAGCATTAAAACTGATTCCTCCATTAACACTTACCTGCCATTGAAATGTATCAGCAGTACCTACGGAAAAAATAGCATTAACTCCTGCAAAACTGTTTGTTTTACGACAGGCTTAATGTTTATTACAGGGTCAAGTACTGAAGGCATTGCTAGCTGACTGTGCTTGCCCGCTGGTTCCATTGACATAAAATTCATAAACATCACCATCGGTGCCTGTAAAAGGAACATTATCACCTTCACAAATTGTATTGTCCACCTGGGTACTCGTTAATACAGGTTCGGGGGTAAGTTAACTAGTAATTGTAAAATCAATCATATAACCCCAACCATCTGGTGGGTTTGCATAGGGATCTGTTGTTGTGGTGTTGTAGACAAGATGCGCTCTTGCATTATAGGTAATTGGAGGTAAAACTGTAGGTGCGTCAACTGATAAATCTACATTACAACCTCTAGGTCTTGTATAACTACAAAAATCATTTACGCTATATTCAAATACGCCATCACAATCAAAATTAAAGTAACATACTCAACATCTCCATTCGCAGCCTCATTTGTAGTACCAGGACCTACACCAATGGTAAATGTTCTTGTTTGTCCTGAAAAGAATACAGCCCCAACAATGGATGAAGGATCAATTTGCTTATAGCCAGGATTAAAAGACCCAGCTGTACATGGACCGGAACCAGAGCATTGAGTACTCAATATTAGAGCGTTCAAAAAGAAAAAAAGTGTAATTACATATTTATGAGACATCCTTAAGGCAAATCGCACAAACGTTTTAAGCAACGTTCAGTTGTGTATCACAAAAGAACAAGATGTCTACAAAATGAACAATAAAATATTGTATAATACCTCTTTATGTATACAAAACATAGGCAAAGAGGTTCTTAAATAAAAGAAAAAGATTACTTTATTGTTATTCTTCTATAGCCAATTCAACTTCTAAACCATCCATTTCCTTAGAAATATGTAGCTGACATCCCAAACGGGAGTTATCCTTTACGTTAAAAGCTTCGAAGAGCATGGCTTCTTCATCATCGGATTTTTCTGGAAGATGATGATTGGATTGCACATAACACTGGCAAGATGCACACATGGCCATGCCACCACAGATCCCAATGGTTCCTTCTGGAGTCAATTCATAAGCACGAATTACCTCCATGAGATTCATGTTCATGTCGGTCGGTGCATTCACTTCATGGGATACGCCTTCCCTATCGGTAATCTTTATTTTGATATCACTCATGTGAAGTTATATATTCAAGCATTTCCCTTTCTATCCCTTCACCCTAGAAGGGTAAGACATTCTTATTTTAGCAGCCTTAGTTAATAGCTTTTACCACCGCTTTGGGTGCCTCTTTCTTAGTGCCATCAAAACCTGTAACACCACCAACAGTAGTATATTTCATAACATATTTTTTATCTGGAAAAATACGTTGGAAGGCACTTTGGCACATTAAAGTAGCTTCGTGGAAACCGCAAAGAATTAATTTCAACTTCCCGGGGTACGTGTTGACATCCCCAATCGCATAAATACCAGGGATATTAGTCTGATAATCCAATGCATTATCCACCTTAATAGCATTTTTTTCTATTTCTAATCCCCAATCAGCAATAGGTCCCAATTTTGGCGACAAACCGAATAAGGGTATAAAATAGTCGGTCTCCAACATGATATCTTCGGCGGCATTCGCGGTTTTTCTAATTATCACGAATTCCAAAGTATCAGCACCTTGTAACCCTATAATCTCGCCTGGAGTAATTAGTTTTATTTTACCTAAATCCTTTAAACGCTGTACTTTTTCAACAGAATCCAAGGTACCCCTGAACTCGTTACGTCTATGTACTAACGTTACTTCGGATGCCACATCAGAGAGAAAAATACTCCAATCCAAAGCAGAATCACCACCACCGGCAATAACCACCTTTTTATCTCGGTATACCTCAGGATCCTTTATCATGTATGCCACTCCGTTGTCCTCATAAGCAGCTATGTTCTCCAATTGTGGTTTGCGCGGTTCAAAGCTACCCAATCCCCCTGCAATGGCAACAATAGGCGCCTGATGCTTGGTTCCTTTAGAAGTGGTCACCACAAAAGTACCATCTTCTAATTTTTCAATGGTTTCCGCTCTTTCCCCTAATGTAAACCCAGGCTGAAAAGGCTTTATCTGTTCCATAAGATTGTCTACCAAACTTCCAGCAAGTACCTCTGGGAAACCAGGGATATCATAAATAGGTTTTTTTGGATACAGCTCGGTGCATTGTCCGCCAGGTTGTGGCAAGGCATCAATTAAATGGCATTTTAACTTTAAAAGTCCGGCCTCAAAAACGGCAAAAAGACCCGTAGGCCCAGCTCCAATTATCAATATATCGGTTTGAATCATCTAAAATTTGTTTTGAAAAAACAGCAAAGATATCGTACTTGAAAGGTATTAAAGTATGATATTCATCAGTTTTAAACTATACAACATTAACGACCTCTTCTATTTGTGGAGCATACTTTTTAATGGTCATTTCAACCCCACTCTTTAAGGTCATTTGGTTTACGGAACAGCCAACGCAGTTCCCTTCCAAACGCACCTTTACAGAACTTTCATTATCTATAGATAAAAGGGTGATATCCCCACCATCACTCTGTAAAAAAGGACGTATTTCAGCAAGGGCTTTCTCGACATTACTTTTTAGCTCGTCTGAAGTCATTGTAACCATAACTACTTCTTTTTAACGGCGGAACACCCTGCCATTGTTGTTATTTTTATTGCCTCCGTAGGCGGTATATTCGTGTTTCTATTCACTGTTTCTTGAACCACGTTCTTCGTTATCTCCTCAAAAGCTAATTGCACTGCGCTACCATCTTGTAGTGCTGCCGGTCTACCTATATCTCCTGCTTCACGTATACTCTGTACCAAAGGAATCTCTCCTAAAAAGGGAATGTTTAAGTCTTGAGCCAAGTTTTTGGCACCTTCCTTACCAAAGATATGGTATTTATTATCAGGAAGTTCTTCAGGAGTAAAATACGCCATATTCTCTATAATGCCCAACACAGGTACATTTATGGAGTCTTGTTGAAACATAGCCACCCCTTTTCTGGCATCTGCTAGTGCCACTTCTTGCGGCGTACTTACAACTACGGCGCCAGTTACCGGCATAGCCTGCATGATGCTCAAGTGAATATCTCCCGTTCCTGGAGGTAGATCTAATAACATAAAATCTATCTCTCCCCAGTGGGCATCAAAAATCATTTGGTTCAGAGCTTTGGAAGCCATTGGGCCTCTCCAGATTACCGCTTGATCTCGTTGTGTAAAAAACCCAATAGAAAGTAATTTTACCCCATAGCTTTCTACAGGTTTCATCTTAGATTTACCGTTAATGTTTACCGCTAGAGGTTTCTCTTGGGCAACATCGAACATAATGGGCATTGAGGGACCATAAATATCAGCATCCAACAATCCTACTTTAAATCCCATTTTGGCTAAGGTTACTGCCAAATTTGCCGTTACCGTAGATTTACCAACGCCACCTTTACCCGATGCTACTGCGATAATATTTTGAATGCCAGGAATAGGTTTTCCTTTTATCTCATTTGTTTTGGGTTTTACCGGAGCATCTACCTTTATATTTATCTTGATTTTTGCCTTCTCGTATACCTCTTTGTGGATAATTTTTAAAATCTCTACTTCAGTCTTTTTTCGTGCCTGCAAGCTTGGGTTTGAAATAACAATATCTACCTCTACCTCATCGTCAAAAATCATTATGTTTTTAACAGCTCCACTTTCTACCATATTCTGGCCTTCCCCAGGAACCGTAATAAGTTCCAACGCCTTAAGTATATCCTTTTTATCTAACTTCATTATGTATATCAATTCTAAACAACAAAGATAGTTCTTAGGGCTGAGATTAGGAAGTTAATGGATTGAAAATGAATATGTCATTATAAACAATATCTACTACTGATTGAAATGAAATTTTAATTCATTTAGCAGCGGGTAAAGCTACAAAGCAATGTAAAAAGCGTACTTTAGAATTGGTGATTAAAATTCAAAAATACATGTCATTATTTTATAAAAAACTAAGTGGATTTATTTTATTATACTTTCTGGTATTGCTCCTAAGTGACTGTAAACAATCTAAAACTGAATTTTCAAAAGTAGATGTAGCTAAAAGTCTAAAAATCATTGGTATAGAATTCAATAAAAAATACATAGACACCCTTTATCCTTATTTGGAGCGAAATAAAGAAGGTTTTGATTCTTTACGAAAATATACATTGGACAATGACGTCTTTCCTGCGATACGCTTTGACCCTATACCCAAAGACTTTTTCGCCAGACCACAGACCGGTTTTCCAGATTGGAAAATACCCGTTGGAGTTGAATTACCTAAAGACAAAAATAATCTTGCTTTTTATTCTATTCCCCAACTAGCCTCGCTGATTAAGCATAAAAAAATAACTGCAGTAGCACTGACCGAATTTTTCATAGAACGTCATAAAAAGTATAATCCAATTCTTGAATGTACCATCACCATTACCGAAGAAATGGCTCTTGAACAGGCAAGAAAAATGGATAAAGAGCTAGCAGAAGGTAAATACCGGGGGATACTTCATGGCATACCTTATGGCGTTAAGGATTTAATGGCCGTAAAAGGTTACAAAACTACCTGGGGCGCTGAACCCTATAAAGACCAAGAAATAGATATGACGGCAACCGTGGTGGAACGACTCCAAAATGCAGGTGCGGTTCTTATTGCCAAATTGGTCTCCGGTTCCTTGGCTCGCGGCGATGTTTGGTTTGGTGGTAAAACAAAAAATCCATGGGATACCAAAGAAGGTGCTAGTGGTTCATCGGCAGGTTCCGGATCGGCGACTTCTGCAGGCTTAGTTCCCTTTGCCCTTGGCACGGAAACCTTAGGTTCCATTACCTCGCCAAGTACAAAAAATGGCATTACTGGTTTAAGACCTACTTACGGTAGGGTGAGTAGGCACGGAGTAATGAGTCTTAGCTGGTCCATGGACAAGGTTGGACCAATGACCAGAAGTGCTAAAGATTGTGCCATCGTTTATAGTTTTATTACTGGAAAAGACCCAAGAGACCAAACAACAACAGCGTATCCTGATGGTTTTGAACCCCAAAAAGATATCTCGACCCTACGGATAGCTTATCTCAAAAAAGACATAGAAAAAGACACTACTTTAAGTAAGCATAACTCAGAAAGGGCTATTAAAACTTTTAAAAAATTAGGCCTAATCTTAAACGAAGTAGAATTACCTGAAGATATGCCCTACAAAAGCTTTGATATTATCTTAAGGGCTGAGGCTGGTGCATTTTTTGACGATTTAGTGCGCTCAGGTGATGTGGATAAAATGGTGGAACAGGATCAAAAATCTAGAGCAAATTCCTTACGGCAAGCTCGTTTTATTCCTGCAGTAGAATACTTACAAGCCAATAGGCATCGTCAAGTTCTTATCGAAAAAATGAACACCATCATGAAGGAATATGACGTGCTTATATCTCCAACTTTTGGCAACCGACAATTAGTTATCACTAATCTTACGGGTCACCCTGTAATTTCAATTCCCACTGGCCTTGACAAAGAACAGCATCCTACCAGCATTACCCTTGTTGGTAATTTATATGATGAGGCAAGCATCCTTTTATTAGCCAAAGCCTTTCAAAAAAACACCCAGTATGACGAAATGCGCCCAGAAGGGTATACAAATTAGTTATCTCTTATTTTAAACCTTACGCCCATCCAATAGCTTAAGTATTCTTGAACCATAAGCAGCATTCTTTTCTGAGTGAGTTACCTGAATGATAGTTACCCCATCTTCTTGGTTCAATTTTTTGAAGAGTTCCATAATCTCTTCACTTTGTTGCGAGTTAAGATTTCCTGTTGGTTCATCTGCTAATATTAATTTTGGACTTGCAATTAAAGCCCTTGCAACTCCAACTAACTGCTGCTGCCCACCACTTAATTGTGCCGGAAACAAGTCTTTTTTACCAACGATATTGAACCGATCCAGCATATCGGCCACCATAGCCTTACGTTCGGAGCCCTTATATTTTTTATACAACAAGGGCATTTCCAGGTTTTCCTGTACCGTGAGTTCATCTAACAAGTGATAGGACTGAAATACAAAACCAATATATTCCTTGTAGAGATTTGCTCGATGTTTTTCTTTAAGCGTATGAACGGATTCATCTAAAAAGTTATACTCCCCTTCATCAAAAGCATCCAACATCCCAATAACGTTCAATAAGGTAGATTTACCGGAACCAGAAGGCCCCATTATCGAAATAAACTCCCCTTCTTCCACCTGAAGATTGATATCCTTTAATAGGAAAATACGTTGACCTCCTGAATTGACCCACTTGAAAATATTATTTAATTCTAATAACATAATTAATTGTTTTTACTCCGATTTCCTCAAGGAAATCTATTAATATCTTTATTCGTCTCTTAGCGAGTCTACCGGGTTGGCGACCGCTGCTTGAAAACTCTGCCAACTAACAGTTAACAAAGCGATTAATAATGCTGTAACTCCTGCAATTGCAAACACCCACCAACTTAGAGCTGTCCTATATGCAAAACCTTCCAACCACTGATTCATAATATACCAAGAGATAGGTACTGCCATTATAAATGCAACGCCCACCCATCTTACAAAATCCTTATTCAATAGCGCTAATACCTGAGGAATCGTTGCTCCATTTACCTTACGTATGCCTATTTCCTTTTTACGTTGTACCACAGTATAGGAGGTAAGACCAAAAAGTCCCAGGGACGCAATTAATATAGCTAATACCGTAAACACCTGAAATGCAAACCCAAAGGCCTTATCCTCTTTATATTGAGCCTCGAATTTTTGATCTAAAAAAGTATAATTAAAAGTGCTTTTTGGAAAAATTCGCGTCCACTCCGATTTTATTTGGGAAATGGAAGATTCAAAACCTGCTACTGATGCCGCAGAAGGGTCTAGTTTTACTAACAGATTACTTACATCACTCTGATAACGAATAATCATAGGCAACACGGGGCTTTTGAGTCCAAAATGATAGTAATCCTTAATTACACCGGCTACCCTCCATTCATCATAGCCCCAAAACCCAAGTGTTTTATTCAGCACATCATCGGCAGATGAGATACCCATATTCTTAAGAAAGGTTTCGTTGACGATAACCTGTCCTCCCTTCCCTTCCGATGAGGCAAGAAAGGTTCCGCCGGCCAAGAATTCAATATCCATTAAATCAAAATAATCGGGCTGTACGTGATAGGTATAGAATAACTTGTCGTTTTCGTGTTTCCCATTTGGTAATGAAATCCCACGGGTAGAGGATAGATTATCAAAACTATCGCCAGGATAGGTTTGTGCAATAGCCACTTTTTCCACAAACGGCAGTCTTTTCAACTCTGCCTCCAAAACCTTGTAATCATTAATTAACAAAGAATCTGCCTTTGCAGTTATTACTTCACCCTTTAATGCGATAACTTGATTGACGTTGGTGCCAATGGGCTGACTTTCCAAAAAATTAATTTGTTTGGTCACTACAATAGTGCCTATCAATAAAACAATCGTAGCTAAAAACTGGGTAACAAGGAGCCCTTTCCTAATGGCTAAACCTTGTTTAGAAGTCTGTATTTTTCCTTTTAACGCTTTGGCGGGAGAATAGCTACTTAGTAAAAGTGCAGGATATAGGCCTGCTAGAATCATACCCAATAAAATAAAAAGGAAGTAAGGCAAAAAGCTGCTAATATTTGACAAACCTGAGCTGAGCTCCTTACCAGTAACAGCATTATACAAGGGCAATGTTATAGCCACCAGCACTAAGGATATTGAAATAGCAATAATGTTTAGCAATATCGATTCAATTAAAGATTGAATTATCAATTGTGATTTTTGGGCTCCGGAAACTTTACGAATACCCGCTTCCTTTGCACGCTCCATAGATTTTGTAGCGGAAAGGTTTACGTAATTTAACCAGGAGAGAATAAGAATAATAAATGCAATGGCCATTAAGAATTTAATTCTGGTAACGCTGCCGTTCGCAGAAACCTCATAGGGCTTATCCGAATACAAATGAATATCTTCAAGAGGTTCTATATTGTGTTGTTCCTCTGTATCTTCCTCTATGTCACTATCCATTATTTTTTGGCGTAAAAGAGATGCGTTGGCATTTGGATCTAGTTTTAGAAACGTATAATAATTATTCGCATTCCAGTTGAGTTCATGTGCCTGAGGGCCCCACTCTGTCCAGGTTTTTTCCGTTTCATAAGAAATTAGAAAAGAGTTTCTATAATGCGCGGTTTTTGGCATATCGACCATTACTCCCGTTACGGTGAGTATTGCTTTTTCCCCATCTCTAAATGCAGAAATTGTTTTTTGCATTGGATCTTCGGTTCCAAATAATTTCTGTGCAAAAGATTGGGACAGTACAATAGAATAAGGCTGAGATAGCACCTTTTCTTTTTCTCCTTTTAGCAGCGGGTAGTTGAAAATATCAAAGTAGGAAGGGTCTGCCAATGAACCTAGCGGCTCTTCTAATATGCGCTCTCCTAGTTGAAAGGTCATTTTTTCAAAATAGAACAATCTAACGTAGTCCAACACTTCCGGGAATTCCTTCTTTAGAGAAGGTCCTGTCAAATTATAAGTTTGGGCATCTCCTGCTACAAAAGTATCGCCTTCCAGGTAATCCATGTAGGCTCGATAAACGTTCTCAGATCCTTCAAATTTATCATAACTCTGTTCGTAATTCACATAGAGCATAATGAGCACGAAAGAAGCGATGCCAATAGCCAGTCCAAAAATATTAATGAAAGAATAGAGCTTATTCTTAAGTAAATATCGTGTTGCGATTTTTAGGAACAGTTTATACATCAATTGATTTTAGTGGTTATTACAAAACCTATCCTATTATTGTGCCGTAATACAACCTATTGATATTCAATATTTTGAATATCTTAGAATTCAAATACTGTCAAAATATTTTACAGTATTTGTATATTATTTTTACAGACCATTATTCGGAACTAAGACTTTTTATAGGATTTACCCTAGCGGCAGTTTCCACATTGGTAATCTCCTCTTTTAGTGCGGTAGCGGTTACTGGTGGCGCGGTTGCCCATAGGTCAAACCCAAATTCACCATTAGTCTCTACCAAAACTCTATGTATACGCTCCTTTTTAGAGAACATAGTATCAAAACTCCGCTCGTTAGAAATATAAAGGAACAATAACATTACAATGGCCAAACCAATAGACAAGCCTACAATATTAATAGTGGAAAACAAACGGTTTGTCTTTAGGTTACGCCAAGCAATCTTTAGATTGTTTTTAAACATAGTAGTTTCGTTTTTTACTTCATTTTAAAAGATTCCCGATGTCCGGTTTTGTTACAGTTAATTGTCGTAGATATCTAATTTTATTTTAGAGTTTGATTGTTTTTAATATCAATCTATCTCTTAGATATTGACTTACGTTTACAATTCGTCCGTTCCAATAAATCAGACGACGGCACTTAATCGCTAGGGAAGAGTTTTTTATATTAACCTATAAGCCATATTATTTAACTTCTACCTTTTTAAAGTTAGGGGCTTATTCCGTTCGTAAACTCTTCACAGGGTTCACCGTTGCCGATTTTACTGCCTGTATACCCAATGTTACAGATGTGATTAGAAAAGCAATGAGTCCTGCCAAAGCAAACATCCACCATTGTATGGAAATACTGTAGGCGAAACTACCTAACCAAGCGTTCATCATATACCAAGCAATAGGAAAAGCAATTACTGCACCAATACTTACCAGAATGATGTAGTCCTTAGACAGTAACACCACTATTTTCAAAACACCAGCGCCTAAGACCTTGCGGATGCCAATTTCCTTTATCCTTCTTTTTGCCATGAAGGAAATAAGACCGAACATGCCCAAGCAGGAAATAAAAATGGTCAGCAAGGCTACTATATTGACTGTTTTCAGCATGCCTTCTATCAGACGGTATTGACCACTTACTTTTTCGGTCAGGAAGCTTTGGGCAAAGGTTTTCCTGGAATCTATTTTAGCAAAGGCGGCGGCCATGATGTCCTGTACTGCTTTTTCCTGACCTTCCATCACACGCACAGATAGGTAGCGATGTGATGACAAATTTTCTTCGTCCCTATAATAATGTACCAAGGGTTCTACAACATTTTGAAGATCTTGATAATTAAAATCTTCCATAACCCCAACAACGGGCTCGCCAATAAAGTCACTATTCTTAAACTTTAGGCGTTTTCCTTCAATGGATGTCCACCCAAAAGCCGCCATTGCACTGCGATTGATGATTACGGAGCGTTCGGCTCCATTGTCCAATGTACTATCAAAATCCCTGCCTTCAATTAAGGGAATTTTAAGCGTTTCTAGGTAACCATCATCCGTATAAGAGCGACGAATGCGCACATCAGTATCTGTATTAGCATCGTAAAAACTAGTATAATTAAAGTAATAGTCAGACGGTACAGACTCGCTCGCAGTTACATTGCTTACATAAGGGTTGGCTTCCAAATCATCCAATAACGCTTTAAAACTGGAATTGGCAGCATCTATATTTTTATAGTCCAAATCAATATTCCCCACAATGACGTTTTCACGCTCAAAACCTAAATCGGCTTTCTTCATAAATCCTATCTGACTATTCAAAATAATGGCGATACAGATAAAAAGTATAGCGATAGAAAATTGAAGAATGATAAAGGCGTTTTTAAAGAAGAAATTGCCTTTTGCACTATCTATCTTTCCTTTGACACCTTGGGAAACCGGCACAGAAATAAAACGTAAGGTAGGAAGTATCCCGACGACAAGGGTTACGGCTATACCTAATGCAATAGCACCCAACACCATAAGATAATCATCAGAAAAACTAAAGTTGATCTTGCCAAAATCAGCACCAAAGACATGGTTCAATTGGGGTAACAAAACGCCAAGGAAGAGTCCGCCAGAAATTAATACGGATAACAATACCAAAATACCATTTTCCAAACAAAACTGCGTAATTACGCCTTTTCTACTCCCACCTAATATTTTCCTGACCGCAATATCCTTTGTTCTTCTGAACATGGTAGAGGTATTCAAATTCAATAGGTTTACCAGCACCAATAGCAGTACAAAAAATGAAGTAGCAATATTGCCGCCAATAATAATACCTACTACAGGAATATTGTCAATTCGCACTTCTTTATGCGGCATCAGTTCCATTCTTGAAATAACGGTAGGGTCCGAATAATTATCCTGTACCAATTGATTAATTCTGCTTTCTAATTGCGGAATATCAGAATCAGGACGTAACTTTAGAAATATGGGCGAAAAACTATTGCCCCAATTTGTCTGCCTTTTAAAAATAGGATTGTCTTTTAACAAGGTATTCGGTAGTAAAACCCCCATCCTGAAGGAAGAATAGGGACTAATGGGCTCTAGAACTCCTGTTACGGTCAGGTTTAGGGTATCGGCAGCTAGTAAAGTCTTTCCCACTGGATTTGTGGCCCCATAAATTTGCTGACTTACCTTATCGGTCAAGACTATAGAATACTTTTCGGTTAAGGCCGTGCTTTGATTTCCGTGTTTTAATGGTAGTCCAAAAACTTCAAAAAAATCGGGCTCGGCATAGTTAGGCTCTTTCTGAAATTCGGCATCCCCTACTTCCAACCAAATATTTCCCCAGCCATGTAAGTGGGTGCCTGCCTCTACTTCAGGGGAGGTACTTATTATTTTATCCAATAAAGGGTAAACGGCTTCATTATAGTCGTTACCATCGGTAAGATGTGTTTTTAAATAGTAAATATGTTCTTGTTCTGGTATGTTGGCATCAGCTACGTAATACGCATAAACGGAGAACATAAGGGTTAACACACTTCCTATTCCGATACTAAGTCCCAATAGATTAAGGAAAGAAAGCATCCTGTTTTTCCAGAGATTTCTTAACGATAGTTTTAGGTGGTTCAGTAGCATCAGTATGTTCTTTGGTCATTTCCTTGAAAAAGGAAATCTGTTCATTTGTTTCAAAAAAATCAATGATCTTCAAAAGATATCCTCTTATTCAGACATATAGGAAATCGATTTTCGTGCCATGTTTTTAAAATATTGAAAACGTGATACTTATCTATACTAATTATTGAAATTATATTTTTATTGTAAAAATTTTTGACAGTTTTTGTACAAGAATTTTACAGTGAATTATCGTATTCGCATTATTTGGTTAAAGATGATTACAAAAAGAGACTAATACGAAAATGCAGTTGAACGTACCCATCTTGCTGCGGCTATAACATATCTTGACTAAATCAAAAAATACCTTTTATCTATTTTTTCTCTAACCAACTCGTAACGGAGTTATGTTCACCTTCAAGGATAATTTTGTAAAAATTTGATGGTAAATGAGAAATATTTATGCTTGCTTTCTCGTTCTTGATTCCAACTTCAGCAATGTGTTGGTATTCGTCCACACCTCCCTTTTGAAAGGCATTAGTTGTACTCATCCATATGTTAATTTTCCCCCTTTGGTCATATGCCTCCCATGTTACGTTTAAAACATCATCCATAAAAACAGCTTCGGCGTTGGAAATAGAGATTTTACCAGTCAGCGGTACGCCATCTATTTCCCGAAGTTGTTCCGTTTCGGGATCGATATTCAAAGTCCGAAGCATCGAAGGCATAATATCAACAATACCGGGTCGTTGCTCCCTGAAATAGTCATTTAATTCCTTGGCATTGGTCACAATCCACGTGTCGCGCTCTCTATCTGACTGGCCGCCATGCCCTTTTCCATCTTTTACGACTCGCCCATGATCGGTGGTAATCCATAGTTGCCAATCTTCGTTGAAGTTTTTTGCTCTGTATTGGGTCGCTTCCCATATACGACCAATTTGACTGTCCATTATTTTTATTGCGT
>JBLHNI010000034.1:0-16126 GCA_047650615.1 Maribacter sp.
TAAATGGAACCGTATTTAAAAACAAAGGATTATTTCTATTCCAATGAGGAGTTTAACCTTCTATTTGATACTGAAAACCAGATGCTTATCACCTCACCTCTCCCAACGAACTTAGAAAGTTACTACCAAAGCGAAAGTTATATTTCCCATTCAGACCAATCAAAATCTTTGATTGATAAATTATATGTACTTATAAAAAACTATAGTCTTAAGCGAAAAGTTAAACTACTAACCTCTCTTATACCCAAAAAAGGAACCCTTTTAGATATAGGGGCCGGCACTGGTGATTTTCTCCTTGCTGCCCAGAAAGATAAATGGTGTGCTACAGGAGTAGAGCCAAACACTCTTGCAAGAAGCAATGCAAACGTAAAAGGAATAACCCTTTATGATAACCTTGATTCGCTCCCTAAACCTAGTTTTGATATAATAACCCTTTGGCATGTACTTGAACATTTACCAAATCTTAATGACCAAATAACACACATTACAAGCCTTTTAAAAAGAGGCGGGTTTCTAATCTTAGCGGTCCCTAACTATAACTCTTATGATGCACTGTACTACAAGCAACATTGGGCAGCATATGACGTACCACGACATCTGTGGCACTTTTCTAAAAAATCCATAGTAAAACTATTACATCCGCACGATTTAGACTTAGTAAAAACAAAGCCTATGTTGTTTGATTCCTTTTATGTTTCTCTTCTCTCAGAAAAATATAAATACGGAAAATATAAATATATATCCGCTTTCTTCCGCGGTTTTATATCTAATATGAAGGGATTGTCTTCTAAAGAGTATTCCTCGCATATTTATATTCTAAAAAAGAGATAACTCTTGTTTATAGCCTATTTACTGCGCTTATATAAACGCCACTATCTTTTCTAAGCAATTATTTTAAAACCCCTTTAAAACAAGGTACATAAGGCTAAACACGATAGTAATACCTTATACAAATCTAATTTATTATAGATAAATCAAATATCTTCTGGATTCCACTAAGCGAATCAACACAATCAGATATATAAACTTCAAAATAACCAGTGGATTTGAAAACCTTTATTACTTTTGCGCAACATTAAACTCAAAACAATGAAAAAAGTTATCCTTGGTTTGGCCGTTATGACAATCGTAGCCTGCCAACAAGAAAAGATCGGATACGTTGATAACGTAAAGTTAATGAACGAATATCAAGAAAAAATTGATATTGAAGCAACCTTCAAGGTAAAAGCTGATGCGCTTACAAAAAAAAGAGATAGTATTTCTCAAGCTTTCCAAATTGAGGCACAAGCTTTCCAAGCAAAGGCACAAAGCATGCCGCAACAAAAAGCTCAAGACGAATATGCAGCCTTTCAACAAAAAGGGCAATTCATTGGGCAACAACTCCAACAAGAAGACCAACAACTGCAAGCAGAAGGTCAAGTACAAATGGATAGCGTTATCAGTAACGTTAAAAAAGAAATTGAGGCCTATGGGAAAGCTAACGGCTATAGCTACATTCTAGGTGGTGGTGAAGGTGGTAGCGTTCTTTACGGAACAGATGCCAACAACTTAACCGATGCAGTAATTACAATACTTAATCAGAAATACAAAAAGTAAAACGAGGTTGTTTTGCTTTTTAAAGCCCAGTTAATTAGCTGGGTTTTTTAGTCTCTAATCCCTTCTATCTTCTCAATGCCTTTTTCTATAGTGAACTGATCCTTAGGAAGAAATCCTTTAACAATCAGTACTATTCCACATATAACCAATATAACTCCCACACCTTTCTTTACTATACGTATCCGACTGTAAGTAAGCTTTCTCTTTAATTGCTTAGCTAGTAAAATTTTAAATAAATCAGTCGTAAAGTAAGCGGCTAACATAGTGCCGAAGAAAACTCGTATTCTTACAGGTTCATTGTCTAAACTAGGACCTACAATAATAATAACGCCTAACCAGAAAACAAGAACACCTATGTTTATAAAATTTAATAAAAACCCTTTTACGAAAAGTTCCAAATAGTCTCCCTTGGTAACTTTAAGAGGTGTATTAGAATCTACTTTTACACCCTGTTTAAAAAATGTAGTAACCCCATAAACAAGAAGGATGACACCACCAAACACGTATAAACCTGGTTGATTGCTTAAATTCTCTAGTAGTTGATAACTACTAAAATATGCAGCTAAAATGAACAGAGTATCTGCAACGATTACCCCGATATTAAAACTTAATGCAGCTCTGAAACCCTTAATTGCACTCGTTTCTAACAAAACGAAAAATACAGGGCCAATCATGAAACTTAACAAAAAGCCTAAGGGTATTGCAGCCTGTACATCTTCAAACATAAATGATTACATTCTTTTGATATTCCCTCCAAACACTGTTTTCTCGTCTACCTTGGCAGGATTTCCATATAAGAGTACTTCGCCACCTGCCTTCACATTTACCTTTACATAATCGCTAGCATATACTTCTGCTTTACTTCCTGCATTTACATTAATGGTGGTAAATCTAGTTTTAAACTCTTTCCCTTCATACACTCCACCAGTGTTTATCTGAATATCTTGAAACTGCGCCATTCCAGTTGTCTTAATAACCCCACCAGATACCGCCTTAACCAACAATTGTTCCACTGACGCTTTAATTTTAATTTCTCCGCCCTCCTGTGCTTTTAGTTCCAGTACATCTTGCTTAAGTTCGTCTTTACTTCGTATCAGCGCATCCTCGTTAACATCAATAACAACTAATTTACTTTTATAATAAATATCAACGAAAGTTTTATACCCACTGAAAATCTTTCCTATCTGCATACGCACTTTAAGCACACCATCATTATTAACAATAGCCACCTTATCCGTACTCTCTCCAGTAATTACGGCTCTATTTTCTGTTGATTTAATCAGGCTAATTGATAAACCATCAAAGCATTTCAATTCCTTAAAATCATCCAACACCATTGTCACTTTATTATCTTGTGCAACAACCGCTTGAACTCCTATAAGTAACCCAAGAATCAATAAATGTTTCATTTTGTTTGTTTTCATGAAATACGGTGTACTAATAATATCGCTAGTTTAACCACCCTAATTCTTTACTACAAGCCCTTAAATCAAATTCTATTCCAAAACTCATTGTTCGTTTTTACCTAGTAAAGCAAAATCTAAATGTCGCTTTATTAAATCACTATTTTTCACCATTACAATTACCTCGTCTCCCAGTTGATATGTTTTTTTAGTACGCTCCCCAACAATGGCGTATTCCTTAGCATTAAAGATATAATAATCTCCTTTGATATCGCTAATACGAACCATGCCCTCGCACTTGTTCTCTATAATTTCTACATATACACCCCATTCTGTCACGCCGCTAATAACACCTACAAATTCCTTATCCTCATGGTCTTGCATAAACTTAATTTGCATATATTTTATGGAATCACGTTCAGCACTAGCAGCAAGACCTTCCATATCTGAAGAGTGCTTACATTTCTGCTCCAATGGTTCTACCTTCACACTACTACCTCCATCTAAATAGTGCTGTAATAATCGATGTACCATTACATCTGGGTATCTACGTATAGGGGAAGTAAAATGGCTATAATAATCAAAAGCTAAGCCATAATGTCCAATATTATCTACAGTATACACCGCTTTACTCATACTACGTATGGCAAGGGTATCCACTAAATTCTGTTCTTTTTTCCCTTTTACGTCCTCTAAAAGCTTATTTAACGATGCACTAACTGATTTTTTATCTTTAAAGTCTAGCTTATGCCCGAACCTAGATACAATACCATTAAGAGCCATTAGCTTATCCTCGTTAGGATCATCATGAATACGATAAACAAAAGTCTTCTTTTGTTTTCCAATGAACTCGGCTACTTTTCTATTAGCCAGTAGCATAAATTCCTCTATTAGCTTATTAGCATCCTTTGCTTCCTTAAAATAAACACTAATAGGTTCATTATCTGTATTCAAATTAAAACGAACCTCTACCTTATCAAAAGATAATGCGCCTTGATCCATACGTTTAGCACGCATAATTTTCGCCAACCTATTCATGGTCAATGTTGCTGTTACTAACGTGTCATCAACCCTATAAGCACCATTTCTAATACTTATATCTTCAGGGATATTTCCATACTCTGTTTCTATAATATACTGGGCTTCTTCATAAGCAAATCGCTCATTCGAATTTATAACCGTTCTTCCGTACCATTGGTCCACAACATTACTCTTTTTATCCAATTCAAACACAGCAGAAAAGGTATATTTTTCCTCATTGGGACGCAACGAACAAGCATTGTTAGACAATACTTCTGGTAACATAGGCACCACTCGATCCACTAAATATACTGAGGTAGCTCTTTCGTACGCTTCGTCATCTAGCACGGTATCCTCTTTAAGATAATGTGAAACATCTGCTATATGAACTCCTATTTCATAATTACCGTTTTCAAGTACTTGGAAAGAAAGAGCATCATCAAAATCTTTAGCATCTTTAGGATCTATAGTAAAGGTTAACACCTCCCGCATATCCCTACGCTTACTAATTTCTTCTGGTTTTATACTCGTATCTAATTCATCTGCAAAACGTTCTACTTCTACTGGAAACTCATACGGCAACCCGTATTCTGCAAGTATAGAATGTATTTCCGTGTTGTGTTCGCCTGGTTTACCTAAAACCTCGGTAACTTTACCAAAAGGAGACCCTACATCATCTGGCCAACCAGTAATTTCTACAATCACTTTATCTCCATTTTTTGCTTCTTTTAATTTATCATTCGACACGAAAATATCAGTGTACATTCTAAAATCCGTTGGTCTAACAAACGCAAAGGTCTTTTGCATATCAACGATACCTACAAACGTAATTTTGTTGCGCTCTATTATTTTATGTACTTCACCTTCTAGCTTCTTCCCTTTTTTTCTAGGATATATAAAAACTTCAACAATATCCCTATGAAAAGCCTTATTAATTTTATTATTAGGTACGAACACATCATCGTCCATACCCTCTATAACAATATAGGCATTTCCTCTACCTGTAATATCCACTTTACCTTCGTGATATGTTTTAGTATCCTCGAGCATCTGATAATTACCTCTATCTACTTCTTTTATGCGTCTTTTTTCCTTTAGCTGGACCAATCTCTTTATTAGTGTACTTCTATCTTCCGTATCTGTAATACCAATTTTTGCTGCAATTTGTTTATAGTTGAAACTACTATTCGGTTCCTTTTCTAAAACCGTAAAAATACCTTTGGTAATTTCGTTTGATTTGTGATTTCTCGCCTTCTTATTTCTATTCGACATTAAAATTTTAATTTGCTGGAAAATTACGAATTATATTCCACTACCCTTGTTAAGTGATTTTAAGCTTTTCCTATTATATTTTTAAAGCTTATCAACAGTAATATCATATTATTCTATTTTTTTAAATTTTTATATAAATTTTTGATGTTTATTATAGCATGTTAATAGCAGGTATAACTAAAAATGGGTTTACTTGATTTTATGAGATACCAATACTTGTTCACAGACTATAAGTTATAAAATAGTTTGATAATCAGAATTTTAGTAAAGTTATAAGTAGCGGTTGATAACCTATTTAAACACAAAAATATTAATAAGTTTATTTAATTTTTATGTTCACTAAAGCTATTTTATTCTTTAAAACAGACTGACTAGTTCTTAAATAATTTTTAGTTTTTAATATAAAAACAAGGTAAGCAGAATAGAATATTATCTCGCAAATTTTATTGTGTAGATTTATTAACACTTATTAACACACTTAAGCCGTTTTTTATGGTACTAATGAACAACCTTTAAAATTCAATATAAATATAATGTTGTGAATAGTAGATTTTTTGTAGTGAACTTTGGTATATCGTACATTTGTATTTAGATATATCTATCCTAACAAACTAAAAACTAAGTACATGAAAATAGCTATAGGTAATGATCATGCCGGCACCGAATATAAATTAGCGATAATAGGTTTACTTAAATCTAAAGACATAGCGATAACAAATTATGGTACGGATGGATTGGATAGTGTAGATTATCCGGATTTTATTCACCCTGTTGCAAAAGATGTAGAAGATGCAAAGGTCGATTTTGGTATTATTATATGTGGTAGTGGTAATGGGGCTTCTATGACTGCTAATAAACATCAAAAAGTACGCGCCGCATTATGTTGGACAACCGAAATAGTAGAATTAGCACGCTCTCATAATGATGCTAATATTTTAAGTTTACCAGCACGGTTTATTTCTTTACCTCAAGCGCTTGAAATGGTTACTACTTTTATCAATACCACATTTGAAGGTGGAAGACACGAAAGACGTATAGAAAAAATATCCTGTGTTTAGATGAAATAAATTTAAACCTAGAACAGGTATTACGTAACAAATCAAATATAAATTCCACACCCAATAGACTTTTGGTATTACGACTGTTTCTGAAATATAATAATGCTTTTTCACTTGGGAATATCTTAGAAAGTTTATTTTTTACTGAGAATTCTACCAGTTTTAGAACACTTCAACTTTTTGAAAGTAAGGGAATTTTACATAGCGTTGTTACTTCTTATGGAATTAAATATTATGAGTTATGTGTATAAGCATGTATAGTAGATTATTACACCCACTTGCATGGTCATTTAAATTGTAAAGAATGTGGGCTTTTGTTTTGCACTCCTATGGTTTCTCTAGCAGTTTTTAAAACTCGACTTGGTGTTAAAATAGGTAAGGTGTAAATTGTAGCAAACAGTACCTATAAAGATTGCAGCCAAGTTACATAACAGTAAACGTAGTTTTGTTTAAAAAATATGGGACATACTCATTCAGGTAATAGTTATTCACATCCCGATTTAAGGGGTAGGAATCTTATTATTTCCATTTTACTGAATATAGTTATCACTGTGGCTCAAGTTATAGGAGGGCTCTTATCCGGGAGTCTTTCGTTGCTTTCGGATGCACTTCATAACTTTAGTGATGTCCTTTCTCTTATCATCAGCTATATAGCTACCGTACTATCTAAAAAGAAAGCTTCTACTAATAAAACCTTTGGATATAAACGCGCAGAGATTATTGCGGCTTTTGTAAATGCCGCTTTCTTAATTGTAGTAGCTCTTATATTGATAAAAGAGGCGGTAGAACGGTTTATAAATCCACAAGAAATAGAGTTAAATTTAATTATCTGGTTATCCTTAGTTGCTATTGCAGGGAATGGTTTCAGTGTTTTGTTGCTAAAGAAGGACGCTAACAGTAATATGAATATGAAATCCGCTTATTTGCATTTATTAACGGATATGATGGCATCTGTAGTGGTATTGATAGGCGGTCTTTTAATGTTGTTTTTTAAATGGTATTGGGTAGATGCTGTTTTAACCTTTGCTATTGCTATTTATTTGGTTTTTATGGGCTATGGTTTGCTAAAGGCATCTACCAGGGTATTGATGTTATTTACACCTAACACCATTCAAGTACAAGAAATAGTAGAAACCATAAAGAAGATAGGGTCAATTAAGAATGTACATCACGTTCATATTTGGCAGTTAAACGAGGACGAAGTACATTTAGAGGCGCACATAGATTTTAATGAGGATATACGCTTGTCACGTTTCGATGTTATTTTGGAAGAAATTGAAGGAGAGTTGTTCCATAACCATGGTATTAATCACGTAAATATTCAGCCGGAATTTGGAAAATGTGACAGTAAACAGATAATTGTACAGGATTAGACATGAACATAACCGTAAAAAAGTTTAAGGAACTCAACACAACGGAACTCTATAACATTCTTCAGCTGCGTGCTAAAGTTTTTGTAGTAGAACAAGACTGTGTCTATCAAGATTTAGATGGTAAGGATAAAAACGCATTACATGTTATAGGAACTAAGAATGCTAAAATAGTAGCCTATACACGTATTTTTGAAGCGGGTTTATATTATGATGTCGCCAGTATTGGAAGAGTGGTTGTTGCCAAGGAAGAAAGACGACATGGTTATGGAAAAGTAATAATGGAAGCTTCTATAGAAGCGGTTAAGGAACATTTGAAAGAGGAGACTATTAAAATATCGGCACAGGAATATTTAAAAAACTTCTATAATGAATTAGGGTTTAAAGAACTTGGAGAAGGATATTTGGAAGATGGGATACCACATATAGTAATGATTAAAAATTAAAAAAGGGGTGCTATACCCCGTTTTCTAAGGTGTTTGTTTTTTATATACGTATCGGTGTTTTGTTGCTCAGGTTGATATCTTCTAACATCATATCCGTGAACTTATAATGGCCTCGTGTGGTAATAATTCGAAAGCGATTGGAGCGCATTCTACTCAAAGTATCCAAGAACAGCCATTTTGATTTTAGCAAATTTGGCTTTGCTGATTTCAAGCTAATTTCAAAAAAATACTTTCTACCATTTTTCA
Source organism: Maribacter sp. (assembly GCA_047650615.1). Classification (GTDB taxonomy): domain Bacteria; phylum Bacteroidota; class Bacteroidia; order Flavobacteriales; family Flavobacteriaceae; genus Maribacter. The sequence continues at coordinate 8,412 of JBLHNI010000034.1, forward strand.
TTGCCACGATATCCGGCGTTATTTTTGTATCTCCACCTTTTCGAGTAAAAGATTTTGGAGTCTCGTAGCCCTCCATATCTGCTTTTATATCTTCAAAACCGGTAGCTTCCAAATGACGAATCGATTTTTCTAAAAACGCTATGTTCTCTGTTTTGTCTACTTGTACCATGATTAATAAGGTACAAAAAAAAATTAAAAAAAACAAAATTAGTAATGATTAACAACAACTTATCTTATTCTTGTCTAGTGTATTTTTTAAAATTAAATAAGAGAGGTAGATAGATGTTTTAGACCCTTCGGTTGGTTAGAAAGAATGCCGTTTTTTTGCAGAGAATGATTTTATGCCCCAAAGGGTTTAAAAAAACCACACACAACCATAATGGCACTAAGATGGGCGATTAAATAAACAGAAACCAACTATATAGTCTAAACACGAGGCTAAATTAAACGATTAGAAAGCTTGTTTTCAATCAGAAAATCTAAACGAAGCATTAGATTTATTGGCTTTTCTACCGTGTCATTTGATGAAATATAAAGACACCCTCTGTTCTATGGTTTAATTCTGTTAGCCTCAACTTGCCATGTGTTTTTCCCCGTTTATTAGCATAGGAAGTTAATAGCGACTCATTAATTCCTTTGTCTTTTAAGAAAGCAATGAGCTTCTTTCGGTTTACTAAGGTTATGTTACATGTAGTAAAGGTGTTTGGCACAGCTGAATATATTCCGGAAATGAGCGAATAGAATTCTTTTTTTTACCTTGTCAAAGAACCTCCCTTTCTTTAGTATTTCTGCTTTTTTATAGTACAGTTCAAAAGCAAATGTGGGTAGGTCTTCGTTTATATAATCTAATTGCGCTTTTTCATCAACAAGATAACTTAGCCCAGTTTTTGTATGTGTCAAAATTAGGTCTACTCCCTCAAACTGTTATTTATTATTCTGTATACGCTCAAAATGGTAGTGTTTTAATGAGTTTGTCGTAATACGCATCTAAGAGCAGGGGGAAGTTGTTGCTTTTTTTTAAGTCAGCCTTAAATGTACTCTTTAAAGCAAAAACATTAAGGGTTTATTTGTTCATGAAGTGCTTTTCCAATCTTTTCTACCACACCAACTACTAATGCATTACCCATAAAAAAGGCACGTTTGGTATTGCTTATTCCCTCTAGTTGCGTATGGTTGTCGGGAAACATATTTAACCGTTCTAGTTCTAACGGCGTAAGTCTACGCAGTCCTTTTTTTGATTGCACCACGTGCTTAAATCTGGACGGACTTTTACCCCCTTCCCCGGTTATAATGGTTCTTGAGGCGTTGTCAAGCGCATCTGGGAAAATCATTCCCCCTTCACTGTAATTATAGGTAAAACCGCTTTTAGTGGTTCGTACTTCTTTTTTAGCACCTTTTAAATAGCCCCATTTTGCATATTCGTCAGGGGAAATATAGAATTCGTTTAGAACCTCCTTCTTGTTCAGAATATCTTTTAGTACAGTTCGTTTACCGTCATAGGAAGCGATTGTTTTTTCTGTATAAACGCTTCCTTTTATAAAGACACCACTATTTTGAAATGGCGATAATTTTTCTCCGACATTGAATCTTTCTGAAAGGACTACCAAATCTTCTGTAATGGAAAAGGAGTGTTTTTTAGTCACAGTGCTTGCAACAGGAAAGGCCTTTGCAAAAGTCCCCTGTGTATGAACCCATTCTGATGCCTCTGAATTCTGAAGGCTTTTATACGCTTGGGTAGATTTGTGATAGCCGATAAAAAAGATTCGTCTGCGTCTTTGGGGCATTCCATATTCCGCAGCGTTGATGACACGCCACTCTACCGCATAACCCAAATCATCTAGGCTTTTGAGTATAATAGCAAAATCTCGCCCCCGTTGGTTGGAGGGCGATTTTAGCAAGCGGTCTACATTTTCTAGAAACAAGTATTTAGGCGGGTTCTTTTTCCCTGAAAGTATATGATGTATACTCCACCACAGCACGCCTTTTTTACCGATGAGGCCTTTGGAGTTTTGCAGTGTTGTTGCTACCGAGTAATCTTGGCATGGAAATCCACCTACGAGCATATCGGCATCCGGAATATCAGCTGCAGCTACCTCTGAAATATCTTTGTTGCTATGGTGTTTTGCGCCGAACCTTGCTTCGTAAACTTGGGATGCGTGTTGCGCTTTTGTGCTGGGTTCCCACTGGTTACTCCATACGATTTCATAGTGTTTGGCCTGCTCCAGGCCTAATCTAAATCCCCCTACACCGGCAAAAAGTTCAATAACCTTTAGTTTCTTCATCAGGTGCTAAAGTAAGGAATTTTTATGGCGGGACTAAAACGTAAAATTTAATACCTAGTGTGGATTATGTATTTTTACAAAAATCATAAACTATGGAGAATAGATTTAGTTATATACTACTAGTATTGATGTTGTGTTTGGGCTGTGAGACCGAAACAATTTCGGAAAACACCGCTCAAAAGTATATAGTCGCATTGCAAAAAGAAGTGGCACCTGACAAAAGGGTTGCATTATTTCAAATTGAAGCACAACAAAATTCAGACACCTATATATTAAAAGGAGAGACCGACCAACCCAAAGGCCTCCAAAGGCTGTTGGATTCCTTAACCTCTAATCGTATTTCCTTTATAGATAGTATTACGGTATTACCAACTGTGGAATTAGGGAATAAAACACATGCCATCATTAATATATCCGTGGCAAACCTGAGAAGTAAACCAAAACATAGTGCGGAGCTTGCGACACAGGCTACATTAGGTACGTCTGTAAAAGTGTTGAAAAAAGAGGGGGACTGGTATTACATTCAAACACCAGATAAGTATTTGGCCTGGGTAGATGCGGGTGGCATAGTGCTATTTACAGAACAAGAGATAAAGAACTGGGAATCTACTGATAAGATTATTTATACAGAAACCTATGGTCACGCATATCTTGGGTTGGCTAAGGAGCAAATTATATCCGATTTGGTTGCCGGAAACTTATTAGAGGTCCTTAAATATTCTAACAAATTTTATAGGGTAAGATTTCCTGATGGAAGAAAAGGGTATGTAGACCGCGTGGATTCAGAAAAATATGGAGATTGGCTGGCTGGTTTATATAGTAATCCTGCCGTCTTGGTGTCCACTTCCAAGCGTTTTATGGGAGTTCCTTATTTATGGGGCGGTACTTCTACTAAAGGAATGGACTGTAGTGGTTTTACAAAAACCATTTATTTTTTAAATGGAATAATTATCCCACGAGACGCTTCACAACAAGTTCACACTGGAAAACCTATTGACTATACTGGAAATTTTGAGGCTTTGGAACCGGGAGACCTATTATTTTTCGGTAAAAAAGCAACAGATACTACCAAAGAAAAAGTAGTACATGTAGGCATGTGGATCGGCAACAATGAGTTCATTCATGCCTCCGATATGGTAAGGGTGAGCAGTGTTGATAAAGCATCCAAAAATTACGACGAGCACAATGTGAACCGATACTTACGCACCAAACGTATTTTAAATGAACAGGATAAAGACTTAATTGATTTGAGGCAAGTCTCTACTTTTAAATAAAATTTATCAGTAGCGTTTATCTTTAACACAGTCTAAGAAGACCATGAAGCGTTCTGTTTTTTAGGAATAGAATTAACCCACAGAACTAAAAATCGCACAGACCTCCTTGTAAAGAGTTCTATATGGAACCATTTTAGAACAAAAGAAAACATGAAACATACAGTTCTAGTATTCCTACTTCTAACAACGACAAGTACATTTGCCCAACACAAAATAAAACCAGCGGAAGGTTATTCACCCAATATTGGTTTAATGGTAGCGATGTTAGAGGAGTTGAAACATAGAATAACAGAACAGGTTCAAGATTTGAGTCAGTCCGAAACAGATTTTGAGTTTGACGAAAAGGCCAACAGCATTGGTGCGTTAGTAACGCATTTGGCCCCCACCGAAGCATATTATCAAATAGAAACTCTAGAAGGTCGTCAATGGACAGATGAAGAAAAGACATTATGGGGAATTGGTGCCGGGTTATATGAAGAATCTAAAAACCAATGCGATACTATTTAGACCTTTGGAATCAGCTTCGTCAAAAGACCTTGGCTGGGCTCAAAACAAAAGAGGATGCTTGGTTTGCTTCAGAGATTGATGAAGGAATGAGCTATCATTCGGCATGGTATCATCATGTAATGGAACATCTAGCAAATCACATGGGTCAATAGCATTAGTAAAAAACAGATTGCCCAAGTAATTATTGGGGTTTTATAGATTAATTGTTTTCCCTGTCCTAAAAGACCCATCCACAGCTAAAACAATACGCAGACTGTTTACGGCATCGCGTAAATGACTGCTCAAACCCCAGTCTTTCTGTATCGTTTTTTAGGAAATATTCCTGCTCCAATAAACATAGTCCATCATGATTAGGCTCATCTGAAGTGTCTATGAACTCATTGTGTCTGGTGAATTTCCCATTTGCATCCAAAATACTATGATGTAGTTTCAAAGCTCCAGTTTTTGAATGGTCGTCCACACTATCCGAATTCCCTTTTGCTTTATCAATAATAGAAACACACCTTTTTGGACCGATAACATCCTTTACAAAAAAGCCCGTCTCTCTCATCATAGGCCCCTAGACGGCCTCGTACCAACCCACGGAACCATCTTCAAAACGGACTTGAAGTTGGCCATAATTATACATTGTAGCATCTATTTCATCAGATAACCGATCGCCAATCGCACCTACGCTTATTGGAACAGATTGGGTAATCAAACACATTTTATCTACATAATGCAATCCACAATGTGGGAGATAGAGTTCATGAGTTGTTTGTGCGGATACCAATTGTCCCCAGAACTTTGCTGGTTCATACGCATGGCCAATGAGTTGCCTAAAGTAGGGCTTACTTCTACGAATTTAGACCATGCCGTATGCACGCGAAGAAGTTATCCCACCACCATCTTCTTTCTCTTTTCTAGCGCCAAGTTCACTAGGCTTTGTGCCTCTTTTAGAGTCAAAGCTAAAGTTTTTCCTGCAAATACATGCGTATTTGCATTTAGAGCGGCACGAATATAAGCGGTGTGCCTATCTGGATAGGATAGAGCATCTGCAGAAGCGATTATTGGTTGTCGCTTAAATATTTAGCTTGTCTTCCATCTCAGTGATAATGCCATTGCCTTTGTATCTCGCTAGCTTATCAATGAGTTTGTAGTAATATTCTGTTTTTTCTAAGTGATGCTTCACATCCAAATGGATAGCACGAGACCCTAATTCCGAAAAATCTGTAACAGTGGTCAGTGGTAGATTGGCATTTTATTCCTATGCATCTTCCATCAGTTGACTCAAGCTCATTAATCCATAGAAAAGCCCGGCTTTATCTTTACCCGTGATCGTTATTTTATCGTTGGTAATGTCAAGGGTATTCCCTTCCGGTTTTAAATCTAAAGTCAAATCAAGGTTTAAAACCACATGGAATTTATTGATGTCGTTCACTTCAATTATATGCTTTAATTGGTCATCGAATACAGGAAGCCAACTTTTGATTGCGTTAAAATAAGATTGAACATTGGAGCAATCAAAATCGCTCATTCCCGTAATCTCAAATTGTTGCGGTACCGGGAGTAAGTTTAAATTAATGGTAACCTTGGTCTTACTAGTACAGCCTAAAAGGAGGACAAGAGCGATGGACAAAAGACAGGTTCTTTTCAGAAACAGGATACACTTGGCGTCAATTTCATCATCAAAAGGTCTAAAAACATTAAAATAAAAAGGATATAGCACCTTTCTTTTTACGATTAAATTCAATAGAAAGATATGAATCTAATTTTATGCATATAAAAGTGGTTTTTAGGGTGGTATACCCTACTTCAAAAATTCGGCATACTTACCTTCGTTTTCTAGTAATTCTGTAGCCGCCATAATGGCGTCGTCGTGATTGAGGTAATAGGAGTACAAGCCTTTTCTGTAGAAATAGCGCTTTACGATTTCATCTTCAAGATTCTTTTGAATTTGATCTTGGTATTTGTCTAAGGCTATTATCTTACCTTTTTCAATATTAGCCAAGAGGTTCTTATAGCTATCGTTTACGTTGGGGCCCAAGAAGTCGTTTTCTGACCCAGAAAGCGCCTTTTTTATAGCCTCTTCAGCTTTTGTTTCAAACGAGAAGTCGCTCGCTTTTACAAAACCTTTAAAATTATTGAAGTCTGTATTGGAGAACGTAAAGTCATCAACAGAGCTTAAGGTATTGCCGTAGTGGTACTCGGTAGCATAGTCAAAAATGACATTGTTTTGTAATAAAGCCTTGGTAAGGTCGTTGGTTTTTGCAGTGGCTATTTCAATATCAGGCAAGACGCCGCCACCATCTTTTACTTTTCTGCCGTTGCGTGTTGTAAAATCATTGAATTGTGTATTACGAACTGCTTTTCCGTTGTCGTCTCTGTTCCAATAATCTAGGGATTGTATGCAGCGACCCGAAGCTGTGTAGTATCTAGAAATGGTCACTTTTAACTGTGTGCCGTAAGTTAATTTTAAAGGGCGTTGCACCAATCCTTTTCCAAAACTTCGCGCGCCCATGATAACTGCTCTGTCCAAATCCTGCAAGCTGCCGGAAACAATTTCACTTGCCGATGCACTTCTGCCGTTTACGAGCACTACTAAGGGAATTTCATCATCTACGGGTTTGTTCTTTGTATTATATTCCCTGTTGAATTTTTTTACTTTTGATTTTGTGGTAACGATGAGCTCTCCTTGTGCCACAAAGAGATTGGTCACGTTTATAGCTTCAGAAAGTAGCCCACCTGGATTATCGCGTAGGTCCAAAATAATTTTCTCTGCTCCTTTTCCTTTTAAGTCTATCAGTGCAGACTTCGTTTGGCTAGACGCTTTTGCATTGAATTTGGACAATACGATGTAGCCGGTTTTTTCGTCTATCATGCTGTAGAAAGGAACGGCATCTACCTCTATGCCTTCGCGTTTGATAGTGGTGCTACTTATCTTGTTTTGTCGTTTGTACGTAATAAAAACGGATGTGCCATTTGCCCCTTTTAGAAGTTCGCTAGCGTTATCCTCAAAATCGGCTACTTTGATATCACCTATTTGAATGATTTCATCCCCAGCTTTCAGACCGGCCTTATCCGCAGGATATCCTTCATGAGGTTCCACGATAAGCAATCTGTCCTTATAGGAACGCACAAGGGCTCCAATGCCTGAATATTCACCTGCATTGTTAATGCGGTAGGCTTCCACGTCTTGCTCGTTTAGGAATTTGGTATAAGGGTCCAAGCTTTCTAACATGTTCTTTATAGCCATATCCATCAACTCTGCAGGATTGGTTTCATCCACATAATTCATGTTCAACTCCTTAAAAAGGGTGGTGAAAATCTCTATCTGTTTGGCAATCTCAAAAAAGTCGCTCTTAAAACTACTCCCAACTGCAAGAAAAGTAAGGGCTATGATGGGAATAAGGACTCTTTTTCTAACTATCTTTTTCATCTAAACAAAATTAAGACAACCTATTGATATAGATTTATGGCATCGCCTTGTATCATAAACCCTTTAAGGACGTTCTGATATATGGGCATTAAATTTTTTCAGCAAAAGTGTCATTTTATGCTGCACTACCTCAAAAGGAAGTGTTTCCTTACCAAGGTATAAAAACAGAAACGCAAACTTGTCTTCTGTATTGTTAAAAACTAAGGCTTTGTTTAATCTATAGGACTCCCTTAA
>JBLHNI010000035.1:0-16028 GCA_047650615.1 Maribacter sp.
ATGGTTACTTTATCTCCGTTACCTTTAACTTTTTTACCCCATTGTGCTGAGCAGGATACTGTGATGGCCAATATCAGGGTTAATACGATTCCTTTTTTCATTTTATTTGTGCTTAGATTGATATAAATAGTATTATTTTTTGGTGAAGCTAATACCTCCGTAATCGCTGTTCAATAGCACCTTATTACCACTATTAGCGCTACCGTAATAGCCTTCATAATGCTTGTTGGAGGATTTTTCAGTACTAATGTTAATCTTAAAATCATCTTTACCGCTTACTCCAGAATAACTGGTGGTAATGTCAAAATCAAAATGATACTTGGCATTATAGCCGATTTTTATACCCGTATAATCTGTTTGTATAGAGACATTTCCTGCATCCTCGGCAAGTTCATCTATACGTATGGAGCCATAATCAGAATCTAGGTTTACATTCCCGTGAATAGTACCTAGTTTTACAGTAATATAATCCCCGGTTCCACTAACATTTCTTGCCTCTCCTACGGCTATTTTTCCATAGTCGCTGGTATACTCTAGATTTTCCATTTGCTCAATAGTTACGTTGGTGTAATCTGTATTTACGATTAAATTACCTGCTTTTTCAATGGTAAAGCCAGAATAATCGGCTCGAATTTCGCCGCTATTTATATAACCGATGGTCGACTTTGAGGTATAATCAAAATTTAACTGATTATTCCTACCATGTAGTTCGCCAATTTCTAACCTTCCATAATCGCAGTTTATTTTTGCATGTCCATCTATCCGATCTAGGATAATGTTTCCGTAATCGTTATCTAAGTGTACACTATTCTTTATGGGAACTCTTATCGTGTAGTTAATTTGCATGTTCACATTGTTGTTCTTACCCCAGTTCCATCCCCAACCGCTCTTTTGTTCACCGTACGTTGTCTTCGCGGAAACCATACTGTTGCTTGCGTCAAAGTCCACCGAAATTCCATCCAGTTTGCTTTGCACCTTTTCTTCATTGTCGCCGCTAGTCTTTATATGCACTTCGATAACGATTCGGTCTTCGTTCCAGGAGGTAATATTAAGATTGCCATAGTTATTGTCTACTTTTAACAAGGCATCCGCATTCACGTTAAATTCTTTTTTTATAGTTTTCTCTTTCGTGTATTTACCGTCAAGTATATCGTTGTTGGCCAACAAAAAGACAGGGCTTAATACCCATATTATGAATGTATATTTATAGAGTATAGTTCGCATCATTATAGTTTTTTAAATTTTTTATAGTTTCTATTTGTTCAAGCACATCATGTAATAAATCAATTCTCGTTTGAAAATTTGTGATCATGGCGCTAAGTAGTAATTTACTGTTACCACCACTTAGTAATTCTTTTTCTAAACGGCCATAATCAGTTTCCAAAGTTTTAAGCTGTAACATGGTATCGAAAATAATTTTTTGAGTTTCCGGACTGCTTTCCGCCTGTAATTCTTTCACCTGTTCTTCAATAAGACTAGCAAAATAAAACTGGCTGTTGGAAACCTCGGGGGATACCTTGGCTACCTGCTGTTCTATAGAAGAATTTTGGTTAAAGAACCCAATGCTTACGGCAATAAGGACTGCTACGGAAGCCGCAATGGATACCCCTTTCCACCAAGCTGTTTTTTTGATAGGTGATGTACCACCCTTGCTTCCAAGATTCATTTTTTCCAAAAATCGGTCTTCATGTCCGTATTCAGGTGCTTGTGTATCAAAAGAACCTTTTAGGTTTTCGAATAACTGTTCGATGTTGTCTTTCTCCATCAGTGGGTAATTTCTATTTTCTTTCTTAAACTTTCCTTTGCTCTGGATATAGTAGTGCGGCAATTAGCATAACTTATATTCATGATTTCACTTATTTCTTCATAGTCGAATCCTTCAATTAAATGTAAGGTCAAAGAAACTCTGTAATTATCTTTTAAGCGGTTCATGGTCTCCATCACTTTTTGAGCCTTTTGATTTACAAACACATGATCCGAAGTAATTCCGTCATTATCTTCGACCTTATAAATTATATCATCCAAAGCAACTTCGTTTTTTTTCCGTTGCTTTTTGTAATGATAAATACTGTTGTTTATTACAATTCGTTTTAACCAGGCTCCAAAGCTTACTTCTGCTTTAAATGTGTGCAATTTCGTAAACGCGTTTAAAAACGATTCTTGCATCACATCTTCTGCTTCCGCGCTATCTTTTACAATACGTACGGCCGTGTTATACATGGCCTTGTAGTACCTGTTGTAAACTTCTAGCTGTGCACTTTGGTTTCCGTTTATGCACGATTGCAATAATGCATCGATATGTACTTCTTTTTGGCTCAAAAAAGTGATTGGTTTATCTTATAGATGAAGGAAGTTACGGATTGTTACAGTTTGAGATAAAAGAATTCAATTTAATTCAAAAAGCACTGGTGTATTAATAATTGCCTTTGGATAGGTTTGATTTTAGTTCGATGTTGGCATAAGAATTGAATAAGAGAGCTAAGGCAGCATCCTTATGCGTATCATATGCGGTTTTAAGGACTTGCACGATGTTTAAAAAGAATTATAAAACTAATTTTTCTGTCACACATGTGACAGAATGACAGATATATAAAGATGGGAGATTCTAAATTTTCAAACTTTGACAACATGTCCTTACAGGGTATAGATGATGAAGCGGAGTTGATTCCTTTGCTCACGGCAGAGGACGAAGAACAAATGAATGGAGAAACCTTACCAGAAACCTTACCTATACTTCCGTTAAGGAACACGGTGTTGTTTCCAGGCGTTGTAATACCAATTACCGCGGGGAGGGATTCCTCTATCCAATTGATAAAGGACGCCAATAGCGGAAATAAGGTTATTGGTGTAGTCTCGCAAAAAGATGAGGAGACCGAAAACCCAGAGATAAAGGATATCAACACATTAGGAACCGTAGCCCGTATTTTGAGAGTGCTGCAGATGCCCGATGGTAATACTACGGTAATCATCCAAGGTAAAAAGCGCTTTGAAATTGCCGAGGTACTTACCCAAAAACCATATTTTACAGCTACCGTGTGCGAAACACCAGAACTTAGGCCCGATAGCAACAATGTGGAGTTCTTGGCCATAATTGAATCTATTAAGGATTTGGCCTTAAAGATTATTAAGGACAACCCAAACATTCCTAGCGAGGCATCTTTTGCCATTAAAAACATTCAGAGCGATTCTTTTTTAATCAATTTCGTATCCTCCAATCTTAATTTGGACGTGAAGGCAAAGCAGGAATTATTGGAAATTGGTGATCTTCAGGAACGTGCATTGGCGACCTTGAAATATATGAATGTAGAGATGCAGAAGCTGGAGTTGAAAAACGATATACAGTCCAAGGTACGTAGCGACTTGGATCAGCAACAGCGAGAATATTTTTTACATCAACAAATGAAGACCATTCAAGAGGAGCTGGGCGGTGTTTCCCATGATGATGAGTTGGAGGAAATGCGAGCCAAGGCTAAGAAGAAGAAATGGGACAAAAAAGTAAAAGAACATTTTACGAAGGAATTGGCAAAAATGCAGCGCATGAATCCGCAAGTAGCAGAATATTCAATTCAACGCAACTATCTAGACCTTCTTATAGACCTACCATGGAACGAATTTTCAAAGGATAAATTCGATTTAAAACGTGCCGAACGCATCTTGGACCGTGATCATTACGGTCTGGAAGATGTGAAACGTAGAATAATAGAATATTTGGCCGTATTAAAACTACGGAACGATATGAAGTCTCCCATACTTTGCCTTTATGGCCCTCCGGGAGTAGGAAAAACATCTTTGGGTAAATCCGTTGCCGAAGCATTGGGTAGGGAATACGTTCGTATTTCTTTAGGTGGATTACGAGATGAGGCCGAAATACGAGGCCATCGTAAAACCTATATAGGTGCTATGCCAGGTAGAATTATTCAAAGTCTAAAAAAAGCAGGAACTTCAAATCCGGTTTTTATATTGGATGAGATAGATAAGCTATCCAACAGTCATCAGGGCGACCCATCTTCTGCCATGTTGGAGGTATTGGATCCGGAGCAGAACAACGAGTTTTATGATAATTTCTTGGAAATGGAATATGACCTTTCTAAAGTGATGTTCATTGCTACGGCTAACGATTTAGGAACCATACAACCCGCTTTGCGAGACCGTATGGAAATCATAAACGTAAGCGGTTACACCATTGAAGAAAAAGTTGAAATTGCCAAAAAGCACTTGTTGCCCAAACAGTTAAAGGAGCACGGATTGGATGCTAGTCATTTAAAAATTGGCAAACCACAACTGGAGAAGATTGTGGAGGGCTACACAAGAGAATCTGGTGTGCGTTCTTTGGAAAAGCAACTCGCCAAAATGGTGCGATACGCTGCGAAGTCTATAGCCATTGAGGAGAAATATGATATAAAAGTAAGTAATGAGGATATTATTAAAGTCTTGGGTGCCCCAAAAATGGAGCGCGATAAGTACGAGAATAATGAAGTAGCAGGAGTGGTTACAGGCTTGGCTTGGACCAGCGTAGGAGGTGATATTCTGTTTATAGAATCTATTTTGTCCAAAGGAAAAGGTATCCTGACGATAACAGGCAACCTTGGTAAGGTGATGAAGGAATCTGCCACAATCGCAATGGAATATATAAAATCCAATGCAGAACGCTTCGGATTGGATGCCGAGATGTTTGAAAAGTACAACGTGCATATTCATGTACCGGAAGGTGCAACGCCAAAAGATGGTCCAAGTGCAGGTATAACCATGTTAACATCCTTAATTTCCTTATTCACTCAGAAAAGGGTGAAGAAAAGTTTGGCTATGACAGGTGAAATTACGCTTCGGGGAAAGGTACTACCTGTGGGTGGCATCAAGGAGAAAATATTGGCTGCAAAACGCGCCAAAATAAAGGAGATTATTCTTTGTGCGGATAATGAGCGTGATATTAAGGAGATTAAGGCAGATTACCTCAAGGGTCTTACGTTTCATTATGTGAAAGATATGCATGAGGTCATAGAGATTGCCTTGACAAACACAAAAGTGAAGAACGCAAAGAAGCTTTAAGAACAAATAGATAATTATTAGAGTCCAGTCAAATTCTACTCCATATTTGTATAAAGACTGAGCTAAATTCAGTAGCAATGAAAAAGATAACTATCGCAATAGACGGATTTTCATCCACAGGGAAAAGCACCTTGGCCAAGCAATTGGCAAAGGCCTTGGGCTACGTTTATGTGGATACAGGCGCCATGTATAGGGCCATTACTCTATTCGCAATGGATAAAAGCTTTATTGGAGCTAATTCTGAAAATAGGGATGGTTTGGTAGCGGAGTTATCGAATATTCAATTGCGATTTGTTTTTAATGAAGATTTAGGTTTTTCGGAAATGTACCTTGACGGTAAAAATGTGGAGCAGGAAATACGAAAGATGGAGGTCTCCCAGAATGTAAGTAGGATTGCCGAAATAGAGCAGGTGCGTATTAAATTGGTGGATTTACAACAGAAAATGGGAGCTGCAAAGGGTATCGTAATGGATGGTCGGGATATTGGCACGGTCGTTTTTCCTGAGGCGGAACTTAAAATTTTTATGACGGCATCTCCAGAAAAGAGAGCGTACAGAAGGTATAAAGAGCTTTTGGACAGGGGAGAAAAAGTTAGCTATGAAGAGGTGTTGGAGAATGTAGAAAAAAGAGATTATATTGATTCACATCGCGAATTTTCCCCATTAACAAAGTCCCCAGATGCTATTGAATTTGATAATAGCGATATGGGTCTCAAAGAGCAGTTTGAGCGCATGCATAATTTTGCTCTTAGGGTTATAGAAAAAAAAGCATAGCAAGGCTTTTAGTTAAAACATAGTCAGAATAGACTAAAATTATAAAATGCCACTGATGTACAGTGGCATTTTTTAATTTTGTCTAACCCCTGCCTGCAGGTCTAACGTCTTATGGAGTTGGAATAACCAAAACCTGATCTGGATGTATGACATCTGGATTCTTAAGAATGTTGGTGTTCGCCTCAAAAATTTGCTTGTATTTCATAGCGTCACCATAATAGTGCTTCGCTATTTTACTCAAGGACTCACCCCCAGCTACCGTATGTCTGTGATATACAGTTTCATCTGCTACTGTAATGTTTGCTTTTATGTCAGAAGCACTTTCGCCTCCTAAAGATTTGATTTTATCCCAAATTAAATCTTTTTCATAAGGTGTATTTGCTTCACCTTTTATTTTAAGAACGTTTCCTTCTTCGGTAACGCTTCCATTTTTAATTCCTAACTGCTCACCTAAATCTAAAACGCCTTGGTATTTTGCTTTAACACTCATATTCGTATATTTAATGGTTAATATTGTCTACGAAAGATACTAATTATTGAAATAATTGAACCATAAAAAATGGTAAAGTCCAAGCAGTTTTGAAAGCAAGGATGAATAGTGTTTGTGTTTTAGGATATAAGTTGTATTTTTGCACACCTTTTTCACGGCGAAGCTAAGAGCGAAAAAGGGATTAAAAATATAAATATAACAACTTCTACAATAGCCGTTTAGCTCTTGCAATATTGTGGAATACAAATTTATAATCAGCAAATGGCTGAAGAAAAAAAACCAGCTGAAGCGGTAGAAACTGTAACAGCAACTCCAGAAACTGCGGAAGTAGTTCAAGAAACAAAAGAACAGGTTCCTGTTCAAGACCCTCAAGAATTTTTAGAAAACTTTAATTGGGAGAAATACGAGCAAGGAATTGAGCGTGTTGACGATTCTAAACTTAAAGAATTCGAGGAATTAGTAGCACAGAACTTTGTAGATACTGCCGATGAGGAAGTAGTTACGGGAACAGTAGTCTACATTACGGATAGAGAGGCAATTATTGATATTAACGCAAAATCTGAAGGAGTTATTTCCTTGAATGAATTTCGTTACAATCCCGATTTAAAAGTAGGGGATAAAGTAGAGGTGCTGATAGATATCCGTGAGGATAAAAGTGGGCAACTCGTACTTTCACACAGAAAGGCTCGTACTATTATGGCTTGGGATCGTGTAAATGCGGCTCATGACAATGAAGAAATCGTTAGTGGTTTTGTAAAGTGCAGAACTAAAGGGGGTATGATCGTTGATGTTTTTGGAATTGAGGCATTCTTGCCAGGTTCACAAATAGATGTGAAGCCTATTCGCGATTACGACCAGTACGTAAATAAAACAATGGAATTTAAGGTGGTGAAAATCAACCATGAATTTAAAAACGTTGTTGTTTCCCACAAAGCGCTTATTGAAGCTGATATTGAGGAGCAGAAAAAAGAAATCATTAGTCAACTAGAAAAAGGACAAGTATTAGAAGGTGTTGTTAAAAACATTACTTCTTACGGTGTCTTTATAGATCTTGGTGGTGTTGATGGTTTGGTTCACATTACTGACCTTTCTTGGAGTAGAATCAATCACCCGAACGAGGTGGTAGAGCTAGACCAGAAATTAAACGTTGTTATTCTTGATTTTGATGAGAACAAATCTAGAATACAATTGGGTCTTAAGCAATTAGAGAAGCATCCTTGGGAAGCCCTTAGTGATGAAATCAAAATTGGTGACAAAGTAAAAGGTAAAGTAGTAGTTATCGCTGATTACGGTGCATTTATCGAAGTTGTTGAAGGTGTTGAAGGATTGATACACGTTTCTGAAATGTCTTGGTCTACGCATTTACGTTCTGCTCAGGATTTCGTAAAAGTTGGTGACGAGGTAGAAGCAGTTGTATTGACACTTGATCGTGAAGATCGTAAGATGTCTTTAGGTATCAAGCAATTGACCCCAGATCCTTGGACTGATATTACAACGAAATACCCTGTAGCTTCTAAGCACAGTGGTATCGTTAGAAACTTCACTAATTTTGGTGTGTTTGTAGAATTGGAAGAAGGTATCGATGGTTTAATTTATATCTCTGACCTTTCTTGGACGAAAAAAGTGAAGCATCCATCTGAGTTTACCAATGTTGGTGATACCTTAGAAGTGGAAGTTTTGGAGTTGGATGTTAATGGTCGTAAGCTTAGCTTAGGTCACAAACAAACAACGGAAAACCCATGGGATAAGTACGAGAAGGAATTTGCCTTAGGTACTGTTCACACGGCATCCATCACTGAAATTGTAGATAAAGGAGCAACGATAGACTTTAATGAGGATATTACAGCCTTTATTCCACAACGTCATTTAGAGAAAGAAGATGGTAAGAAACTAACGAAAGGCGATGAAGCAGAATTCAAGATTATTGAGTTCAACAAAGACTTTAAGCGTGTAGTAGCTAGTCATACTGCTATCTTTAGGGAAGAAGAGCAACGTAACGTAAAAGCAGCTGTCAAAAGACAAGCAACAAGTGCGGACGAAGCTAAGACAACCCTAGGTGATGCGAACGATGCGTTACAAGCATTAAAAGAAAAAATGGAAGCAGAGTCTAAAAAGAAGTAAGCTTTTATTTATACTTTAATCATAGTAAAAACCCTTGACTATCTCGTCAAGGGTTTTTTTGTTTGAATCTTATACGAACTGTTTGATTGAGGTAAAATTCAATAGTAGGCTGGGTGGTAATTTTTTGCTTAAAGAATTCTGTGCTTGCTTCAAGTATCAAATTTAAAAAGATAGCCAACACGTTTCTGTCGAGAAAATAAAATCTTAAGAAGTTTTGTATTGTTATTCCACCACCTCTATATCATATAGCCCGTTAACCGGTCTTCCGTCATTGGTAATCCCTTCTACTTTTACTAAAAATTCTCCGGTGGTATCCCCGGTAAAAAAATCAATGGTCGATTTTCCTTCATTGTTAAAGGTCAGTTCAGGTTTCCAGAACAGCGTAGTGCGGTAATCGGGTTTTTCGGGATCTTCCTTGGCATAGTCGGGCATATAGAATTCCTTTGCTTTATAGAAGCCGGGTATTTTGAGCGTTGCAATTCCTGGATATTCTTCTGATTCTCGAAGGTTCGTGTCAATGCTGGAGTTTGTGTACACGGCGATAACACCGTTAGCACCTCGACTACCAAAAAAAGAGGCGTCAGGCCCAAGGACGACATCTATAAAACTGACCTCTATTGCTCTTAGTTGTTGTAGAAGGAAAAAATCTGACACTACACCGTTTACAAGAACCAATGGAGCCGTGCCCGCCTCGAAAGACTGTCCCATACCACTAATCCTAATTTCTTGGTTCGGATATGTAAGGCTAACTATAATTCCGGGCATTCTCTGCATCAGATCCAATGCACTCAATGCCTCGCTTCCTTCAATGTCCTCTGTGTAAACACGCCTAGAGAATAGGCTTCTGGTTAATGCAGATGTAGGGTTTGCATCAAGAGCTATTTGCATTCTTTATTTTTTCTTTTCCGTCACCGTAACTTCGTCTAACTGGGTCACTTTAGTAGAATCGTATTTAAAATCGTTGACCTTTTTTCGGTATTCCTCCTTCAGATATTCCTGACTTAGTTCAACGGTCTGGCGGTCGGTACACTCGGTCTTTTTAAGTGTTGAGCTCAGTTTTTGGTTCTGTTCGTTTAAAAAGATAGAAAAGTTCTTTCGTTTGTATTCAAATTTGGGCAAGGAATCATAGGCCTCTACCGTAGCGTCCAGGCTGTCCATGACATAAAAAGGCCCAAAAACAAATTCTCCCTGGGCATTGGTCTCCTTTTTGGAGTTGATAAGCTCGGGACCGTATAGGTTCAATGTAGCAACGGTCTGTTTGGTCTGGAACGGGCTTTTGAACTTGGTGGTTCTACCGGTCACCATAATGCCTTTTTCAGGGGCGTATTCAGGGATCTTACTTACGTTTTTGGAGAGCATGTCCTTCCAGACAAATCGTCTCCAACCATGGGTGAGTATAAGCGCATCTAATAGAAATTTACGTTGCTTGGAATCCTCTGCGAAGAAAAAATCTAGGTTTTCTACACTGCCGCCCAAATCGGAATCCAACAACAGCCAGCTTCTTATGTTGGTAGACGTTCCTTTGGTTCCGTTCTTAGAAATCACACCCATGGAGAAATCTCCTTTCAAGGGTTCGTCCTCTTCATCGGTCAAGGCCATATTAAGATTCACCTTGTCGCGAAGGGTAAAGGTCTTTGTGGGTGCAGAAATGGTCAAACGGGCATCGTTTTCTGGGTTGTCTATAAAAACAAGGCGTTCGCTTATGGGCTCGCCATCACCCGAAAAGAGGGTAAAATGCGCGACCCCGTCTTGAAGTTCTTCTGTGTATATTTTGGTGGCATAGGACGCATTACCCTCGGAGCTACCGATTCTTTTGAATATGAGATCTCCCCTTAAATGCCCTACTAACATGGTGCCTTCAAGACCGTTCTCGGTCGTGCTAGCCACCTGCACTAAAACATGGTCTTGCCGGTTCTTAATGCTTAATATATTACCAGAGGACATCGCCTCTGGTAATGGGAATTTCTGTTCGGTTCCCTTAAAAATGACACTTGCATAATACTGCTCTCCCTGCAAAGGGATAAAGCCTACGCTGCCCAGACCAAATTCAAAACTCTCGAAAGGTGCTACAATCTCATTTTTTGAATTTTTGATATAGCCCTTTAGCGCTACCCCGTTTCCTTTTGCATCAAGTACTTCGAGCCCCATGGTGCCTGGAAATCCCTTGACCAGGTGTCCCCCTTCGGGAAAGAATTTGATATCCGGTTTGCCGAACATGGTATCGTCTGTATACCGTTCAAAACCACGAAGGGACTTTGCCAGCGTAACTTGTTCCGCGTTCAGCCCTGTGCGCACTTCCTGAACAAAAATAGGGATGCTTTTTTCAAAAACCACCGGATCGGCGTCATTGAGCATGTATTTGGTATACTCACCTTGCGGCATATCCGAAAAGATTTTAATGTCTCCCGAGGCGCCGATGTCATCTACGAACAGTTTGCGTTGCACGACAACACTGTCCTGAGCATTGACCAGCTCCACATACACCACCTTGCTATTATCGGAGCGGTTGTGGGAAATACCGTCTATAGGACATCTGTTTTGTATACTAAATCAATTTTTTAATGGGGTAAGGATAGCTCTTCAATATTAAAAGCGTCTAAAGTATAGCTGAGGCATAAGACATACCTATAGAAAAGTAACATAGGCTCCTTTAGACAAGGTAAACCGTGTTGAACTGCAGATTCTTTAGGATGGGAGTATTATTCTTAGCTAGCGAAGACACAAAAATGTTATTCACTCGTGCTTTAACTAGAATTCCCTATTTTTGTGAAGCTAAATGCGTGATGGACTATTATGGGTCAAAAAGTATTACTATCCTCAAAAGAAATCAACATCATTCTACATCGTTTGGCTTGCCAATTGCTTGAGAACCATCTAGATTTTAAAAACACGGTATTAATAGGCCTGCAACCGCGCGGAATATTTGTAGCACAGCGCTTGTGTAAGATTTTACAGGAGGAATACGGCGTTAAGCATATAGATGTTGGGGTTTTGGATATTACCTTTTACCGTGATGATTTTAGAAGGGGTGATAAACCTTTAGAGGCCACCAAGACTAAAATTGATTTTCTTATTGAGGATAAGAATGTGGTCTTGATAGATGATGTACTCTATACCGGACGTAGTATTAATGCAGCCTTAACCGCGCTACAATCCTTTGGAAGACCGGCCGAAGTAGAATTGTTAGCCTTGATTGATCGCAGATTTAGTAGACACTTACCCATACAACCTAACTATAGAGGTAGACAAGTAGATGCTATTGATGGTGAAAAGGTAAAAGTGATGTGGAAAGAGAATGAAGGTGAGGATGTAATATATTTGATTAATAGATAGAAAATGAGCGAACTGAGTGTACATCACTTATTGGGAATTAAATACCTGAAGGAGTCAGATATTCAACTCATTTTTGAAACTGCAGATCATTTCAAGGAAGTCATTAATCGTTCTATTAAAAAAGTACCTTCCTTACGCGATATTACCATTGCTAACGTATTTTTTGAAAACAGTACACGTACCAAGTTGTCCTTTGAGCTTGCTGAAAAACGGCTCTCCGCAGATATTATTAATTTTTCTGCGAGTCAGTCTTCAGTAAAAAAAGGGGAAACACTCATCGATACGGTTAATAATATTTTATCCATGAAAGTGGATATGGTCGTTATGCGCCATCCCAATCCCGGAGCGGGAATTTTCCTCTCCAAACACGTTAAGGCATCTATCATAAATGCGGGTGACGGAGCCCATGAACATCCCACCCAAGCACTTTTGGATTCGTATTCGATTAGGGAGCGACTTGGTGATGTTGCAGGTAAAAATATAGTTATTGTTGGAGATATATTGCACTCTCGTGTGGCACTCTCCAATATCTTTGCATTAAAACTTCAGGGTGCTCATGTAAAGGTTTGCGGGCCTAAAACCTTACTTCCCAAACATATAGCATCTTTAGGAGTAGGCGTGGAGACCAACTTAAGAAAAGCCTTGGAATGGTGCGATGTTGCCAATATGTTGCGCATACAGAACGAGCGGTTGGATATCAGTTACTTTCCTACAACTCGGGAGTACACACAACAATTTGGAGTCAATAAAAAGTTGTTGGACAGTTTGGATAAGGAAATCGTAATCATGCACCCTGGCCCAATAAACAGAGGTGTGGAGATAACCAGTGATGTGGCCGATTCTAAGCAGTCGATAATCCTAAACCAGGTGGAAAACGGTGTCGCCATCCGTATGGCAGTGATTTATTTGTTGGCTTCCAAGATTAAATAATAGCCCTATGATTTTTGATAAAGACGGAACTACATCTATAGTATATCAAGAAAAGATTTCCATCGCTACTTTTTTAGAAAATCTAAACAAGGCCTATGCTAAGGTTAAGCATGATAATTTAATTGTAAACCTATTTTCTTTTGAAACGCTTACCTCCGGCGATGTCCTAGAATTTTTGGAACTATCTAAGAACCACAAAGAAAACGGAAAGTCGTTCGTTATTGTAACAAACAAGGTTTCTTATGACGAAGTGCCAGATGAAATTATGGTAACCCCAACGCTGCAAGAAGCCAAGGATATTATTGAAATGGAGGAAATAGAAAGGGACCTTGACCTGTGAAGTTAACCATACTCGGTTGTTACGCCGCTACACCCAGAACCCTTACGAATCCTACCTCTCAAATACTGGAAATCAAAAACCATATGTTTTTGATAGACTGCGGGGAAGGCACACAAGTGCAATTACGTAAGCATAAAATCAAGTTTTCCAGAATTAACCATATTTTTATTTCTCATTTACACGGTGATCATTTCTTTGGCTTACCCGGACTAATTTCTACGTTTCGATTATTGGGAAGAGATAAAGAGATGCATGTATATGGGCCAAAAGGAATAAAAGAAGCCATTACCTTACTATTGAAACTAGGGGATTCATGGACCAATTATCCGTTGTATTTTCATGAGCTAACTTCTAAGGAAAGTATCCTTGTTTATGAAGATGAAAAAGTAAGTGTAAAAACCATACCATTAGAACATAGGGTGTATACCAATGGCTATTTATTTCGTGAAAAGATTGGGAAACGAAAGTTGAATAGCACTGCGGTAAATGAATATAAAATTGACAAAGCCTATTTTCAAAATATAAAAAATGGAAAGGATGTGGTTTTGGACAATGGCAAAACGATAGAAAACAAACTGCTTTCGTTAGCCCCTCCAAAACCAAAGTCCTATGCCTTTTGTAGTGATACTTCCTACAAGCCTGATATTATTCCTATTATAGCTGGTGTAGACGTACTATACCACGAAGCAACATTCTTAGAGTCGGAAGCTCATTTGGCAAAAAAAACCAAACACGCTACGGCAACCGAAGCCGCTCAGATTGCCAAAGATGCAAAGGTGGGTACGTTGGTGTTGGGACATTATTCTACCAGATATAAATCTATTTCCCTTTTTAAGGAAGAGGCCCAACAGGTTTTTGAGAATACTGAATTGGGGGATGATGGTAAGTGTTTTGAGTTTTAAGCAATAACAGGATCTTTTCTTTCAATTAAATTTTTCCTAAAAGCAAAATTCTTGCTTTACAATGTCCCATCTTTTCCTCAACTTTGATTATCTTGTTTTTTAAGGGTGTTATATGCAAAAAGATCTAGGGAATTACAGAAAATCTTACGAAAAAAGTGAACTGATAGAGGATTGTGTATCGGATAATCCAATGCAATTGTTCCAGACTTGGTTTTATGAAACCGAACAATCGGATAGCGTAGAGGAGCCAAATGCCATGACCGTCGCTACTGTTGGTTTAGACGGCTACCCAAAAAGCCGGGTGGTACTCTTAAAAAAGTACACCCATGAAGGTTTTATTTTTTATACTAATTATGACAGCGAAAAGGGAAGGGCTATTGCCACAAACCAAAAGGTCTGTATTTCATTTTTTTGGCCTGGCTTAGAACGCCAAATTATTATAAAAGGGAAGGCTGAGAAAATAGCGGAAAATCTTTCCGATGGTTATTTTGAATCTAGACCAGATGGTAGTAAGCTAGGTGCCATGGCCTCTGATCAAAGCTCGGTCATTCCTTCGAGAGGAGTTTTGGAGACTAAGCTAAAAGAGCTAGAGGTAGCTTATGAGGGGAAGGAAATTCAAAGGCCAAAAAATTGGGGTGGGTACATCGTAAAACCCGTTTCGATAGAATTTTGGCAAGGAAGACCCAATAGGTTACACGATAGAATACGCTATAGCCTTCAGCAGGATTTTAATTGGCAAATAGAGCGGCTTGCACCTTAAAGTAAGAAATTAATGAAGAATTTACTTTTAATGCGTCATGGAAAATCGTCATGGGAACTCAACGTAAGTGATGAGGACCGGGCTTTGTTACAGAGGGGCATAAGCGATGTGAAATTAGTTGGCGAAGCGCTTAGCCAAAATGGTGTACAGTTGGATTTTGCCTTTTCGAGTCCAGCAAACAGGGCACTACACACGGCTATGATTTGTTTACGTCAACTTAGGTTTCCGTTGGATAACTTCAAAGTAATTCCTGAGTTATATGATTTTTCTGGAAATTATGTACTAAAATTTGTAAAAAACCTACCGGATGAGCTTAATACTATTTTAATTTTTGGACATAACCATGCTTTTACCCATATTGCAAATTCATTAGGGAGCAGCCATATAGAAAACGTGCCAACCGGCGGCTTCGTTCACCTGCAATTTAATGAGCAATCTTGGACTTCTATTTTCAAGGGAACAACTATAGAAACCATTTTTCCAAAGCAGTTAAAAAAATGATGAAAAGTAAAAATCAATATATAAATAGAGAAATAAGCTGGCTTAAATTCAATGAACGGGTCTTACAAGAGAGTGCAGACAAAAATGTGCCTTTAATAGAACGATTACGTTTTGCTGGAATTTTCTCTAATAATTTAGATGAGTTTTTTATGGTGCGTTATGCAACTGTAAAACGTATTGTGGAAGCAGGGAAGAAGGGGAAAAGTGTTTTAGGCGGAGAAGTGGCCAAGGACCTGTTGGAGGAAATTACTAAAATCGTAATAAAACAACAGGCCAAAAGTATTGAGATCATACGAGAAATTGAAAAGCAGCTTGAAGAACAGAACGTTTTTCTGATTACAGAAACTGAGCTTTCTGAGACACAGCAGAAATTTGTAAAAACGTATTTTCTGCAAAATGTTAGTCCGCAATTAACGACCATTATTCTTAGCGATTTAGCTGAATTTCCAACATTAAAAGATACCGCAGCTTATTTAGCTGTAAGAATGTTGCTGAAACGGGACGATCGTACTCGAGAAACATCAAGGAGAATAGAAAAAAGATATGCACTTATTGAGATTCCCAAAGGAATAGAGCGTTTTGTGGTCTTGCCTAGAGAAGGAAATAAGGACTACGTTATCATGCTAGACGATGTGATTCGTTTTTGTATGGATAGCATCTTTACGATGTTCGATTATAGTTCCATATCGGCCCATATGATAAAAATCACAAGGGATGCTGAGCTGGACATAGATAATGACCTGAGCAAGAGTTTTATAGAAAAAATTTATTCTAGTGTAGAGGGGCGTAAAATTAGCAATCCAGTACGCTTTGTTTACGATAAAAAAATAGG
>JBLHNI010000036.1:0-15585 GCA_047650615.1 Maribacter sp.
ATTTATACTCCATTTAGGATTCACCAATTGCTGCATGCTTCGAATAAATTCTTCCAGCTCTGCCAAGCGGTTTACGGTCTCTTTTTGTCCTTGCTCGGTGAGTTTGTAGTATTTGCGTAAGCGGTTGTCTACTTTGGATACCTCGACATCCAATAAGCCTTCCGCTTCTAACTTATGTAATGCTGGATAGAGTGCGCCTTCGGTAATCTTTAATTCTCCCTTCGTTAAAGCTTTTACCTTTTGGGTAATCTCGTACCCGTACATCTTCCCCTCTTCATCCAACAACTTTAAGATAATGGTATTTAAACTGCCCTTATATAACTTTGAATTTGCCATGACTTCAATTACGCTTAGCCAAAGACTAAGACTTTATTTTGAACACTATTATAAAAAGAGCCTTCATCCTCCCTCCACTTCGGAGAGGTCAGAATTATTTTTTGGTAATTCTAAGAGCGAACGAATATACCTAATATTCTTATGCATAAGAATTCTATGTATGTTTTTTTGAAGTTTCCGTTTTTTATCGCTTCATCAATGCTTAATTTTGCGGTCTATTTAAAAGAAAAAGAAATTATGGCCGATTTTCATGCCCTTACGGTAAGCTCCATTAAAAAATTAACTCCAAGTTCTGTTGCAGTAACCTTAGCTATTCCTAAGGAACTTGCACAGACCTTTGCATTCTCTGCCGGACAGTATATTACCGTTAAAAAGGAAATAAAGGGCACCGAAATGCGTCGTGCGTATTCCATTAGCTCTTCTCCAAAAAAAGAAGACATTACCATTGGTATTAAAAAAGTAGACCGTGGCGGCTTTTCGGACTATGCAAACACAAAACTAAATGTTGGTGATGTACTAGAAGTAATGCCTCCTGAGGGTCGTTTTACCTTTAAATCAGCCGAAGTAAAAAATATTGTGGCTTTTGCAGCCGGTAGTGGAATTACGCCGATCATGAGTATTGCGAAGACCGTATTGGATAGCAATCCCAAAAACACTTTTGTTTTAGTTTACGGGAATAAATCCTATGAGGAAACCATGTTTTACACAGATTTGGTAAAACTACAACTAGATTATAACAATAGATTTTTTGCTTATTTCACCAACAGCCAAACCAAAGAAGATAAAGCATTGTTTGGTCGTATAGATACCTCTACCGTCAACTATGCTTTAAAAAACAAACATAAGGATGTCCATTTTGATGGCTACTACCTTTGTGGCCCTGAAACAATGATTCACTTGGTTACAGATACACTGGTCGAAAACGATGTTCCAAAAGATAAAATTCATTTTGAACTGTTTACGTCTACGGAAATAAAGGAGGAAATGCCGATTGTAGCGGAAGGACAAACTAAGGTAAAAGTCATTGTGGATGACCAAGAGTTTGAAATCACCATGGATAAAAAGATGTTGGTCTTAGATGCCATTCTTAAGGAAAACATTGATGCGCCCTACTCTTGCCAAGGTGGTGTATGCAGCAGTTGCATTGCCAAAGTAAAAGAAGGAAAAGCAGAAATGGTTAAAAATCAAATCCTAACCGATAGCGAAATAGCAGATGGTTTTATCCTAACCTGCCAAGCGCATCCCACCACTGCTACTTTAACAGTGGATTATGACGATGTGTAAGTAAAAGCATTATTAGGCAGGTATTAGGGCACCGTACATAGCGTTTCAAATTGCTTTACCGCAGTCTCGTAACCAATACTGTAGGCTTTTTCCAGACCTTTTCGGTCCAGAATACCTATATGTTCTAATTCTTGGGGTTCAAATACCAAATCACATTTGTCAATTTTTTCTCTATTAATGGCGTAAATCATTAATCCGGTAACCCGTCCCGCTAACTGGATTGAGTTATTCAAATCCTTCTTTTGGAGCTTCGATACGATGGAAACATTGCTTCCGATAACAAAATCGACCTTCCCAACGACAGGTTCGGAGGGGAAGTTATTCATAATCCCTCCATCAGCATATAACATATCCTTATATCGCACAGGGCTAAATATAGGGGGTAATGCTGCAGACGCTAATAAAGGTTTTATTAATTCGCCGCTAGAGATAAACTCCTCCTGCCCCAATTCTAGGTTCGTGGCAACCACGAAAAATTCTTTTTGTAAGCTTTCAAAACTATCATGTGGAAAGTATGCCTTAAAGGTGTCAATATAGCGCTCCGTATTTATCAGTCCTGGTCTTGCTACGGCAAAGTAATTGTATTTGAATAAAGGAGTTTCCTTAAAAAAACGCATCATATCCAAAACCGAACTGCCGTTGGCATACAGGGCACCGATTAATGCTCCAACACTGCTTCCTGCCACAAGTTTAGCATCCAATCCAAACTCTTGCATGGCCTTGATGACCCCTATGTGAGCCATACCACGAACACCCCCTCCTGAAAGCACAAGGCCAAGTGACTTAGATTGTAATGAATGTCGTTGCATAGGGAAGATTGAACTGTAAAAGTAGACCGTTTAAGGCAAAAGAAGCGTGTTCGAGTTTGTTTTATGACTTAGAATTTAAACTACTCGGTCGGTTTTGATATATAAACGGCTTATTTTAGGGCTTATTCTGAATTTTGCCGTCAATTCCTTCTCTTACAACGATGCTTATTTTTTAATTTGGAAGAAATTTAGAACCTTAAACAAACTGGTTCGTCGGTTTTGAGAAAAATACTATCACACGATTTGTAATGAATTTAGTACCGCTACGACCAAACCTTCGTATCCTTTTTATTGTAAGTTTACGTACAAAAAAGAAACCTGTTGAATTCTTTTCACAAAACCGCTATTTTGGTCTTTGCCAATTCCGCTGCGGAGGAGTTGTCACATAAGGCGATGCCAAACGGCGAAGTTTTGTTTCAAACACTTACACAGGAAACACTTCAGAAGGCAAAAAAAACAGGGCTCCCTTGTTTTCATATTTCAGAAAAGGAACAAACGGGAAACTCCTTTGGGGAGCGTTTTACAAACGCAATACAAACGGTTTTTGAAGAAGGTTTTGACAATATCATTACCATTGGCAACGATACACCTCAACTAAAGACCACACACCTGTTAAAAACCGAAGCCGCTCTAGAAGCTGGGGAAACGGTTTTAGGCCCGTCCTTGGATGGTGGATTTTACTTAATGGGTATCCATAAATCTAACTTCGACAAAGAAAGTTTTAAAAGATTACCCTGGCAACGATTTAGCCTATTCAATAAAATTTCTTCACTTGTAGAGCTAACCAATAGTCTTCTTTATCAACTACCTGTTCTTAGTGATATCGATACAATCAAGGATGTAAAACGTCTTGCTTATTTTAAGAATTCTATCTCTTCGACTGTACTGCAATTGTTGATGCAACTTTTACAGTTAGGTAAAGAGCTTCAAACTATTGTAATTTCTCTATTCTTAACAACTTTTCTTCAGCAAGCTTTTAACAAAGGTTCTCCAGTACTACTTCATTCTTAGTTTTATAGAAACGATGGGCGAATCCATCTAAAGTACTAACTCAATCTATACCATTACATGAAGTATTTATTGTTAGCCATGACCTTCTTCATGGCAACCATTACCACTGCACAAGAAACTGTTTCGGGTGCCATAACAGATACAGCTGGCACGCCAATCCCATATGTAAACGTACAATTAACCGGCACGAATAAGGGAACTATATCAAACGAGGAAGGTAGGTATAGCCTAACCATCACTAATGCGTTAGGGGTGCTTAAATTTTCCGCACTCGGCTATGAAACACAAAACGTTCCTATGAATAACATCGGAATTATAGATGTGACCTTATTGGAATCCGCCGAGCAATTAAATGAAGTCGTATTAACGGCATTAGGTCTAAAAAGGGAAACCAAAGAATTAGGCTATGCAGTGCAAAGTCTAGATGCTAAAGGAGTAACCGAGGTGAAAGCAGTTAATTTTCTCGATAACTTAACTGGAAAATTAGCAGGGGTGACTATAACCCAAGGGGCAACAGGAGTGGGTTCTTCGTCTAAGATTACCATCCGTGGAGAAGCCTCTTTCTCCAACAATAACCCCTTGTTTATTGTAGATGGCGTACCTATTAATAACAATTCTGTTTTCAACTTTACCAATGAAGCAGCAGCAGGTTTTCAAGCTATCGATTTTGGGAATGGCGCCATGGAAGTAAATCCTGATGATATAGAAGCTGTATCTGTTTTAAAGGGGCCCAGTGCCGCAGCACTTTATGGTACTCGAGCTTCTAATGGTGTAATCGTTATAGAAACCAAAAGCGGTAAGAATACGCAAGGCCTTGGTATAAGTTATAACACTAGCTTTTTCGTGGATTCTGCATTTCGCCTTCCAGACTTTCAAAATGAGTACGGACAAGGACAATCTGGAGTGTTCGAATTTGTAGACGGGCTTGGAGGCGGAACCAGCGATAACATTACCTATAGCTGGGGACCACGTTTAAATGCAGGGAATTTAATTTCTCAATTTGATAGTCCGGTTACCTTAGCAGATGGCACAATAGTTCGTGGTGGTGACACGGCCTTATATAGTGGCTTACCCATTATACCAACAGAGTTCCGTTCCAATCCTGATAATTTGAAAGATTTTTATAATACAGGAACAACACTTATAAACAATATTGCTATTTCAAACGGATTTGAAAAAGGAAATTACCGACTCTCGTTTACAGATTTAAGAAGTGAGTCTATTATTCCCGGAGTGAATCTAGACCGACAGACAGTAAGTGCCCGATTAGGTTTTATGCCTACAGATAAGCTAAGCATCAATTCTTCTATCAGTTATGTGAATTCACAAAGTGATAACCGCCCATCCAACGGGTATGGTTCGGAGAACGTAAATTATTCATTAGTAGCGTGGGGGCCACGTTCCTTAAATATAGATAGCCTTAGGGATTATTGGCAACCAGGCTTGGAAGGCGTGCAACAGTATTCTTATAACTATACTTTTTTTGATAACCCTTTCTTTATATTAGAGGAGAACCGTAATTCCTTCAATAGAGACCGTGTTTTTGGAAATATATCTGCCAGTTATGACATAACCGATCATATAACGGCTACCATACGCTCTGGAATGGATTACTCTAGCGAGTTACGTCAACTGCGCCGTGCGTTTAGTTCTAATCGCTTTCAGAATGGTGGTTATGCGGAGCACGATGTATTTTTTAGAGAAATAAACACCGATTTTCTTTTAAACTATACCAATCAATTCAATGATTTTAAGGTTGCTGTTTCTGTCGGTGGAAATAGATTGGACCAGAAAGCCTTTACCTCACAATCACAGACTACAAGCTTAGCGCAACCCGGTATTTTCCGCCTCTCAAATGGCGCATCGCCTATTGAAGTGTTCGAGTTTGAATCCAATAAGCGCATCAATAGTTTTTATGGCTTGGCGAAGTTTGGGTACAACGGTTTTCTATTCTTAGATATTACGGGAAGAAACGACTGGTCTAGTGCTTTGGCAACACCATTTTCGGTAGCTAACACCTCGTTTTTCTATCCTTCTTTTTCCAGTAGTTTTATTCTATCTGAAGTCGTTGAATTCCCCGAAGCAATTTCGTTTGCGAAGCTAAGGGCTAGTTGGGCACAAGTAGGAAACGATACCAATCCGTATCAAACCACAGGTGCCTTTGTCGCACAAACGCCATTTAATGGGCAACCTACCTTTAGTAATCAAAACACGATTGCGAATCCTAATCTAAGACCGGAAACTACTTCTTCTTTTGAAATAGGTGCTGATTTACGATTTTTCAGTGATCAATTACGTTTTGATATCTCTTTCTACAATGCTGTTACAGAAGATCAGATTATTTCACTTCCAATAGGCATCTCATCCGGTTTTACACAACAAGTGGTAAATGGCGGAAAAGTACGAGCAAAAGGCTTGGAAATCATAGCAGGTATCTCTCCTATTATTTCAGACAATTTTGAATGGAACAGCACCTTAAACTTTAGCACGAGCAGAGCTACTGTAGAGGATTTACCCCAAGATGAAGGTCGCCTCACATTAGCCTATTCTAGAATATACGACAGTCAAAACCAAACGGTATTTTTACAAGTTGAAGAAGGTGGTCATGTTGGAGACCTTTATGGAACGGGGTATTTAAAAAATGATGCTGGTGATTTTGTACTTACTAATGAGGGTCGCTATATTCCAGATAATACTCTTCAAAAATTAGGGAACTATAATCCTGATTTTATGTTAGGATTCAATAACCAGTTTGCCTTTAAAAACTGGAACCTTGGTTTTCTATTGGATTGGCGGCAAGGCGGAATAATTGTTTCCCGTACAAGAGCCTTAGGAAATGTTGGCGGACAACTGGCCGAAACCTCGTTTAGACCTGAGGCAGGCATAGTCCCACAAGGTGTCGTAAATACTGGAACAACGGAAAATCCGGTATTCACGCCAAATACCGTTGCTGTATCAGCCGAAAGCTATTACCGACAATTTTATGACCGAAACCATGAGGAGAACAACACGTATGATGCGTCTTTCCTTAAACTAAGGCAGTTTTCTATCGGTTACACCTTTGCCAACCTCAGCTTATTCAAGCAAGATGCCAGCCTTAGTTTATCGGTAATCGGAAGAAACTTGTTCGCCCTTACAGAGAATCCACATTTTGACCCTGAGCAGTTAGCGGTTCAAGGGCAAGGCTTCGTTAGTGGTGTAGAAGACATGTCCTACGCAAGCACCCGTAGTTTTGGTTTTAAAGCAGGGTTTAATTTTTAAGAGAGAAAGAGATGAAAAAATCATATAGTATTCTAATTACATTTTTACTTAAAATTTACAGATTCTTGACAACGCTTAATCTCGCCCACAATTATCATTGTGCCGTCCTCTTTTTAGAGGGGAAACGATTGCATTCTAACCTCCCTGCTCAGAAGAAGGGACTGCGGGAGGTGTTCTTGTTGGTTAAAATTTCTGTTGTTTTGATTTTATTTTCTGCCTGTACCCAAGATTTTGAAGAAATAAATACCAACCCCAATTCACCGGTAACCATACAACCAAGTCTGCTCTTACGCCAGGTCATCTATGATTACGGGGAACAGATGTCCTATGAAGGATTTACCGCTGGGAATTTATTAGGACAGTACACCACAGCGTTGGATTTTAATCTTTTTGATAGACATAATTTAAAGTCGCCCCAATTAGGTGGTAATCCTTGGCCCATTTTCTACAAAAACCTGAGGGATAATGAAATCATTTTAAACCTATCTCAAGAAAATGAAACCTTTGCGGTTTATGAAGGTCCGGCTCTTATTCTTAAGGCATATATGAGTGCAGGGATAACAGATTTATTTGGAGATGTCCCCTATTCGGAAGCTTTTAAAGGAACTAACGGGACGGTAACTCCTGTTTATGAAGCACAAGAATCCATTTACATGGATGAAGGAGGTATTCTGGATAACTTGGAAAAAGGGATTACAGCAATTGAAGCGTATAATGGTAGTATTACCTTAGCCGGCGACATCCTTTTTGAAGGCGATTTAAATGGCTGGATTCGTTTTGCAAATTCGCTTCGGATAAAGCATCTGATTCGAATTTCGGATAAAATGGATGTTGCTTCCCAACTACAAGCTATAGTTGCAGAAGGAAATTTTATTGATGAGAATTCTAAAAACGCCATTTTTGACTTTACAGAGGGAGAGCCCAATAATTTTAGGTTGGCTCGTTTGCGTATTGGAGATTTTAACAACTTTGTACTTTCAGAAACCATGGATGAAATTCTAACCGACTTGAACGATACTAGAATTTCAACATTATTTAGACCATTTAGCAATAGTGATTTGGGAGAATTTAATGGTTTGTTGAATGGAATCGATGCCACACAAAATGCCGCTATTCTTGCTAATTATTCTTTAGCAGGCATAATTTTTCGTGAAAACACAGGCGTTTTGGATGCGAACTTCATGACTAGTATGGAAACACACTTCCTACTTGCTGAAGCAGCACAGAAAGGCTTCATAGCCGCAGATGCTCAAGCATTATACAATATTGGTGTTTCACAAGCTTTCGATTATTGGCACGTGGAACTTCCAACAGATTACCTAACAGGAACAGGAGCCTATACCAACGGTGATGCCCTGGAAAACATCATTACCCAGAAATGGATTTCCAATATGGTAAACGGGTACGAAGGTTGGATAGAGTTTAGAAGAACAGGGTTTCCAGCATTAAAAACTCTTTCGGCTAGCTTAAACGATAATTTGATTCCTGTACGTATGCCGTATCCTGCAGAAGAAGAGGCGCTCAATAGCACTAATTATAGTACTGCGGCTGCGAATACCGATGGTAACAGTATCAATGTAGCGGTTTGGTGGGACTCGCAAAGCGAGGATTAAAGTATTAAGGTTGAAATTGAATATTGCAGTTATACATATGATTGAGGTTAATTTATGGCAATGGGGGTTAGTAATTGCATCTAGTATGGTGCTGTTTCTGCTTTCCCCATGGGCTAAAAATACCAATCAGTTTTTTAAAGCAGTTCAAAAGAAGAAAACTCCCAATACATTCATGTTGATGGGGAGTTTAATCATCTCTTGGATCTTTGCCAAAAGCATTACGAACGCTGCTAATTTGGGATTGGATTATGGTATTGTAGGCGGCGTTGCATATGCAGGGTACTATGTGTCTTTTGCTGTTGCCGGTGTGGTTATTTATAGGATGCGCTTACATGGCAAATACACAAGCATTCACCATTTTCTTACGTCTAAGTTTGGCAAAGGAGCGGTGGCCGTATTTTCTATTCTCATCGCTATCCGACTATTTAATGAGGTTTGGAGCAATACAATGGTGATTGGCACCTATTTTGGGAATATGGGAACGAGTCCTTATTATTGGTCCATACTTGTTTTTACAGCTTTGACCTTGGCCTATGTACTTAAAGGCGGTATGAGCAGTTCTATTTTTACTGATGTCATACAAATGGGGCTTTTTGCTATTCTTCTACTCGTAATTTTAGGAGCCATTTTTGGTGCTGACACCACCTTTTCCTCTAAAACCGCTATTACATCAGGGATTTGGTCCTTTGATATGGGTTTAAATTTTCTTTTTGCCGCTGTGCTTCAATCCTTTAGTTATCCCTTTCATGACCCTGTCTTAACCGATAGAGGATTTTTAAGTAGTCCAAAAGTCACGCTAAAAAGCTTCCTGTGCGCAAGTATCCTTGGTGCCTTATGCATTATACTTTTTAGTATTGTTGGGATATATGCACAATCGCAGGAAATGCAAGGACAAGCCGCTGTTGAAGTTGGTAAGGCTTTCGGGATTGTCATTTTATTAGTTATTAATTTTATTATGATAACCTCGGCTGCCTCTACCCTAGACTCCACATTTTCCTCTTTTTCCAAGCTATTGGCAATCGATTTAAAATTGGGGAATTCCCTCAAATTCGGACGTTGGTCTATGGTCTTAATTGCAGCGCTAGGCACCATCCCAGTTTTTTTGAATGCAGAAATACTATCGGCAACTACCATAAGCGGAACAATGGTTATCGGCTTAACCCCCATTTTTCTATTTTGGAAAGACAAAGCACCTAAGATAAGTTTTCACCTAAGTGTTTTTTGTGGGATTTTATTCGGATTTTTGCTCATTTTCAGTTGGTTTCCACAAGGATTAATTTTTACCACAGGAAAATATGCGGATTTACTTTGGATTAATTTCTGGGGAATTTTAAGTTGTATCACACTCTATGTTATACCCAAATGGATAAAGAGATAACACATATAGGAACCAAAAACGGAAAGCTACTACTCTTTGGAGGGGTATATGGTAATCTGCAGGCTTTGGAGCAGTTAATAGGTATTGCTGACACCGAAGGCATTGCTCCCGAAAATTGTATTTGTACCGGAGACATTACTGGATACTGTGCACAACCTGAGGAAACCATTAAATTATTCCGTAAATGGGGTGCGTTGAGTATAGCCGGTAATGTAGAGTTACAATTGGCCAACGATAGTGAAGATTGCGGTTGCGATTTTAAAGCTGGAAGTCGTTGCGATGACTTTTCAAAGACTTGGTTTCCCTATACAAAAGGCCATTTATCAAAAGAATCCTTACAATGGATTTCTGAAGTTCCTGAATATATTAGTTTTGATTATGGCGATAAAAAAATTACGATAGTTCACGGAAATTATAGAAACACATCAGAATTTGTATTTAAATCCACTGCCAACAGCAGTAAAGAAGAATGCTTTACAGCAACCAAAAGTGATGT
The DNA here is from genome assembly GCA_047650615.1 of Maribacter sp. Taxonomy (GTDB): domain Bacteria; phylum Bacteroidota; class Bacteroidia; order Flavobacteriales; family Flavobacteriaceae; genus Maribacter. The sequence goes on from JBLHNI010000036.1 coordinate 10,189, forward strand.
TATTATTGCTGGACATTGCGGACTCCCTTTTCATCAGTCCATAAAAAACAAAGTCTGGTTAAACCCAGGTGCTATTGGCATGCCAGCAAATGACGGCACAACCCGCGTCTGGTATATGTTACTCGAAATGAAGGATAGTGAATTAAATTATACTCATCGGTCTTTTGAATATGACCATAAAACAGCGCAACGATTAATGTTTAAAAATCACCTACCAGAAGCGTATGCAGACACATTAACTTCTGGTATTTGGGACAACATGGAAATCCTTCCCGAATTGGAAAAAATGGGACAGGGAATTCCCATTAGCTTAGATAAATCAAAACAAAAAATAATAGCACCTAAAACACACAAAAAAATGGCAGATTCGTATTATGACCCTAAAGACCTTAGAAAATTTGGCAAAATCACTGAATGGAGCGAAGAGCTCGGAACTAAGTTTTTTGACTATTATAGTACCGTTTTCGAAGAAGGTGCACTAAGTGCAAGGGAGAAATCCTTAATTGCCTTAGCTGTTTCCCATGTGGTGAAATGTCCTTATTGTATTGATGCCTACACCAAAGACGGTTTACAAAAAGGAATTACCAAAGAAGAAATGATGGAGGCTGTGCATGTAGGGGCTGCCATTGAAAGTGGAGCGACATTGGTGCATGGGGTACAAATGATGAATAAGTATGATAAGTTGTCGATGTAATCGACAGAACGCTGCGCTCTAAAATATGAGACCGCTGCGCTTTTAGAAATAAAATTATAAACAGAGTCCTTATAGTGATATCTAAATACACACTACGTTGTACTCAATACTAAAAAAATGGCTACAAAATCATTAAAAGCGAAAGGAAACGAACTTGCACAAAGCAATAAACAGCTCGATATTTTAAACGGAGGTCTGTTTGCCGATGGTGAACTTCCCTTTTTCAAAGATAAAATCTCAGAAATAGGTCATTTTCCACTAAGGCCTAAAAAACTGGAGATTCTTCAGCTTAATTTAGGGTATATGTGCAATCAAGTATGTGAGCATTGCCATGTAGATGCAGGTCCGGACCGTAAGGAAATTATGACCCGAGACACCATGGGGCAATGTCTAGAAGTCATCAAAAATACGGGGGCTCACACTTTAGATTTGACCGGCGGAGCGCCAGAGATGAATCCTGATTTTGAATGGTTTGTAGAACAAGCGGCTGAAGCAGGTATTAAAGACTTTATCGTACGCTCTAACCTTACAATCATCAGGGCAAATAAGAAATACTATCATTTACCAGATTTCTTTAAAAAACATAATGTGCATGTCATCTCTTCTATGCCACACTGGACACGAGGTAAAACGGACAAACAACGAGGAGAAGGTGTGTTTGATAAATCCATAAAAGCACTGCAGGAGCTTAACGAAAGAGGATATGGGGTGCCAGGTAGCTCTTTACGGTTGGATTTGGTCTACAATCCATCAGGAGCATATTTACCGGGTGACCAAGCAGCTATGGAGAAAGACTTTAAAAAAGCTTTGAAAGAGGATTTTGATATTCAATTCCATAATTTGTTTGCCATTACCAATTTACCCATAGCTCGTTTCTTGGATTATTTAATAGCTTCGGAAAACTATGATGACTACATGTATGCTTTAGTAGATGCTTATAACCCTTCTGCAGTAGCAAACGTAATGTGCACCAATACTATTTCCATAAGTTGGGACGGATGGCTTTACGATTGTGATTTTAACCAAATGCTAGATTTGAAAGTAGCCAGTAAGATAAAGCACATTAAAGATTATAACGAAGATCTACTTAACGATAGGAATATCATCGTCTCTCAACATTGCTATGGGTGTACCGCCGGTGCGGGGAGTAGTTGTCAGGGGACGGTGGCCTAATTGACCTAATTTATGCTCTTAATACTCAAATAAAGTTACAAGGAACTCAATTGAATGGCTTGTAGCTTTAAAAGAACTAATAGTCACTGGGGCTTACTTAAAACTGTGTGTTATACTTCATAGGGAATTGTGCCGGAATCTCTTCTTTGGTTTCCCCTAAGTTTTGTCTCAGGTCTATTTCAATACCTCTTGCAATGGTTGAGATAGGGACATCATTAGCTGTCCCTTCAAATGGGTTTTCACCTGTTCTACCAATACGCTCCATGGTATGGAATATCCATGCAACAATAACATAAAAGGGAATTGTTGCCCAAACAAAGTATTTTCCAATAAGCGGACTTTGTTCCGCAATTTCAAGTCCAATTTCCCCAAATTGTGGAACAAGTGCCAAGGGTAAAAGAAGTACGAATACCCACATAAAAAAATGATTTAGGGTGGCGAACTGCCTCGGATAGGGAAAATTCTTTATCCGTTCACTTTGTCCCTGTAAGGTAAATAAGTCCTTAAGCACGGCCTCCAATTCCAAAAATGAAAATTCCCAAAGTACACCCTGCTCTTTTAGCTTTTTTAAATGATGGGATTGTAAGTATAAAAGCGCCGTTTGCTTGTTATCCTTACTCATAACAGACATATAGTCCTCTTTAGAAATGTAATGCTTTATATCCTCCTCCAAAGTAGAGTTCAATTCTGGCGGCTTGTTATCCCACTCCTTATTAGTTCTATGATTTACTGCAGTTTCCCAAGTTTTTGGTGTTCTCATCGCCCGTCTTAGTGTGGTCATCCAAGCAATGTGCCTATAGGTAAGTGTTTTTATTTCCTGCTGCAGGAATTCATCTGACATAGCCTTATCAGCATATTCATTGGTAATCATATCCTGAACGAACATCCCAAAAGTTCGGGATGTGTTTACGATACCCCCCCATATCTTTCTAGCCTCCCAAATTCTATCATAAGCCGAGTTATTCTGAAATCCAACAACAAAAGCCACTGCAGTACCGATTAGGGCCAAAGGTGTCCAAGGAATTTTTAACCAGGTTAAATCAAGAAAGTGATAGAGTGCCACCCAAACAGAAATAATTATAATGAAAAGAAAAGTTTCAAAACGGGTCCACCACGCCATTTGAAAAGCAGTATAGTTTTTTTTGGTATACATAAGGGTATAGTTTGATGTGTCTATTTAATATCAATAGTCGTATTGCTCGAAAGTTACCCGATTTAGACATAGAAATCAAACTAGATGTTTTATAACTACCGTAACGGTGGTCTTTTGTCGCAAAACTTTAGCTCTTAAACAGACCGCTCGGTCAGTAACTATTTTTAAATAATGGGCAGTACATCAATATTTTGCACTTTGACCGATTATTTGCATCCGTACATCCAAATATCCTGTTCCTAAATACAATCTGACAGTTCTTTGTATAGACCACATGGTCGAATTAACCCAACTCTTAAAATTATGGAAAAATCACTAAAACGTATTGCTACCATGCAACGTATGCAGGCTAAAGGATTAGAGTTATTCTATTCAAAAGGATACTATAACACAAGTGTAGATGACGTTTTAAAGGAACTTTCTATGAGCAAAGGCGCATTTTATTATCACTTTGATTCTAAGGAGGACTTCTTTATACAAATCGTTCAGAATTTACTTGCTAGGAAGTTCTACAGCACGTTAATCGAACCTATTGAAGGTCATGATAATCCTATTCGAAATATTACAGAATGTTTTGAAGATGCCCTAGAAAATGCCGTTAATAACGAGATGGATTTTGGTTGTGTTCTTAGTAATTTTTTATCCGAATTTAACGGGCGAAACGAAACCATTATGAAGCATCTAAATGATATTCTTTCTATCTGGGAAGTTAATCTTGTTGCTACCTTACAAAAAGGCAAGTTCAATGGCCATTTAGACCGTCATGTAGATTGTGAGGCCGTTGCCACCTATTTAATGAGTGCCTACTTTGGTGTACGGACACTAATGGCAGGAGCTTCCCCTAGTGCTAGAAAATATCGTTTTATGGGTCAGCTTAGGCAATACTTCAAATTAATCGAAGCTAAAAACGTTACGGTTTAGTTTCTTTTAAACGCAAGACTTCTTTTATTTTTTGAATAACTTGTTCCGGAGCTATGGTTTCCATAGCTCGGTCATAACCCCCAGGAAATTTATTGCCATAAACCGAAGTAGGTATTAAAGGATATTTTTCTCTATCGGATAACAGTGCATTTGCTTGCGCTTGTCCAAAGGGATAAAAGCCAGCAAACGGGTGCGTAACGCCCCAGAGTGTTATTGTTGGAATCCCATACATGGCAGCTAAATGCGAGTTACCGCTGTCCATTGCTACCATAAGGTCTAAGTTAGAAATAAGGGCTAGTTCTTCTTCAAAATTAATCTTACCTACAACACTTACACAATGCTCCAGTTCCTGTTCCCATACTTCCAATTGTTTCTTTTCCGTGCTACCACCACCAAATAATAAAATTTGATATGCTCCCAAGGAATTCAATTGTTCCAAGACCTCTTTCATAAGATGCACAGGATACATTTTTCCAGAAAAGGCCGCAAACGGAGCTACACCGATATTGCGCTTAACTTTTAAGCCAAAAACCTGCTTTAACCTTAGTGTTATCTCCAAGGTAGAAAGTATATGCCTATTTTCTAACGCTACAGGAAAACCTAGGGATGCAAATACATCCGCATAACGTAAATGCATCATTTTCATAGGTTTAAATATTTTGTTTTCAACTGCCGTAAGTGCCTTCTTTTCCTTTCTTGCTTTATCTACCTGTACAAATGGAATTCCTTGAAACTTAAAAAATCGTTTTAAAATAGAACTTCTAAGTACGTTATGGAGGTCGGCAACACTATCAATTCCAGTATGTTTTAGCTCTTTATATAGTTTCCAAAGACCTAAAACACCCCTATGCCTTCCCTTTACCTCAGCCTTGTGAACAGTAACATTTGGTATTTGAGCAAGGATGGGTTCGAAAAATGGTTTGGTAAGTACCGTAATTTTTAAATGAGGATATTTTTGGGTCAAGGCAATCAACACAGGAACGGTCATGGCGACATCACCCATCGCCGAAAGGCGAATAACTAACAAGTGTTGCGCGTTCCCGTTGGCAGGTTTCAAAGTGGTGCTTGAACTTGAATCCGAACCCATCAATCAAAAAATTAAAACTATTATGAATTAGTAGTACCAAAAAATAAAGCAACTTGTGTTAGCCTACTTCTCTTTCGTTGTCTTTCGTAATACCGGATTTAACTCATCATCATTATACATCTTCATTTGCTTGTAGACTTTCATGTATTTATCTCCTGTCTTGATATCATGTAATAATTGATCAATAGCAGTACTTAAATCTACACGTTGTTCTAGCAATATATTTAGTTTTGTTTGACATCCATCACGATGCGACTGAGAAGCATTGGCGCGTGTTGCTTCTTCATGCATGTGGTATACTTTTAAAGCTAAGATAGAAAGTCTATCTACGCCCCAAGCTGGGCTTTCTGTATTAATTGTAGCATTTGT
>JBLHNI010000037.1:0-15576 GCA_047650615.1 Maribacter sp.
TGAAGGTTATTTGCCTTAAAAGCACGTGCAATATCCAATACGGCAAAGGAACCGATACCATTGTCTATGGCGCCCGTTGCCAAATCCCACGAATCTAAATGGCCCCCAATAACGATTTCTTCTTTTGAAAGTTCACTACCCGGTAAGATAGCCACTACATTTCGGGCTTTAATAACATCACTTTTATTGGTCATTTCTACATGTGCCAAAACTTTTTTACGCTTCAATTTCTCTTTTAAAGCCATGCCGTCTTCCATGCCTATACACACTGCAGGAATTGGAATAAGTGCTCCGGTAACCGATGCAGTTCCAGTCAACAAAACACCATTAGGCACTTGGTTGATAATAATGATTCCAATTGCTCCGTATTTCATAGCCAAGGAAGTTTTTTCGCTACGGTGGAGATTTGTTAATCCTTCGGGGCTTCCTTCTAAAATATTGATGTAGACCAAGGAAATCTTGTCCATTACCGCCTCTGGGTTGGTAGCATAATCGGCCTCCAGCCCATTACCCATATCTATAAGGTCTCCGGTTACGTCCGCCATTATAGGGGAATGGCCTAATGTTACTACTTTTAAAGGTTCGTTGTCTATTTCCAAAGCAACCGTTCCACGCGCCCAAGCTTCTACCTCAAACGTCTGGTAGGCAACGTCGTCATAACCGTATTCTTTAAATTTGTTATACGTATATTCCTCTGCCTTAGACCCATTTTCTGAACCAGTAAGGCGATGACCAATGGTTTCACTGGCCTCTTTTAAGGTACTGTAAGCTTTAGAATTTTGTTGTATTTCTGTGTCGATTCTCGCGAACAGTTCTGCTTGGGTTTCTTCTATTTTGGTTTCAGCGCAGGAACTAATAAATATAACGAGTAAGGAAAATAGGGTTAGTTTTTTCATGTTGTTTTAAGGTGTTTTATGATTTTAATTTTTTGTTAGTTCGAATTTCAAGTTCACTTTTCTTCAGTTGGATATTTAATTTTTTGACTTCTACATTCATAAATTTTTCAAACTTGGCATCCACATTCTTTAAGCGTTTATTAAATATGGAATAGACTTCCCGCTGCTGGTCCGTAGGTTTGAAGTCTGCTCCAAATCCGCCTATATCGCTGGCAAGGGCACTTATACGTCCGTAGAGTTTCATAGGAGACCTAAATGCATCCTCGCGTGCTCCAGTAAGATGGATGTCATAGAGAGAACTGGCAATGGATTCAGCTAACATACGCAGTTCCTCTGCTTTTTTACGGTCACTGTTCTTACTTAATTTTGGAATGATTTCGTTGAGCTCTGCTCGGATGGTTTCAATATCATTGATCATGGTTATGGCCAAGTTCATGGCATCACGCAGCTCTAAGGAAAAGGCCACCTGCTCTTTTAGTTCGTTTAAGGTACTTTCTGTATCGGGATCTTTCAACACGTCTACTACCCTGATGAATTCCTCTTCGCCAACAATTAATTTTACCTTGTATCGCTTTGGTACTACACGTGGCCCAAATTGTCCACGCCACAAGTCTAAATCCCAGGTGACCAAAGGCCTCCAACCTTCCCCATTTAGCTGTACCCATGGTCTTCCTGGAGGGGTCGACTGTAATATAGGTTTATACGTAGGTTCATATCTCAAATCCCACATCACCCTATGTATGCCTGCATCGGTTTTGCCTTCTAGGCTTCGGATAAGTTGGTCATCCATTGTTAGTATTTCAATCGACACTTTTTGGTCTGTGCTGTCCTTTAAATAGTAATGTATGTCTGCACCATAAGCGGGATTTTTACCCGAATTCATACTTGGTCCATCTGTTTTTATGGCCTGTTGGTCAATAAATCGATAGGCTGGGCGCATACTGAACAAATGTGCTTTTTCATCTTTCACATCCATATCAAACTCACGGATAGGAGCTACATTGTCTAGAATATAATAGCCGCGGCCATAGGTTCCTACGACCAAATCATCAAAACGTTCTTGAATCTCTAACCAATACACGGGAGCTGGCGGAAGATTGTTACGCAAACGCATCCAAGTTTCGCCATCGTTATAACTAATATAGAGTCCGTTATCTATCCCTAAATATAACATACCCTCGCGTTTAGGGTCTTCTTTAATCACATGAACAAAACTGTGTACCGATTTTGGTACCGAAGCAGTAATCAATTTCCAAGTTTGCCCGTAATCTTCTGTTTTATAGGCATAGGGGTCAAAATCGCCCATTTGGTGTAAGTCAACAGTTATGTAAGCTGTTCCTTTCCCATAGCGCGATACTTCAATATTTGCAATGGTACTCCATTTAGGGAGGTTGGGAATATTCGTTGTAACGTTAATCCAATTTGCACCTCCATCTTTGGTTAGTTGCACCTGTCCGTCATTACTACCTGTCCAGATGAGTCCTGGTTCCAATTTGGATTCCATAATGCTGAACAGTACAGAACCGTCAAAGGTCATCAAATTATCTACGGCAATACCACCGGAATTCTGTTGGTGCGATTTGTCGTTCAGAGTCAAGTCTGGACTTAGTTTCTGCCAGCTCTGTCCGCCATCATCGCTTTTATGCAGGTATTGGCTACCGACATATACGCGGTGTTTGGTATGGGGTGAAAAAGCCAAGGGGAAATTCCAATGCCACCGGTATTTTAGTTTGCCAGGCTCCCATCCATAACCGGCCTCTGGCCAAACCCGAACATCTCTTACATTACCTGTTTTTGAATTGTACCGCTGTAGCCCGCCATCGTAGCATCCAGACCAAACAATATCATTATCAAAAGGATCAGGCTGTGCAAATCCACTTTCACACCCACCCACACCTTTCCATAAACCTAAGGGGATATAACCTTGTCTACTGTTGCTTGGACCCATATAAGAGTAACCGTCTTGCCTGTTGCCGTAAACATTGTAGGGCACTTGGTCGTCTACCGAAACATGGTACATCTGTGCTATTGGTAACACAATCCGTTGAAAGCTCTTACCGTGATTTAAACTGATACTTGCACAGCCATCATGGGCCACTAATATTCGATCAGGATTGCTAGGGTCTATCCAAATATCATGGTTGTCGCCACCTGCCCTGTAGCCACTTTTAAACGTTTTCCCACCGTCCATGGTGGTGCTGAATTTTACACTGGCAAAATGAACTTCGTTTGGATTATCGGTTCCAACTGCCATACGGGTATAATAAGGAGCACGTTCCGCAATATCATGATCTCTGGATTGTAAGGTCCAAGTCTCTCCAAAATCTTCTGATCGGTATAATGCCGGACTATCGATTTCAAAAAGAGCATACACAATATCAGGGTTGGAATGAGATATGGCTACCGCAGTTTTACCCACGGGATTATCCTTGCCTCCGGGAAGTCCATTTGAAGTCATGGCCTCCCATGAATCTCCACCGTTTGTAGTTCTGTAAACACCACCCCCGGCGCCACCGCTCCGTAATCCCCAAGTATTGATATAAATAGACCACATGCCTACTAGGAGTCGGCTTGGGTTTTTAGGGTCTAGCGCTAATTCTGCCGCTCCCGTATGTTCATCTATAAAAAAGATACATTTCCAGTTTTCGCCGCCATCTATGGTTTTGTAAACGCCCCTTTCTTGTTGCGGCCCATACGTGTGCCCAAGTGCCGCAGCATATACGATATCTGGATTTGTAGGATGAACGATAACACGTCCAATACGACCTGTTTTTTCAAGCCCCATGTTTTTCCATGTTTTTCCGCCGTCTTTAGACTTATAAATTCCGTCACCCATCGCATGTGCAGGGCGTATCACAAAGGTTTCCCCAGTCCCTACCCAAACAATATCTGGGTTGGTAGGTGTAATGGCTAACGAACCAATGGAGGAAACATCTTGGTCGTCAAAGATGGGGCTCCAATTCAATCCGCCATCCGTTGTTTTCCATAGTCCGCCCGAAGCTGCTCCAATATAATTGATCATGGGGTCGCCGGGAACTCCTTCAATTGCTATGGCTCTGTTGCCTTCCGGACCAATAAAACGAAAGTCTAGGTTTTCGAAGACCGAGGGATCATTTTGCCCGAGTATTGAAAATGAAATACTGTATAGGAAAGCAAAGAAAAGTAGTCTTAATTTCATAAGAAGGGTTTTTTAGTCAACTCAAAATAAAACGGACTAAATATAACCAAGATTTATAGAAGGAATGTATGTATTTCAATTTTAGAAATTATCTGAGATTAGTTGGGGAGGCATTTTGGAATCCTTAAATTTATACACAAACGAAATAACAATGAAATACGAACAAATATCCAATTCACTCTTTATAAAGAACCGCAAGAAATTTATCGCCCAAATGCAGCCAAAAAGTATAGCGGTTTTTAACTCCAACGATATTTACCCCATAAGTGCCGATAGCGTGCTGCCTTTTGAGCAGCATCGGGATATTTTTTACTTGAGTGGTGCCGACCAAGAGGAAACCATACTGTTACTTTTTCCTGATGCGATGGATGCAAAACACCGTGAAATTTTATTTGTTCGAGAAACCAACGCCCATATTGCGGTTTGGGAAGGTGCTAAATTGACGAAGGAAATGGCTACTGAAGTATCTGGAATCCAATCCATTTATTGGTTGTCGGATTTTGACAAGGTATTTTTTGATTTGATGACCGAGGCCGACACCATTTATTTCAACACCAACGAGCACTACCGTCAAGCTGTAGTCAACGAAACCCGTGAGGATCGCTTCATTAAAAAGGCCAAGGAACAGTATCCGGCACACAACGTAGCTAAGAGCAATCCTATTTTACAAGAAATCCGAGGTATTAAGGAGCCAGAGGAACTGAAATTGATGCAGACGGCGTGTAATATTACCGAAAAAGGTATCCGGCGGTTGTTAGGTTTTATAAAGCCTGGGGTTTGGGAATATGAGATTGAGGCCGAATTAGTGCACGAGTTTATTATCAACCGCTCCAAAGGATTTGCCTACCCACCTATTATTGCAGCAGGCAATAATGCCAATGTGCTACATTATTTGGAAAACAATAGGCAATGCAAGGATGGTGATATGATCTTGATGGATGTGGCCGCCGAATACGCTAATTACTCTAGTGATTTAACGCGTACCATACCCGTAAACGGAAGATTCAATAAACGGCAGCGAGAAGTTTATGATGCCGTGCTTCGCGTAAAGAACGACGCGACGAAAATGCTAGTCCCTGGTATGCTTTGGGCCGAATTTCATAAGGAATGTGGCAAGATTATGACTTCAGAATTATTGGGACTTGGACTGTTGGACAAGTCAGACGTGCAGAATGAGAATCTGGATTGGCCCGCGTATAAGAAATATTTTATGCATGGGACTAGTCATCATATTGGTTTGAACACGCACGATTACGGGGAATTAAAAAAACCGATTCAAGCGAATATGGTCTTTACGGTAGAGCCAGGAATTTACATTCCAGAAGAAAGTTTTGGAGTGCGTTTAGAGGATGATGTTGTCATACAAGAAAAGGGAGAACCCTTTAATTTGATGGGTAATATTCCTATTGAAGCAGATGAAATTGAGAGTTTGATGAATGCTTAATAATATTTCTTTAAAAATAAGTAGGTCAATTTCAAAAGCATAAAATATGAAACTAGTCTCATGGAATGTAAATGGTATTCGTGCCTCCGTAAAAAAAGGGTTTGCCGATGTGCTGGCAGGTTTTGATGCCGATGTATTCTGCGTTCAGGAGACCAAGGCACAAGATGATCAAGTGAGTGAAGCGCTAACAGAGATTGTCGGGTATGAATTGCATAGCAATAGTGCGGAGCGCAAAGGCTATTCTGGCACAGCAATACTTAGTAAAGAAAAACCACTATCCTTTTCTGTTGATATGGGCAAAAAAGAACACGATTTGGAAGGCCGTATTACCCATGCAGAATATGAACACTTCCATTTTGTAAACGTATATGTGCCCAACAGTGGTAGCGGATTAAAAAGACTAGACTATAGGCAAAAATGGGATGTAGCTTTTACGGCGTACCTAAAGAAGCTATCTAAAACGAAGCCTTTGGTCGTTACCGGAGATTTCAATGTAGCACATACGGAGAATGATTTGGCTAATCCAAAATCCAACTACAATAAAACCTCAGGGTTTACCCAAGTAGAAATTGATGGGCTGGATAACATGATAAAGGAATTGAAATTAATAGATAGTTTTCGGGCAAAACACCCTACCACTTTTGATAAATACAGTTTTTGGAGTATGCGTGGTGGTGCCCGTAGCCGAAATGTAGGTTGGCGATTGGATTATTTTCTGGTCAGTGAATCGCTTTGGCCTAAGGTAACTTCCGCTGAAATCCATGATCAGGTTATGGGTAGCGACCATTGTCCCATAAGCATTGAACTTAAATTTTAAAGAATAGGAGTTTACAAGACGCGGCGGCTATTGAGTAAAAGATGGTAGAAGCCCCTGACAATGCTTACGAAATAGGCGTGACCATTGGCGCCTATTTGCCTTTTCTAGTATTAGTGATTATAGCTTATTTGTTTTATTACTATTTTAAGAAGCGGAAGAGGATGAAGGAATAAGTCCATATCGTTTTCGAATAGCGTACAGCAAGGAATATGTTATTAATTATCTAGAAACACAAACCAATATGTGATTTTACTCAACAGATTGTTTTTTTATTTTTAGGATATTCATCAACACAAAAACAACCAAAGCGGGCACAACCCAGCCCATACTATATGCACTTAGTGGGATATAGCCTTGAAGAGAAACTAATTCTTCGGAGAGTCCAACCGATCCTAAAAAATCAGGGACACTAAAAACAATCGTGGCTATCACTACAGCCTTAAATACCTCGCCCGACGCGTATTTTCCCGGAACTACGTTCAATAAGATAAGAGTGATGGTAATAGGATATATAAACATCAGAGCTGGTAAGGCCACTGCAATTATATAGCCCACATTAAATTGACCTATTACTACACCTAAAATACAACCAATAATAGCGGTAAGGGTGTAGGCCATTTGAGAATCCTTAAAGCGTGATTTTACAAAGTCTGATGTGCCAGTTACAATACCCACGGCAGTGGTAAAACAAGCTAAGCTTACCAGAATACTAAGGCAAAGATTGCCAAAGGACCCTAAACTTAAGGCGGTCATTCCGCTAAGAAGCAAGGTTCTTGATATATCAGGGCCAAACGATTCGTGAACCATGGCGCCAGATAGAATCAATCCCGTATAAATAAGAAAGAGCCCCAATCCAGCCACCCAGCCCGCTTTACGGATAAGTACTTTCTTATCGGCATAAGAGGCTTGGTTGTTTTCTAGATTTATGGAAATGATAATGACGCCGCCCACGACCACAGCACCAATGGCATCAAAGGTTTGGTAGCCTTCTAAAATTCCATCCGTGAAAGGACTTGGAAATTTGACCTCTGAAAAATCGAAAGAAAATGAAAATAGGATATTGCCTATTAGTAGTAATAGAATTATAATGATAGCTGGGGTCAATACCTTACCAATAATATTTAGAATCTTAGATCTATTGATGACAAAAATGAATACTAGTCCAAAGTAGATTGTACTAGTGAGCCACGAAGGACTGTCAAAAAAAGGTTGAATGCCCATTTCGTGAGTGACGGATGCCGTTCTTGGCGATGGCAAGCTAATAGAAATGGCATATATGATAACTGAATATACCAAGGCGAAGGTGGGGGACACTTTTTTGCCAAAATCATAAATAGTTCCCTGAAGCTTGGCGTGTGCTAAAATACCCGATATAGGAATAATTACTGCCGAAACACAAAATCCTAAGGTAACCAACCACCAAACACTACCCGAATTTAAACCTAATAGGGGTGGTAGGATAAGATTTCCGGCTCCAAAGAATAAGGAGAAAAGAGCAAAGGCCGTGACTAGTATTTTTTTGTTAGGATGCATATTAAAAAACTAAAGCGAAAGATAATTTAAATATGGTAAAGAGCACCTCGTAAAATAGTACACCTATAAATTTTGGAAGTTTACAACAGGAATAGGATACATCACAACAAATTATGGTTCAGATGACTAAAATAAGATACCTTGAATAAAATTAAATTGTAAACAAAGCATTATAAAGATTCCCAAATCCTGCCAATGCAATTCTAAAATCCTACTAAATGAAAAAAATATTCTGTAATATTTTTGGCCATCACTACTCAATCTCAAAGAAGGTAACTTCCCACATTAAAGAGTACAAATGTATCCACTGTCAAAAGCAGGTAACCACAGATGTTAGTGGCAACCTTTCTATATTGACTCCTGAATTACAAGATATCAATAGAACATTGGAACGTATTTACCAGAGAAGACATCATGCTGCGCAACAAGTAACATAATTCACCTACGTAAAAAACACATAAACTTCATTCCCATGGCTTGAGAAGGAGTTTAATGGGTATTCCCGTAAATTAAGTAAGTAGCTTCATCTTAACTGTCGTAACGCCCCACAACGGATAAGTAGAAACAGCCCTTGTTTTCGGGAATTTTTTATTTATTCACGTTCAAAAGAATTCCATCCCTGTGCTGTCAATGGTATTTTGGTTTCCGCTCTCGTCACAAGGTGTGCACCCTCTGATTCCTGTGTCATATGACCAATGATAGACAAACTTGGATTGCCTTTGATTTTTAGGAAAGCGGATTGATCCACGGTAAACAATAATTCATAATCCTCGCCGCCACTTAGCGCAATCATAGTACTATCCACTTTAAATTCTTCACAGCTAGAAATCACAGTAGGGTCTAATGGAATTTTATCCTCAAACAAATTGCAACCCACCTTGCTATTTTTACAGAGGTGTAATATCTCAGACGATAATCCGTCACTGATATCAATCATTGATGTAGGTTGCACCTCTAATTGTTGCAGTAAGTTGACGATATCCTTTCGTGCCTCTGGCTTTAACTGACGTTCTACAATATAAGAATAGGGTTCCAAGTCGGGTTGGTTGTTCGGATTTACTTTAAAGACTTCTTTCTCACGTTCTAATACTTGAAGGCCCATATATGCACCACCTAAATCTCCACTAACGACTAAAAGGTCATTTTGTTTTGCCCCTGATCGGTATGTAATTTTTTCTTCGTCCACTTCGCCAAGTGCAGAAATACTAATCATTAATCCTGTCTTAGAGGAAGTGGTATCTCCACCAATCAAGTCCACGCCATACGTTTTACAGGCCATGGCAATACCGGCGTACAATTCTTCTAAGGCTTCTAAGGGAAACCGATTGGAAACTGCTATGGATACGGTTATTTGCGTGGCGGCGGCATTCATGGCGTAGACATCGCTCAAATTTACTACAACCGATTTATAACCCAAATGTTTCAATGGCATATAGCTGAGGTCAAAATGAACACCCTCTATAAGCAGGTCTGTGGTGAGTACCGTTTTCTTATTGTTAAAGTCTAAAACAGCGGCATCGTCTCCAATTCCAGTTACTGTTGATTTTTGAGTGATTTCAAAATCTTTGGTCAGATGGGTTATAAGTCCAAATTCACCTAATTTTTCTAATGAGGTAAGCTCATTGTTCTTGTTTTCTAGCATGGTGCAAAAGTAAGGAGTTACTGCAAATTGTCGGGTATAAAAAAACTGAAGCTTTTAGGCTTCAGTTTGTGTGTGATGTATTAGGATAAGGACTACTATCCTACAGAATAACCGTCCCTATAGTTACGTTTTACATACTTATTAGCAGGATCAAAGTTGGTCACTTTCATATTTTCTGCATCCCATTGAAGTCGTTTTCTACCATGGTATTGTTTTCCACCGCCCCAGAAGCTTTTGTTATCGGCAGCTGGATCAATTTCAAAATAAGATTTTAATGCTAAGTTTCCAATAAGGATACTTTCTGTAAAAGGACCCGCATAATCAAATGAAGAGCTGGTCTCCGCGTTACCATATCCTGCCATACAGGCATTTACCCATTGCAGGTAGTGACCTTCTGGCACACGTTTTATGGTTTCTTTAATTTCAAACTGTTCGTTCAAAGTTAATGGTAATAGTCTTGGATTAGCTCCATAGCAATCTGCTAGTAGTTTTCCTTTGTCTCCAATAAAGAGCACACCACCGTCCCAGTTACCCAAAGCTTCGTCATCCCCAAGTTCTTCAGGTCTTTCAGGCAGTAGTCCACCATCCATCCATGAAACCTTTATGTTTCCTTTACCGTCGGTTCTTGGATAACTCAGGTGTATTTTGCTAGAATTCGGAAAACTCTTAGGATAATCAGCCGTTTGGAACTTGCCTTTAAAAGAATCAGAAACACTACACTCTACAGTATTCGGATATAATATAGGAAGAATACGGTATACTGGATCCATAATATGGCAAGCCATATCACCTAGTGCACCAGTTCCAAAATCTGACCAGCCTCTCCAGTCAAACGGAAGATATGCGTTATTATAATCGCGCATTTCCGCAGTGCCTAACCAAAGGTCCCAGTTGAGGCCTTTTGGAGTTTTATCTTTTTTGGCAGGTGTTTGTAGTGCTTGGGGCCAAATGGCACGGTTGGTCCAGCATTTTACAGTATGAACGTCGCCAATGATTCCGCTATCATAGATTTCCTTCATTTTACGCACACCATCGCCAGAACCTCCTTGGTTGCCCATTTGTGTAACTACCTTAAATTCCTTAGCAGCCTCGGTAAGCATACGCGCTTCCCAAATATCATGTGTTAATGGTTTTTGTACATACACATGTTTCCCCATAGACATGGCCTGGTATGCGGCAACGGCATGGTTATGGTCTGGGGTAGATACTGATACCGCATCGATATTCTTACCTTCCCTATCTAGCATTTCTCTAAAATCATTGTAATAACTAGCTTTTGGGAAAGCTTTTCTAGAATCTTTCGCTTGACGGTCGTCTACATCACATAAGGAAACAATATTCACATTTGGACTTTCAGCAAAAGAGGCAATATCACTTTTACCTTTGCCACCTGCACCGATACCGGCAATGTTCATCATATCACTTGGGGCTACATAACCTTGGCCGCCCAATACATGTCTTGGTACGATCATAAATCCTGCGGCTGCAATACTAGATTTCTTTACAAATGATCGTCTAGATTCGTTCTTGAGAAAGGAAGTTTTTTTTGGCATAATTATACACTACTTTTTAAAAAAGGGTTTGAAATCAGTGTTCAAGATAATCCAATTATTTGTATTCCAAGACCTAATGGTTTAAGATATTTTATTCGTCTGCCTATGTATTTGTTATCTTTACGAGGAATATAGCACAAGTAAATCGTATGAAAAAGATTTTGTTTTTTGGCACCATAAGCCTGTTTCTTTTAGCGTGCTCTAGCTCCAACGAGTCTTCTATGATGGATAAAGAGGATACAGAAATGGTAGGTTCTTTAGTGCCTTGTGAGAATGGAATGGCTGGCGAATATCCTTGTAATGGCTACGATTTGTTGGCTCAAATTTCTTTAGAGGGTTTTGAATCTGCTTCAGGAAATGATATTTGGGGCTGGACGGATACCACTACAGGGAAGGAATATGCGTTAATGGGATTGGATGATGGTACCGCCTTTGTTGATATTTCAGATACTGAAAATTTAATCTATTTAGGGAAGTTACCAACAGCTACAACAGCTAGTTCTTGGAGAGATATAAAGGTGTACCAGGACTATGCCTATATCGTTGCTGAAGCCAACAATCACGGCGTTCAAGTATTCGATTTGAAGAAATTGAGGGATGTAAGTGCTGCTCCCATGGTTTTTTCAGCCGATAATCGGTATACCGACATCGGGAATGCTCATAATATCGTTATTAATGAGGCCACAGGTTTTGCCTACCCCGTAGGCACAAATCGAGATGATGCCTTTAATGGCGGCGTTCACTTTTTGAATTTACAAAACCCTGCTGCGCCAATTTCGGCTGGAGGTTGGGGCGTAAATGGATATACGCATGACGCTCAGGTAATTAGTTATAACGGACCTGATGCAGACTATAGTGGTGCAGAGATTTTCGTGGGTGCCAACGAAAATCAAGTGGTGGTAGTTGATATTTCACAAAAGGATACTCCGGTACCCTTGTCCACTTTAGATTATCCCTTTATAGGGTATACCCACCAAGGCTGGTTTACAGAGGACCAACGCTATTTTATTTTTGGAGATGAACTGGATGAAATCAATTCTGGTTTCAGATCAAGAACGCTCATATTTGACATGACCGATTTGGATAACCCTATATTACATGACACCTATTTAGGGCCAACCAGTGCTATTGACCATAACGGATACGTGCTCGGCAATGAATTTTTTCTTGCTAATTACACAGCTGGTGTTCGTGTTTTGGATATTTCTGGAATAGCTGAAAAATCAATTTCCGAAATAGGTTTCTTTGACACTTATCCTGCTAGTGATACTACACAGTTTGATGGGGTATGGAGCATCTACCCCTTTTTCGAAAGCGGTAAAATTTTGGTGAGCGACATCAATAGTGGACTTTTTGTTATTAAAAAATCGGACTAAACTATGCGCAACGGTTGTCTATTATTTTTGGGTTTTCTTTTCTTTTCCTGTGTTAAGGAAGAAGGGAATAATGAGCTTATAGAAGCTGAAACTATTTTTTTGGGCGAAGTGGAATGGATTAAAACGATAGGAGGTAGTGGTGCGGAAACTGGTCAGGCAATTATCAAAACCCTGGATGGCGGTTATGCGGTGTTAGGTTTTACAAATAGCACGGATGGAGATGTTCAGGAAAAATTAAGTTCCGTAAACGATTATTGGCTATTAAAATTGGATACGAACGGGAGTCTAGAATGGAGCAAGACCTATGGCGGCAGCAAAGACGACAGAGGCCAAAGTTTGGCACAGACCACCGACGGTGGATACGTTTTAACGGGTTACGCTATGAGCGATGACGGAGACGGTTCCGTAAATAGCGGATTTCATGATAATTGGGTTTTAAAAGTAGATGCCTCTGGGACTATACTATGGGAAAAAAGCTTTGGTTTTTCTGGCCACGACCACTCGTACGATATTATAGAAGCTCAGGATGGTGGTTATTTCTTTACCGGTTTTTTGGATATAACTTCGGCACGTTCTGATGGAAATACCGAAAAGGCAAGTTCCTTGACTAGACATGGTGTAGGCGAATTTTGGGGGACGAAAATAGATAAACAGGGCGCATTGCAATGGCGGGGTTATTTTGGGGGCACTAATAACGATAGGGCACATGCGGTGGTTCAAGCCGAGGACGGTGGCTTTGTAATGGCTGGCTTTTCAGAAAGTAATGATTTTGATATTACCGATACCCAGGGCAGTTATGATTTTTGGATGGTAAATGTAGATGCTAAGGGCAAGATGCTTTGGGAGCGTTCTTTTGGGGGGTCTGGGATAGAGATTGCCTATGATATTGCTAAAACAACTGACGGCGGCTATGTAATTGCAGGAAATACGTTTAGTACGGATGGCGATATCTCGCAGGCAAATGGAGGATCTGATTTTTGGCTTATAAAAGTCGATAATACGGGTAGTTTGGTTTGGGAACAAACCTATGGCGGATCAGGCTTTGATGCGGCACAAGCGGTAATCGCTAGTAAAGATGGAGGCTACTTTGTGGTAGGAAATTCTAAAAGTGTAGATGCCGATGCGAGTATCAATTACGGGGAGAACGACCTTTGGATTGTCAAAACGGATGAGACGGGGAGTATGATCTGGCAAAAACCCTTTGGTGGGAGCGGATTGGATTTTGCGTTTGATGTCATTGAAAATGAAGATGGAAGTGTGTTAGTTGTTGGAGAAACTTCAAGCACTGATTTTCAGGGTAGTACTTCAAAAGGAAAATCGGATATTGTCCTAATTAAAGTGAAGTAGTCATTCCTTCATATATTCCATAAAGAATCCCTATCCAATTATATGTTATATTAATGTTAGGGTTTATGGAATACACCTACTTATCCCATATATTTGTAACCTATTTAGACCAAATCCAATTAAGAGATGATAGAAGTATCTGAAACGGCAAAAAAGAAAGTTATCGACCTCATGACAGAGGGCGGTTTCGATGCAGCCAAGGATTATGTTCGTGTTGGGGTGAAAAGCGGCGGATGCAGCGGTTTGTCCTACGAACTGGATTTTGATAACAAAGTGGAAGAAACCGATAAACTTTTTGAAGATAACAATGTACGTATCATTGTAAATAAAAAGAGTTTTTTATACTTAGTGGGTACCGTTTTGGAGTACTCTGGCGGATTAAACGGTAAGGGCTTTGTCTTCAATAACCCCAATGCACAACGTACCTGCGGATGTGGGGAAAGTTTTTCCCTTTAAGAATAGTGATAGTATAGAAAGTATGAAAACGAATATGTGAAAATAAGATGTTTTAGGAGGACTTATAAGTTGTCTTTTAATTCATTATATTTTTTCACTTTTTACTTAAAAAAATTATGGCATATACAGAAGAGGAATTAAAGAAAGAGCTGGAAACTAAGGAGTACGAGTATGGTTTTTATACAGACCTGAAATCAGAAACATTTCCAAAGGGCTTGAACGAGGATATTGTTAGGGCCATTTCTAAAAAGAAAGAAGAGCCGGAATGGATGACCGAATGGCGCTTGGATGCCTATAGGATATGGGAGCAAATGGAAGAACCGGAGTGGGCTAATGTTCATTACGAAAAGCCAGATTTTCAAGCTATAAGTTATTATTCTGCACCCAAAGCAGCAGACCCGAATAAAACGTTGGACGATGTAGATGCGGACTTGTTGGAAATGTACAGGAAACTAGGAATATCTGTAGATGAACAAAAGAAGTTACAAAATGTAGCGGTAGATATCGTGGTTGATTCGGTTTCTGTTGCAACTACATTCCAAAAGTCTTTAGGTGAAAAAGGAATCATTTTTATGCCTATTTCCGAAGCAATACAAAAGCACCCAGAGCTTGTAAAGAAATATATGGGTACGGTAATTCCGAAAAAGGATAATTTTTATGCAGCCTTGAACTCGGCAGTATTTACCGATGGTTCTTTCTGTTACATTCCAAAAGGTGTTAGATGTCCTATGGAACTTTCTACCTATTTTAGGATAAACGAAGGAGGTACCGGACAATTTGAACGTACTTTGGTTATCGCAGACGAGAGTAGTTATGTTAGTTACTTGGAGGGTTGTACGGCACCATCACGAGATGAAAACCAATTGCATGCCGCTGTGGTAGAATTAATTGCCATGGACGATGCCGAAATAAAATATTCTACCGTTCAAAATTGGTATCCTGGTAATAAGGAAGGAAAAGGCGGAGTTTATAATTTTGTAACAAAAAGAGGCCTATGTGAGACCCGTTCCAAAATTTCATGGACGCAAGTAGAAACTGGTTCTGCAGTAACTTGGAAATATCCTTCTTGTATTTTAAAAGGTGATAATTCCGTTGGTGAGTTTTACTCCATCGCCGTTACCAATAATTACCAACAAGCGGATACGGGTACCAAAATGATTCACTTAGGTAAGAATACCAGAAGTACCATTATCTCAAAAGGAATATCTGCAGGAAAATCACAAAACAGCTATAGAGGATTGGTGCAGATTGGGTCAAGAGCGGAGAATGCAAGGAACTTTTCGCAATGTGATTCTTTATTAATGGGTAACGAATGTGGCGCACATACCTTCCCA
>JBLHNI010000038.1:0-15486 GCA_047650615.1 Maribacter sp.
GTGACGGAAACCTACGCACCAAAATTAAACGATATAGGTATGGTTACCGATGCTATTTGGAAAGATATTAATGCTGATGGTTTAGAAGATTTAATATTGGTAGGCGAATACATGCCGGTTACCATTTTTAAAAATACTAAAACCAGCTTTGAAAAATTAGAAAAAACAGGTCTAGACACCCTTTTAGGTTGGTGGGAGGTGATTGCAGGTGCAGATTTTGACAGCGATGGTGATATAGACTTTATTATAGGTAACCTAGGAGCAAATAACCAATATCACCCCTCAAAAGATAGGCCAGTCACCCTCATTGCTAAAGACTTTGATAACAACGGAAATATAGACCCTATACTATTTGCTCATTACAGGAAAGATTTTGATAGCGATATTTACGAATCCTTTCCTGTACATTTTTGGGGCGACCTTTATGGGCAGAGTACCTTGTTCCGCTCTAAATATAATTCATATAAACATTATGCAAGCGCTAACCTCCAAACACTACTTTCAGAAGAAGAACTAGAGGGTGCTATAATCCTTACCGGAAACTATGATCGTAGTATATATGCCGAAAATTTGGGCGATGGGACTTTTTCACATAAAGCCTTACCATCACAGGCACAAGTAGCCCCCGTAAACGGTATAACCATATTAGATTATGACAACGATGGCCATTTGGACGCTCTGCTTATAGGGAACGATTATGGAAACGAAACTTTTATTGGTCGCTATGATGCGCAAAACGGTTTGTTACTTAAAGGTGATGGAAAAGGAAATTTCACAGGTATAGAAAGTGATGAAAGTGGATTTTTGGTTCCAGGGGATGCAAAAAGCATGAGCTTAGTGAAAAATGCAAAGAGCAATGAACATCATATAGTAGTTACTCAGAACAGGGGTAAGTTACTTATTTTTAAAAACAAGTAGCGAGACATAGTTTCTAATACAACTTCTAGAGTATATAATAACTGGACGCATGCCTTAACAATGGGATACAAAGTGAACATTCTTTTTTTTAAACGTCAGTCCGTCTGGGCTATTTTGCTATTCATCATATATAGCTCCTGTACACGAACTAAGGAAAAACGAGCTGCTAAATTATATACAACGCACTGCGCCAGCTGCCACATACTTCCAAATATTGAGGCCTTGCCCAAACATATTTGGGACGAGGGTATTCTACCAGAAATGGCAGCTAGAATGGGTGTCATTTATAAGGGCAACGACCCCTATGTTGGCCTTACGTTCCAAGAACAAGGCGCAAGGATAAAATCTGGAGTTTACCCGCCCCGTCCTTTAATTTCAATGGCGGACTGGGAAGATTTAAGAAACTACATCCTTTCCTTGGCACCCGATTCGCTACCTAAACAGAACTTGGAAACTAAAACACTAGAACTAAACCAGTTCATCGCAACTCCGTTAGATTTAGACGGAGCAAAAGGAACATTTATTACCTTTTTGGAGTACAACAAAACAGATCATACCATTGTAACTGCAGATTTAAGCGGGATAATTAAAAAAACAATACCTAAAATAGAGGAAGTAAAAGAAGTACACCAAATGGGACAACCTATCACCTCTTATATAGAAAGACCTACTTATTCCTATATAACCTCAGTAGGCTATCTAAACCCGTCCGAAATCCCTAGGGGGTACCTGCAAATAGAAGGCAAAACAACAAGTCACCGTTTACCTTTCGTATTGCACAGACCTGTGCATACCCTAGTGGAAGATTTAAATAGCGATGGTATAGATGAAATTGTCATATGTGAATTTGGACATTTAACAGGAGCTCTGTCTCTTTTTACTAAAAAGGATACCCTAAATTATAGCAAAGAAGTGCTTTTGAACGCTCCGGGAACGCTTCGCACCATAGCAAAGGACATGAACGGAGATTGTAAATTAGATTTAGTGGTTCTTACGTCCCAAGGGAGAGAAGGTATTACCATTTTCTACCAAAAGGAAAATCTCTCGTTCGTCCCGGAGACCGTCATACAGTTTAGTCCCGTTTATGGATCTAGCTGGTTTGAGCTTGTGGATTTTGATGGGGATGGAGACGATGATATTATTACCGCACATGGAGACAATGCAGATAAAAGTTATGTTCAGAAACCCTATCACGGAGTTCGTATTCACCTGAATGACGGAGAGAACAACTTTAAGGAAGCTTATTTTTACCCATTAAACGGAACCACTCGTTTAATTGCGGAGGACTTCGACCAAGACGGTGATATCGATTTAGCATTATTGGCCACGTTTCCGGATTACGAAAACAAACCAAAATCGAGCTTTGTTTATTTAGAAAATAAAAATTCCAAAAAGTTTAAATTTCAAGGTTTCACCTTCAAAGAGGCAAATGTGGGACGATGGCTTTTAATGGATTCGGGCGATTTTGATCAGGATGGGGACAAGGACATTGTACTTAGCTCCTTTACCTATGGCTTTACTCCGGTTCCAGAGCACTTGGCCGATATATGGGACAGTACTACCACAGATGTTATCATATTGGAAAACAAAGCTAAGTAAGACCGCAGTTGACCTGTATTTGTGCAATAGATAATACTACCGAACAAATACATTTACTTTTCGAGTAATCGGTGCTCCACAAACCAATCATATAATTCTTCAGTTTCATAGGCCTGTATCCATGAGTCGTGACCAACCCTTGGATACCTTGTAAATTTCACATCGTATCCCATCTCTTTAAGTCTTGCTACCATGGCGTCCGATTCTGAAACTGGGATAGATTTATCATCCTCTCCATGAAATACCCATATTGGCATTTCTTTATTTATCCATGAAGCATAGGGTAATGGAGCCATCCCACACACCACGGCCATGGCCGCAAAACTATCAGGATATTGCACTGCCATTTCCCAAGCTGCGCCTCCTCCCCTGCTTAACCCCGTCAGATAAATCCTTTGGGGGTCTACATTATTTTTTGTTATTATACTGTCCAAGAGCTGCTTTACCGCTCGTGTGTTCCACCATTTATTCTGATAGGGATTCTGCGGTGCTAATATTAAAAATGGAAATTTCTTCCCTTGGGCTATTAATTTAGGAGGACCGTTACGTTTAACCGTAACCAAACTATCTCCTGATTCTCCTCCTCCATGTAAAAAGAGCAGTAAAGGGTATTTTTCTTGACTATCCATGGTGTATTCTTCAGGGAAATACAAATAGTAGTTCAGTGTTTCCTTAACAAGAGTCTCCATTTCATCATCGATAAGTAAAGGTTTTTGCTGTGCTGAGCATCCATGTGCGAAAACTAGTAACAGTAGAAGATGAAATTTTACGTTTGAGAAGTGTTTTCCAATGCATTTATAATGCAAAAAAGAAAATTGTTTTACCATAATGGAAAGCTACAAAAAATAGCAGGTATTAGTAAATAATCCTCGGGGCAAGCCCACGAGGCATTTATTCGAATTCTAATTTCTTTGATGAAAACCTAAGGTTTTCAAACTTTCCTCTTCGTACGAGGCAAGCCTCGGAGAATTAAACTTGGTGACAATAAAGCAAAGAAGACCTTTATAAAAGGTCTTCTTTAACTGTAATCTAACAACTATAGCTATTCTTTACCTGTAGAGTGTAAAATGCCCTACGTAGCGCTGTTTTTCCTTATTGTTCGCGTTTATTACATACCAATAATCTCCTGTAGGCACTTCACTTCCATCATACGTTCCGTCCCAACCAGAAATCTCTTTAAGGTTGGCTACGACCCTTCCATAGCGATCGTATATCATAACCTCGATATTTGGAAAAAATTCCCTGTTTTTAACCGACCAAATATCGTTAAGATTATCACCATCAGGAGTAAAGAAGTTTGGAATATCTAACATACCAGTAAATTGGAAAGGTACCGCCACCTCAACAATACAACCATTTGCATCTACGACTATAGCATTAACCGTCATACTTTCGTTGGTGGTAAACGTATTCACATTTCCATAAGAATCCCCATTAAAGAAGTACTCATAGCCTCCATAACCACCTTCGGCAGTTACTTCCATTTCATTAGGACCTGTTTTTATTGCCGTCAATGTTAACGGGTCATAAGCATCAACAGTAAACTCAACGAATATGGCACACCCATTTTGATGGTATATATGCACCGTGTGGTCCCCAGCAGGCAAATTACCCCAGACATTGTCCACTCCCGCTAAAGCAGTGATAGCATCGGTTGGGTCTACAGGGTCTAAAGCAAACATCATGTCATTCATAAGACTATTATCCTGTAATTGAAGGGTCACCGTACTATTCGGAAAGATTCCTTCACAACCGTATTGGACTATAGGTTCTACAGACAAATCTACGCCGATACCAACCGTAAACAATTCCGTAGTCATACAAAAATTAGCATCTTGGACAGAGATGATATAGGAGGCTCCTCCTTGTAAGTTCTCTAATAATTCTCCAACATACGGACCAAAAGTACCAGTCCCTGTTTCATCAATTGGATTGATCATTTCAACTTTATACTCAAAGTATGGATTAGGACTTATCAAAAGGTCATTGAACGCGATGCCTCCTGTAATTTCAAATATAGCAGTACCATCGTTTGCGCCGATACATAATTCAGGTGTCGTCTGTATATTTACCACCTGTAATTCATCAGGTTCCGTTACGGTAATAAAGTCTTTTTCAAAACATCCGTTTTCGTCCTGTATTAGAATTTCATATGTACCAGCAGCCAAATCCTCAAAGGTATAAACACCTGGAGTTCCCGAATCACTAAAGAATTCATTGAAGTTTGGCGCTATGGCAAATTGAGTAAGACCAACACCACCAGAAAGTACGGCAACGGTTATGGTACCGTCTTCTTCACCGTTACATGTTACTGGCGTAGGGTTCGCATCAAAAACAATAGGGTCTGGCCTTTCTATTTCAAAGGGTCCTACAACATCCATACACGTAGCACCGCTAGTTACTGAAATATAATAGGCAGCTCCTTGTGGCAGTCCTTCAAAAGTTCCATCCGCTTGTGGGCCCCTAATTAAAGTAGCTGTAGCTGCTGGGTTAAATGCGTCTACCGGGTCTCCCATATAAAGATAGAAAAGATCGTCTCCCACTCCGCCATTCACAAAAGACTCTATTCTACCGTCCAACTCAGAGGCACAGGAAATATCATCTGGAAGATTAGGCAAAATGGTAATCCCCGTTGCATCGGTCATAGTAATGCCGTTGGAACGTACTGGAAAACAAGTACTTAATGCATTAATCTTTCTAACATCAAACTGGTACGTGATTCCCTGTACCCCAGGTATTAAACCTGATGTTCCGACCATATTTATATATGCACCTGCAGCTACACCATTTTCTATCTGTAAATACTGGTAATTAAACAAAGGGTCAGGATTTTCAATAGTCAAACGCATTTCTCCGTCTCCTCCGCAGCCAGGCACACGTGTTTGCACCAATAAGGGTTCTATTGGTGGTGGTGGATTCACAAAATAAGGTTCCGTTACAAACAAACAGTCAAAACTGGACGAGACCTCTATGGCATACCAACCAGCACTAATGAACCCGCCACTAGCGCCAATAAACGTAGGAGAATTCTGGAGTCCACTAGTCGAATGAATATCTGTATTATCATTTTCATTTAAGTATAGTAACCTATAGTTGTATCCAGCACCTGCAAACCCACCGGTAGCGCCGGGAGTTGCCGTAATAGCATCTCCTGTTGATGGATCAAAGGTCTCTAAAACTGCATTGTTCCCATTGGGGCAATCCAAGCCTTGTGGTTGCCGTATACCCGCATCAATTTGGGGTACTTCCACTAATTCGATATCAACTGTATCGATGCAACCTTCTACATCTGTAATTGCTACTTGATAGAATCCAAAAGCTAGTCCAGTAAACTCATTTATTGTAGAAAAGGGAGCAACCTCCGTACTATAGGTAGTGCCTGCATCGGCACTTTGCATTAATCTATATTCGTAAGGAAAAGCATCCCATCCACCTTGGCCTATAGCTTCTATTTCTCCTTTCGTATTACCACAACCTACATTACCTACGGGTACGGCAGACACCTGCAAAGCCCCGTTAGGTGTTCTAATGTTGGCAACATTACTGTTATTGAAACAAAAAGGCATAGCCGTGGAAACCACCTCAACAATAAGGTTACCGCCTGGCAGTCCTAAAATTCTTGCAGCATCGCCATTAATATCAGGAAAATTATTTGTGTCAAAACTACCGTTGGCAATGGGTGTTGTTCGGGCAATGTCATCTACCATATAAACCGTATAGTCAAAAGTCCCAATATAATCTGTTATTTCAATAAAGAGTTCCCCATCGTTAGCGCCAAAACAGCTGACTGGGTCTGCCTCACTAATAAATGTCAAAGGCGAAATCGGTTCGTTTACGGTGTGGGTAGGCAACGGATATGTGCATCCACCACTATTATCGGTAATTTCAAATAGATAGTCCCCCGCAGTTGGCAAAAAGATATCGGCAAAATTATCTCCAAGAGTATTGGTTACTGGCAAAACAGCAGCAATAGAAACCACAGAGACCGTAAAATCGACAGTACCTATTACCTGTATTCGTACACGTTCATCATCCCTACAGTTTAAAGCATCTACAGCAATGATAGTTGAGACTACATCTGTGGGCGGATTGATGGTTGGTACATTAAAAGTGGTTTGACAACCATTACCATCTATTGCGTATACGGTAATATTCTGAGCTGCTCCATTATCTACAATCTCAAACGTTGGTGCCGTTTGATAATTATAAAATCCTGTTATACTATACTGATATCCTGAGCCTAGCGTGCCAACATCAACTACCGAAACAGTAATAACAGTAGAACTAAATCTATTGGCCCCTAGTTCACAAGCAAAATCGGGAGCTGCTGCCGTTATACTAAAATCAAGTGGGTTATTAATAGTGTGTATGGCAGACGCTACTTCACATCCTCGTGCGGTCAATACTTGAACCTGATAATCACCTGCTGCCAGGTTTGAAAAAGATCCTGTATTGTTTCTGTCCTGTTCAGCCGCAGTCGTAAGGTTGTTTAAAATATAGGTTATTGGATTATCCTCAGAAGTAAATGGCACCAAAGCATTAGCTGGGCCTATCACGACTTCCACAGTCCCATCATTGGCATTACGACAGCTAATATCAGTAGCTATTTCTGCTAGTATAACCGGTTGAGCAGCCTGGTTTAAATTAATATCCGTAACATTAAATTCACAAAATCCGCTACCATCATTTACAATCCTATCCGTAATTAACACTTCATAATTTCCAGGTTCCAAACCACTAAAAACAGGGTTATTTATTTGTGTAATTGGACCTACAGCTCCAGAATTATAATCAATACCTGTGAGGACAAAACTAAAATCGCCGCTCCCACCAAAAGTAGTTATTGTGATTTCGCTATCTGCATCATTACAGGTAGATTCTGAGGTAAACTCGGCAAAAGCAGAAAGGAAGTTAAACACAGTCGCAATTCCCTGACTGCTACAGCCATTTGCATCAACGACATCTACAATATAATCACCTGGACTATGTACCGTATAAGTATGCTCCCAAAAACTTCCTACTAAGTTAGCAGGTTGTTCATTTCCAGCCAAGGTAAATCTTGGTGTATTTACGGTGTCGGGCATCCGAACCGTAATGTCAAAGGATGTAGACGTAGGGTCGCACTGATTTATAACCGTAAAGGTTGGCGCAGGCAAGTCTGGATCTAATTGTATAACGGTAGCAATATCAAATGAAGTACAACCGCTAGCATCCCTAACATACACGTCGTAATCGCCTGCTGCTGCCACGAAAGTCGTTTCAATATCATAACCGGTAGGATATACAGGTTCTGGCACTCCATTAATTACAAATGCATATTCATAAGGGCCTCCGGCACCTCCACGTCCCTGTACCGTAATTTGACCGAAGGAATTACAGTTGGCAGGAACATCTGAAATGATATCGATTGCCGGTAAATTTTGGTCAATTACAATACCTACAGCAGCTCTACATGTATCTGTTAAATTAACTACAATTATCTGATAATCTCCTGGTAATTCTGGATGGGAACCAATAAAGGGTATAGCTACCGTGGTCACCGACGGAATTAAAACAGTTGTCGTATTGGTATCATTATCCAGTAATTCTATCCGAAGCTGATTACCAATTGCATACCCTGTAACCTCATAAGTTAACTCCCCGTTCCTATTAAGGTCGCAGGCTCCTGGAGTTGAATTAGCCGTAATATCCAAAGTAGAAGGAGCGTCAATAGGAGGGATTTCTTGCTCATAAATACATCCTGTACCGGTATCCCTTACCTGAACGGTATAAGCGATACCAAATTGAATACCATCAGTAGTATTACTAAACGTATGATCATTAACACCTGGCGTATTGTTTAGAGGGTAGAACGATGGTTGTTGAATCAACCTTATTTCATAGGCGCCTGAACCTCCACTAAGGCTAACCGCATAAGTAAACGCACTATCATCGCAGGTTGGTGGAAGCGGCGGTGGTATTGGGGTTATCACCACTTCATTGGAAGTAATGGTAACAATATCAATATCAGTACAACCATTAGCATCAAGTGTAATAACCGTGTAATCCCCAGGAACCAAATCGACATCCAAAATAGAAAGTGGGAATAATGAAGGGTCTACATTCTCCTGCCTTACAATTTCCGTTCCTGTGGTATCCTCAATTCTAAAATCAAAATTAGCAAGACCATCAGAAACTCCATTAATTACGATTCCACCACTTAAGGTACCACTACCATCGCATAAAGCAGGTTGTTCTGAAACGCTAGCATCTGGCGGCGTAGTATTATCCAGTGCTATTATAGCAGCATCAGGTACAGTCTCACAAGCTCTAGAATCCCTAACCAAATAAGGATAGTTACCAACAGATAAATTGGAATATACGGTTTGGTTACTCCAACCCAATCCGTTAAAATTGACTTCATATGGTGGAATACCACTAGTAGCATTGGGTATAATAGTAACTACACCATTACTTGTTTGACCGCAACTTACCGGCCTTATTATTGCAGAGGCCGCTGCTATATTAACAGGTGGGTTTAGAATGAGAGGAGCTGAAGATGCTTCACATCCTGCGTTCGCAACGTTATTATCGGTAATTCTAAAGATATAGGTGCCATCTACTGTCGTATCGTATAAAAACGTACTTGAGGTATATGGTACCTGTGCTCCAAACGTAGCTCCATTGTCAGCACTAACCTCATACACACCTGCTCCCGAAGCATACCCCCCCGTTACCTGTACTTGAATTTGTCCCGGAGCACCTCCACAAGGGATTTCAGTTACTATACTGGTATTGATCCTTAACTGCTGCGCTATAGTAATAGTTATGGAATCACTACAGTTATTAGCATCTACCACCTCAATAGTATAGGTACCAGGGGTAAGATTTGTAAAAGTACCATTTGGTTGTAAGGTACTTCCGTTTATTCTATATTGATGGGTTCCTAATGCTGCCGTACCTGCATTTGAAGTAACTACTGCGGTAGCACCCGTACTAGGAACATAACAAAAATTTGAGGCTGCATTATCCAAACTAAGTATGGGAGCGTCTATTGGTGTTAAATCAAAAGTGAACGTATCCGTACAACCTTCGGCATCTTCAACCAATAATGTATAAGTGCCGGCAAGGGTAAGAGTATTAAAGGTTCTTCCTGATCTAGGACCAATAGAAGGGCCAGAAGGAGGTGTAAGCGTATACCTGTTACCTTCCCAACCACCTGTAGTATTAGCTCTTACCCTGCCTATGCTGCCGTTGGCACAATTCATCGGAGTTACCGTGCTACTGCTTAGATCAAGTACAACTGCCTCTTCAATATCAAAAGAAGCCGTAGTGGTACATCCCGTGTCAAAATCTGTTACTGTTATCGTATAGGTGCCAGCTCCGGATAAAGGTAAATCTACCTCGGTATCGTTTTGCGGTCCTATTATACCACCGCCGTTAATTTCATAAGTGTAGCTATTTGCAAACCCATCGATAATAAAAGTTCCTGTGCCATCCGAAGCACCGTTACATACCCTTAAATCTCCTCCAGCCATTACCCTTGCACGAACAGAACTTACTACGACGGGACTAAATCCTTCTGTATAGGTACAGCCATTGTCATCGGTAATTTGAAATATATAGGAGGTTCCAGTGCTTAATCCTGTGATAATATTATTTGTATTGTCCCCATCATTATCGAAGCCAGGCGTAGGGCTAATAACCTCATACCTTGCAATATTAACATTCGAAGTAGCTGTTAATATAACATCCGAAGTACCAACGGCACAATTCACATTGTCCTGTACAAAATCTAAATCTGTAGGAGGATCAACGCCTAAGATATTCATAGGCGTCAATTCTAAACGGCAGCCTCCTCCATCACGAATTATGGGGGTGTACGTTCCAGCGGCCAAACCAGTATACGATGTGGTACTTGTGAAATTTACTCCATCGATACTAAACACATAACCACTTCCAGATCCTCCTGTAAAGGGTCCTGAAAAGTCTATTTGTCCGCCAATAGTTCCGCCACTACCATCACAGGTAACATCGAATATTTTAGCGGAACTGCCAGAAATAACACCAACATTCGTTACTGCTACCGTAGGCAAAGGCAATACACATTCAAAACCACCTTGTTGGTACCGAACTTCAATATCTGGGTAGTTACCCGAAGGCACGGAAATCTGTGGTGTGGTCACCCATGCATCACCTGAATTTACCCTATAAGAAAGGTTATACCCCCTAGCATCGTTAACCGTAAAATTGATTTGGGCACCTCCATTACTACAGGTACCGTCCAAACCACTAACTGTAATATCTGGCGGCAATAATTCTTCTACATTAGAAGATGCTGTTATGGAACAGCCATTACTATCGGTAATTATAAAATCGTAGGTTCCTGCCGATGTAACGTTGAACACGGTAGTTCCGAAATTACTGACTGCATCTCCAAAAGAAGGCTGTACAGCCCCTCCATTTACAGTAAAAGTATAGGGCGCTGAGCCTCCGTTGGTATTTAAAGTAATATCCACGTCACTAATGGTGGCACAACCAAAACTGCTGTTCACCTCAGTTGATGCATCCAAGGCATTTAAGCCAGCTCCTATTCGTATAGGATTACCAGAAGTGTCCAAAGATTGCCTAGGAGAGTTAATCCCATTTAAGGGATCTCCTGTACATTGTTGTGTCTCTACCTGAACGGTATACGTTCCAAAACCTACTGCAGAAAAGGTGTATGGATTATCTGGAATAAAAGCGGTAAACTCCTGCGCAACACCGCTAGAGTTTAGCAAGGTGTACTTGTATGGGCCGGGCACATTAGTTGCCGTTACCGTAATACTTCCTGTATCCCCACTACATTGGGCATCTACAAATGTTGCCTGAATACCAATATTTAGTTGATTAATGGTAATTGGTTCATAAGGATATTCACACGTGTTAGCCGTATTTTGAAGCCTTGCCCTAACATTATATGTTCCAGGACCTAGATTCCGAAATATAGGTCCTTGCCAAGAAGTACCACCATCCATACTAAATTCATAGGCACTAGACAGATTGGTAATCTGTATTCTACCTAGTACACCACAAATATTATCTTGTTTTACAAACGTTTGGGTAATGGTACTTTTCTTTACCTTAAAATAAAAGGTTTGACCGTCGGCAACAACTCTAAATTCTGCTCCAGTTGTAGCTGGAACGGTACTGGCATCCAAATTAAATGTAGGGCCTGTCGCTACTTCAGTATAACAAGAACCGGTATTGGGACAGTCTTCATTAATATCGGGTGCACATAAACCACCCAAAATTTGCCAAGAAACAGCACCGTACGGTCCCCCTGAAAGACTAACGGTACGGTCATCAAAATCCCCGCAGAGATTAAACCGAGCTACTGTAAATCCTTGAACACTGCAACCTACTTCTTCATCTGCACCCTGTACTATAGTAGAGAACATAGGAGCTGACAGCGTAATGCTACCAGTAAAGACTTTGTTAAATTTATTATGAGTGTTGACTGAAGTTGCTCTGTTGTAGTTGGTAGTTTTAGAATCAAATTCATTACCAACAACTACCTTTTCAAGTACATTGGTAGCTTCTTCAAAAATCACACGGACTTTAGAATTTGCAATAGCGGAAGAACCGATTGCCGATACTAGTATCAGCAACAAAGCACACAGCGTATACCACGGTTTTTTTGAGCGCATAGGTTAAGTAGAGTTTTGGTGTGAACGTTAACGATTTGGGATCTTTAAGATTCTTTGGTGTAATTGTTTATACTTATAATTTCTGTTTATCTTTAAAAATTATTGTAATACCTTATAACAAAGTTCTAACGTTGGCTTATGAAAAATAGTATGATTTCCTTGTATTTATTCGTTATAATGCTTAATTTTTCTTGCGCTCAAGACCCTGGAAATAAAGCTATTGCACCCGACAATGTTCCTTTTACAGCTGAACTGTTCGTCGATGAGCTACAGATTCCATGGGGCTTTGCGTTCCTTCCAGACAGCAGTGTTTTAATTACAGAAAAATCTGGTGAATTAATTCATTTTTCTAATGGGAAAAAGTCGATAATCGGTAATACACCTGAAGTTTATCAACGCGGGCAAGGCGGACTTTTGGATGTGAAATTACATCCTAATTATGGGGAGAACGGATGGCTTTACCTCTCATATACCTCAGAGGAAGGAGATGCAAAAGGCGGCAATACGGCTATTATGCGAGCAAAACTTAAAGATGATACTCTGGTTGAAAACCAATTGCTATATAAAGCGGGTCCAAACACCACCAAAGGTCAGCATTTTGGCTCAAGGATTACGTTTGATAGAGAAGGGTATCTCTATTTTTCCGTTGGTGACCGGGGCGCTAGAGACGACAATCCGCAA
The DNA here is from genome assembly GCA_047650615.1 of Maribacter sp. GTDB lineage: Bacteria > Bacteroidota > Bacteroidia > Flavobacteriales > Flavobacteriaceae > Maribacter. The sequence goes on from JBLHNI010000038.1 coordinate 12,867, forward strand.
AATATCACCCGTGATTGCGGTAAAATCTATCGATTGATGGATGACGGCAGTGTACCAAAAGACAATCCTTTTGTTGGAAGAGATGGAGCAAAAACCGCTATATACAGCTACGGACATAGAAATCCTCAAGGATTGATTACACATCCAGAAACCGGAGAAATCTGGGACCACGAGCATGGCCCAAGAGGGGGTGATGAAATAAATATTATTAAGAAAGGTGCCAATTTCGGCTGGCCATTGATTACCTATGGAATTAACTACAGCGGGACACCTATTACCGAACAAAAAGAAATGGAAGGGATGGAGCAACCTCTGTACTATTGGGTTCCTTCTATAGCTCCAAGTGGTATGGCTTTTGTAACCTCTAACAAATATACAGATTGGAAAGGCAGTTTATTAGTGGGATCGCTGGCGTTTCAATATTTGGAACGTTTGGTTATGGATGGCAATAAGGTTGTTTCTAGAGAAAAACTTATGGAAGGTAAAGGACGAGTGAGAGATGTTAGAGAAGGACCAGACGGACTTATTTACGTAGCCATAGAAGGTAAGGGTATTTATAAACTAGTGCCTAAAAACAACTAGTTTATGAAAATACTTGTACCTATTTATCTTTTTGCTGTTGTTTTTACCAGCATGTCTCTGTTTCAAGACTCTGAATTAAAGGAAAGTATGGAACGCGGTAGAGAAATCTACGCGGATTTTTGTGTAAGCTGCCATTTACAAAAAGGGGAAGGTGTTGCGCATACCTTTCCGCCATTGGCGAGTTCGGATTATCTTATGAACAAAAGAGGAGAGAGCATAAGGGCTATAAAATACGGCTTACAGGGTGAGATTACTGTAAACGGAATAACCTACAACAGTGCTATGGCTGGCCTAGGTCTAGAAAATGAGGAGGTGGCGGATGTGATGAACTATATCTCCAACTCTTGGGGAAACACCTCCGATAGGATCGTAACAGAAAAAGAAGTAGCTAATATTCAGAAGTAGTTTTAGTCAAACAAGTTATTAAGTTAAGCCTGCAAATAAATCCTATTATCAAATCTGATAATAGGATTTATTTATAAGACAAGGAAGGCAGTATCATTTACTTAGAGCCAGCCTCCAATGCATTTTTTACAGACCCGTGGGTTTTCAACAACTTTTCAGCTTCCTCATAATCAACCCCTAATCCTTCTACGATATAGCGGGTACCACGATCAACTAACTTATCATTGGTTAGTTGCATATTGACCATTTTATTCCCTTTCACCTTTCCAATTTTGATCATTAAGGCCGTTGATATCATGTTCAAAACCAATTTTTGAGACGTCCCACTTTTCATTCTCGTACTTCCCGTCAAAAACTCCGGACCAACATTTACCGCAATGGCAATGTCTACCGCTTCGGTAACTGGGGAACCAGGATTATTGGTTACACATGCAGTTAGTATCTTTTCCGCTCTGGCCATTTTTAGTCCACCTATAACATAAGGTGTAGTTCCTGATGCAGCAATACCAACAAGTACATCGGTATTATTAATATTATGCGCTTTTAAATCCAACCAAGCTTGTTGTGTATCGTCTTCGGCATTTTCTACCGCTTTTCGAATGGCAGTGTCTCCTCCAGCAATAATTCCAACAACACGTTCGTGAGGCAAACCAAACGTAGGCGGAATTTCAGAGGCATCCAGAATACCCAATCGTCCGCTTGTTCCAGCACCTATATAGAATAATCGACCACCTTTTCCAAAACGCTCACTCAAAGCATCAACCAGTTTGGAGACTTGCGGTATCACTTTTTCAACGGCAAATGCGACTTTCTTATCTTCATCGTTCATGGATTGTAAAATGGTCTCGGTGTCCATTTGATCTAAGTCGTTATAATGTGATGGGGTCTCCGTAATTTTTGTATACTTCATTTTATATTTATAAAATTTTTATATCATGGTTTTTGAATGCACTTAACAAGTCATTATTTGGGTCTAACTCTGTGATCATGGTGTTTATAGTATTGATATCACAGGTTTTATAGCGGTGTTGAGAGTTTAGTTTTTCTGAAATAGATAATAGAACCGTTTTTTTAGAAGCTTTAATTACTGCTTTTTTAATCTGTACAATATCCCAATCAAACTCTGTAAGCCCGTACATGGCATCTACATAACCTGTACCTATAAAACTAAAATCTACCCTAATTTCTGCTAGATTATGAATGGTATTGGCTCCTATGGCAATTTGAGACTCTTTTGCAATTTGTCCCCCAATCATAATTACAGTAACATTTGGTTTGTTGGACAATTCCATAGCTACGGGTAAACTAATGGTAAAACAAGTAAGGTCTATATTTTCCGGAATAAGCTGCGCCAATTCTAAACAAGTCGTACCTCCATCGATAAAAACAACAGCGCCATTCTTAAGCATAGCTGCTGCTTTTTGGGCGATGACTCTTTTCTGATCTAATGCATAGATATTTTGGTTTCTAACACTATTAGTCGTAAATCCTAAAGAAATGGCACCCCCATGAACCTTTCTTAGTTTTTTATCCAAGTCCAGTTCTTTCACGTCCCGCCGAATAGTATCTATAGAGACATCTAGGGTTTCGGCAATATCGGTCAACAGAATCCTGTTGTGAAGCTCTACCTCAC
>JBLHNI010000039.1:0-15264 GCA_047650615.1 Maribacter sp.
CCGCGGATACGGTAAAAACCATCAAAATCTGTAGCTGCACCATATTTAGTTCCGGATGGTGTATGAATAGCAACTACGCTTGCTCCTGGTAAAGGCTCTCCTAAATCATCAGTGACTTTACCACCAATCGCAGAGGTCGTAACCCCTTGCGAAAAAGCACTTGCCGTCAGTAAAAGGACTACAAATGCAAAATAAATTTTTTTCATTTTTTCTAAGTGTTTGTTAGTTTTAACTGGTTGCAAAAGTCCTGTATTTTTGAACTTCTTACGTTAAGATAACGTTAAATCAGCCTTCTTAAGATTAAGTTAAAAACACCAAGGAAACCCTGAAAACGAAGAAGTTACCAAGAAGTCTTAAAAAACGACAAACAAGCTGAATTAATTCTTAAAATATTGAAGAAGCTGCAGTGTAGACCCATCATGATCAGCAATATCCGAACCTTTTATCTCCTTTAAAATGGTTCCAGCTAATTGTTTTCCTAGCTCTACACCCCATTGATCATAACTAAATATATTCCAAACAATTCCCTGAACAAAAATCTTATGCTCATAAAGGGCAATCAAAGCCCCAAGAGAGGCGGGTGTAAGTTTATCTATCAAAAAGGTATTGGTAGGGTTATTTCCCTCAAAAATCTTATACGCTGCTAACGCATCTATTTCTTCTTTCGAGTATCCTTTAGCTTTTAGCTCCGATATCACTTCATCTTTGGTCTTCCCGTTCATTAAAGCTTCGGTCTGTGCAAAGAAATTAGCCATCAACGTATTATGATGACCGGCATTCCCATGCAAAGACTGTTTAAACCCGATAAAATCTGTAGGGATTAGTTTCGTGCCTTGATGCATCAACTGAAAAAACGCATGTTGTGAATTCGTACCAGGTTCTCCCCAAATTATAGTTCCAGTTTCGTAGGTGGTTCTGTTGCCATTCCTATCTACACTTTTTCCGTTACTCTCCATCATGCCCTGCTGTAAATAAGCAGAAAATCGACTTAAATACTGAGTGTAAGGTATAATAGCCTCTGTCTCAGTACCATAAAAATTAGTATACCAAACACTTATAAGCGCCATGATTACTGGCATATTTTTAGAAAAGTCAGCTTCCTTAAAATGGGTGTCCATATCATTGGCACCCTTTAAAAGGTTATCAAAATTCTCATAGCCAACGGCCAAAGCAATAGAAAGACCTACGGCACTCCACAAGGAAAAACGCCCTCCAACCCAATCCCACATGGGGAATACATTATCCGCTGAAATTCCGAACTCCTTTATCTTGTCTGTATTCGTAGATACCGCAGCAAAATGTTTGGCTATATCTTCTTGGGTAGCATAATTTAAAAACCACTTCTTGATTGTGGTAGCGTTGCTTAAAGTCTCTTGGGTTGTAAATGTTTTAGACACCACAACAAACAAGGTAGTTTCAGGGTTTAGCTCTTTTAGCACCTCGTTTACATGATCTCCATCTACATTGCTTACAAAATGAACTTTTAAATGATTCTTATAAAATTTTAAAGCTTCGGTTACCATGGCAGGGCCAAGATCGGAGCCACCAATTCCTATATTTACAATATCTGTGAACGCTTGGCCGGTAAATCCTTTCTTATCCCCATTGATAACGGCATCGGTAAAGGTCTTAATATTTTGCTTTACTTCATACACTTCTGGGACTACATTTATACTATCGACCGTTACTATGTCGTCTTTTTTCGCCCTTAATGCAGTATGCAATACCGGCCTACCCTCTGTCTGGTTTATCGCTTCACCCTCAAAACAAGCAGTCATAGCTTCTTTTAATTTTACTTCGTCTGCAAGCTCCAATAATAAGGATACCGTCTCTTCCGAAATACGGTTTTTAGAATAGTCGAATAAAAAATCGTCCCATTTTAGGCTAAACTTAGATGCTCTTCCAGAATCGCTACGAAAGTAATTTTTAAGTTCATCTGTTTTTGTGTTGCTATAGTGAGCTGTTAACTTGGCCCAAGCTTTTGTATTGGTTGGGTCAATTTTAGGTAGGCACATATTATTCGTTCAGGGTTATTAAATTCTCTTCTTCATTTTCCAAGACCCTATATTCTATACAATCTAATTGTGTCTTCAAAGGGTCAATATACGCCATATAAGTTTCTCTGATGGCATCTGAGATAGGTTCTGCAGCAGGTAATTTTTCACGCAACGGATCTACTTGTACTCCATTTTTCCAAAACCGATAACACACATGTGGGCCTCCGGTGTTCCCTGTCATTCCTACCCAGCCAATAACATCACCTTGGCGCACGTATTCTCCTTTTTTTACCTTTTGCTTTTTCATGTGCAGGTACTGGGTGCTATAGGTGCCGTTATGCTTAATTTTTACATACCTGCCGTTACCTCCTCGTCTGGTAGACTCGCTAACAGTACCGTCTGCGGTTGCAACGATAGGCGTTCCTATAGCCGCTGCGTAATCTGTTCCTTTATGGGGTCTAATCTTATAACCATAATAAGCGATACGCCTTTTTAAGTTATATCTTGATGATACCCTGTAGCCAAATTTTATAGGTGCTATTAAAAACGTACTCCGAAGATTATTCGTTTCTTGATCAAAATAATCCGTAATCTGTTTTAGGGAGTCAGTCTCATAGGCAAAGGCATAAATAGGTTTTCCTTTATGTTCAAAATAGGCCGCTTCAATTGGTTCAAAACCAGCATAAATACTATCGTTTATGTACCGCTCTTTATACAGTATCTTAAACTTATCCCCTTTTTCGAGTTTAAAAAAATCAATGGTCCAAGCATAAATTTCAGATAGAGCTATGGTTACTGCGTAATCTACCCCAAGCGTATCCAAAGATTCGGAAAGGTTGTTCGCAATAATACCTGCAACTTCTCGCTGCACGTATTTAATTTTTTTTCTGCTGGTATAAGCTTGTACTGTGTCTCGTAAATCTACTACCGTATAGTTAATTCTATCATTTTCATAAATGAAAAATTGAGTGGTCTGTGTCGTATCCTTTGACTTTAAGATCACGTAAGGCTTTCCTATCTTTATTCGTTTTACATCAAATGTATCTTTGAACTCTTTGGCTACTGCAACGATTTTGGGGTAGTCTACCTCATGATCTATCATTAATTTCCCAAAACTGTCACCTCTTTTAATTGTATCACGGATAACGGAAAATTCCTTTAAATTAAACCCATATGATTTAGGAACTGGTTTTTCTATTACAGGTAACTGCGTAATTTCTTCTGTATCTTTTTTTTGTTCCGTTTTACACGAAAAAAGCACTGCAAGTGCCAACAATGCGCCCCAATATTTCTGCATTCCTTCTATTTACTTTTTTTCAGGGTTAAAGATATGGTCTACCCACTGTTTACCCCAATCGTTCGTCTCTTGTTTTGAATATATTTTTGGAAAAAATATCACTTTCTGAAAACTTGGAGGCAAATATTCCTTCCAATTAGTGCCTCCTGTGGCATCTATACTACTTCCTTCGATACCCAAATATCTGTGTGCAGAACCCATATGCATTAAGGGCCAGTTGACATTCGCATTCAAATCCATCGCTTTTAAAGATGCTATAAGCTCTTGGTTATCTCGGTGAATCTTAGGTAAGGCCAAGTACTTATGATAAATATTTGAGTCCTCCATCTGCCTAGCAATACGTATTAACCTAGGCGTATATCTATACTCGAACTGCTTTAAGGTTAAGGTTTTCTCCCCACTGGTAATATCTGTTGCCCCTTTTTTCCAATAAATATTTTCGTAAAGTTCCTCTATCGTGTTTTTTGATGAAAAAGCATCTCGTTGGGTATGATGCACCAAATGTTCCATTGCGGTTGCGTAAATCTCTATCATTCTGTATTGGGCCGACTGAAATCCACTTGCCGGCAACAAGGCCATTCTATATTGCAAGAATTGCTCCCTTTCCATTCCTTTTATCATAATGCCAAAAGAGGAAATAAGAGCTGTATAATAACTATTGATACGCCTTACCTTTTCAATAAAAAAAGATAGTTTTTGTGATTTATCATCTACCAACTGCTTCTGTTCGTGTAGAATGAGCTTGAAATAAAGCTCCGTAATCTGGTGGTACATGATGAAGATTTCCTCATCTGGGAAATGGGTTCTTGGTACTTGAAGGCTTAATAAGGTATCTAAATGAATATAATCCCAATAGGTAAGATAGCGCTGGTACAGCAGACCATCTAAATAAGAGCTTAAATCCTGACCTGAATCCTTATACTTATCGGCAAGCTTTTCAATTTGGGAACGAATTCGCTCTTTTTCCTCCATTTTTAGTTAATCCATTATTATTTTAAACTGGTGCTTTAGCCCATTGTAGCCATCTAAATCCGCTTTTATGGCTCCAACAGCCAAATCTGCCTTGATTCTAATCGGAATCTTATTAGCATCGTTGGAAACCCAAAGGGATAGACTCTCCTCCTCTTTAAAAACTCTACCGGATTGCACCAAAGGTCTAAACTTAAGACATTCTACCTTACCGTATTTGGTTTTTAATACTTCCTTTCCTAAATATTTTAGCTTAAAATTAAAAACACCATCATCATCATATAAAAGTTTTAATTCTATACTCTGTCCTTTTACAAGATCTTCTGCCTCATAATTATTTCGCAAATAGTAAAAAGCAGAAACTAAATCCTGCATTCCGTCCTGTATCGTAAAATTAAACTTTTTCTCGTTTTTCTTATCGTTTAAAATGGCTTTGTCGTTCTCATAGTCAAAATTAATTTCCATATCCTTGGTATAGCCGCCCTCATTTGTTTTTCTTATAAACTTATATGGCCTACCATTTTCCTTATCAAAATAACTTTCATAGGTGTCATCTACCTTAAAGAAAAAACTTGCAAACCCAGTAGTTTTGCCATGGCCAACAACACGATAAACCGACCTGTCGCCAATCTTAGCTTGTTTTACATGCAGCGTGGCATAACTCGCATTCAAAAAAGCATAATGCAGTCTAAATTTAAGCCACTCTCCAGGTTTAAAAGTAGATTCAATTTCTTGTCCGGTTACACCAACACAAGCAATAAAAAAAACAAGGATATAAACTCTCTTCATAATTTACATTTTAGACTAAAGTTAGAAATATGTGAACTACCACATATACCTTTAACAATAATGTAAACAAATTTTATTCAAAAGTATTGTATGAAAAAAAGCCCGGTTTTAAAACCAGGCTTTTCCTAAATAACCAACCAAACTTTAAATTATGAAAAACCAATACTTAAAGTTGTGAGGGAACCACCCCTCTCTGTATCAAAATTAAAGCATAGATCAGTAACTAAAGTAGCCTTTAACGTACTTTAACGCTTACCTTAACACTAATTTACAATTCCCATGGATTATTATGAATTCGTTAAGAGAAAAGAGCAAAAACAAAGTGAATTTAATACACTACAAGTAAGGTCTATAATATTAAACTAGAGGAATTATGTCTTGGAATCCTAATTCAAAACCAGTACCCGATACTAAAAAAAACATTGGAGCGGTCGATTTCTGGAGACCAAGAATAAATAAGCTGTACAGGGCCCAAAAAAGACTCCCAACCATAGCCGAGTCCGTAACCGGAAAAATTAGGAGCGGTAAACCATTCCCCTGTCCTAAAGATATCGTCATCTACATTGGCGAAGTTAGCCGCACCTAGAAAATGATGTTTTGGAACAAATTCGTAATCCAACCTACCATATGCCTTTACAAAACTGTTCCCGGGCAAACTAAAAAAATCATAACCATAAAAAGGAACAAGGTTATTGATTAGATTGGTTCCAAAGCCGCCAAGAACAAAGTCAAATGAAGCTACGCTAGAGGTTCCCAATTTAAAACCTCCCTCGGTCTCTACGTTTAAAGAAAGATTATCAAGAATAGAAAAAGCTCCGCCCATTCTGGCCTTAGAAACAGAGAAGTCCTTAAAATTTTCATTGAAGTCAGAGGAGAGAAGATAGTAATGAAAATCACCTTCGAAAAACAACCCGCTAGTAGGAAAGTATTTGTCATCATAAGTGTCCAGCTTTAATCCTGCAAATACACTAAAAAAATTACTTCTTTCAAAAAAAGTTCTGCCTTTTGCATCATTTGCTAGAACTACAGTGTTAGTATTCAAAGCATTGGCCTGCGTCAAATCGCCTAAAGTTCTGGTGCTAAACTTTAAAAATTTATATTCCGCACCCAAAGTAAAAGCGAATTCTTCTTGTAAAACGGTCTGAATATATATCTGATTTGTAATATCGGTTACATCTAAATTTATAGTGTTAATGTTTAACTCTGATGGCACTTCAAAATTATCCGATATTACACTAAAAGCAATTTCTTTTTCAAAATCGTTGTAGCGTGAATTGATTCCAAGACTCCAATAACTTCCTTTGTCTATATAATATTCAAAATTGTACCTTGGGTTGTCTCCTAATATAAAATCCATAGATACTCTATCGTCCCTGAATAATAGATTTTTCTTTGTAAAATTTAAGATGGCGGCACTCTTATACAAATCATCGTAATGGCCTCCTAACCTAAAGAAGGCAGTATTCGCTGCTTCATCTAAACTCAAAATTAAAACATCACCTTCACCGTTGGAAACTAGCTTATAGCGGTTTGTTTGAAAGTTACCGGTAGCACTTAAGTTGCCTATCCCTTGTTTTAAATTGTTAAACGTAATAGGCTTTCCTAATTTAAATCGGAGCTTCCCTTTAACATAGCCTCTGGTATGAATATTATCACCTTTAATCAAAAGTCTATTGACGGTAATAGAGTCCTTTGCTTTAAAGGGTTCTACGAAGGGCTTTGCATTATCTATAGTTGATGAAATTTGCTGTAGCTCATTATACATCGCTATAGCTGCACGTTCTCCGGCCTTGATGATTTCGTCTGATTTGTTAAAATCGATTACCGAATATTCTTCGATTTTTGGTTTTATATATATGTCCGTATCGGCAGATTTTTCTACCATATCCGCTACGGTTTGATAATTGTTTATCTGTAAAAGGATTTCTGCTGCGGAGCGCAACGATTCCCGATTAGAAAGTCCGTGCTGTACATCTACACCAATAATTATATCGGCCCCCATAGCCCTCACCTTTTCTATAGGGTAATTATTGACCACACCTCCATCAATAAGAACTTTACCGTCTAAGATTACTGGCTCAAAAAGCGAAGGAAATGTGCCACTTGCCATAATTACTTCGGGCAAGTATCCAGAATTTAAAATCACTTCATTCCCTGTTTCAATATCGGCAGCAATACAGACAAATGGTATGGGCAGTTTGGAAAAATCCCTTATATCCTTTACATGGTACAATATGCGCACCAACTCGTTATAGATATTCTGTCCGCCAGAGTATGCAGGAGGAACAGAGACCTTAAACCCATCGAAGGGGAGTGTTAAGGCATAGCGTTCAGAATCTTCCTTTTCATAAAAGGTCTTTGCACTTCTAGGTAGGTTGTCCCTAATAAGGCTGGTGAAATCCGTTGCACGGAATATGGAGTCTAACTGATGTGCCGTATACCCAGAGGCGTATAATGCACCAATAATCGCACCCATACTTGTCCCTCCAATATAATCTATTTTTACCCCAGCTTCCTCTATTACTTTTAGCGCACCAATATGAGCCAAGCCTTTGGCTCCCCCGCCACTTAAGACAAGTCCAATTTTTTTGTCGCCTGCTTCAATTGTATCCTGTGCTTGCACTACAGCTACAAAGCATAACAAAACAATGCATACCATCCTTACTCCAATGGAAAGCCTATCGCCATTATGTTCTATTAAAAGACCCATATATTAACTTTGCTTTTGAATCTCCTACCACCTCTTTCAAGTTTTCTATGGTAGCTTCTTTTATTCTTTTGACCGATTTAAACCGTTTTAAAAGTTCCTTTGCCGTCTTTTCTCCTACCCCTTCAATACGCTCCAATTCTGAACTAATGGCACTTTTACTCCTCTTGTTTCTATGGAGGGTTATCCCAAAACGGTGGGCTTCATTTCTTAGTTGCTGTATGATTTTTAAACTTTCGGACTTTTTATCCAAATATAATGGAATAGAATCCTCTGGGAAATAAATTTCCTCTAGTCGTTTGGCAATACCAATAATCGCTATCTTTCCTCGCAACCCAAGCATATCCAAACTCTTTAACGCAGATGACAATTGCCCTTTACCACCATCTATCACAATAAGTTGCGGCAGCGGTATTTCTTCCTCCAGTAGGCGTTTATACCTTCTAAAAACAACCTCTTCCATAGAGGCAAAATCATCAGGGCCAACTACAGTCTTTATATTGTAATGTCTATATTCCTTTTTGGATGGCTTGCCGTCCCTAAAAACGACACATGCGGCTACTGGATGCGTCCCTTGTATGTTACTGTTATCAAAACACTCTACATGCCTTGGTTCAGAAGAAAGGCGCAAATCTTTCTTCATTTGCCCCATAATCCTATTGGTATGCCTGTCTGGATCAATAATCCTAATTTGATTAAAACGTTCTTGTCTAAAAAATTTCGCGTTACGTTCAGACATTTCCAGAATGCGCTTTTTATCCCCCAATTTAGGAATAGAAACCAGAAGACCCTGTGGCACAGAAACCCTAAAGGGTAAATATATTTCTTTAGACTGGGACTTAAAGCGCTGTCTTATTTCAACTATAGCCAATTGCAACAATTCCTCATCCTTTTCCGATAATTTCTTTTTTAGCTCCATGGTATGTGACCTAACAATAGAACCATGGGAAAGCTGAAGAAAATTTACGTAAGCGAAAGCGTCATCCGAAATTATGGAGAACACATCAACATTACTTATTTTTGGGTTTACCACTGTAGATTTGACCTGATAGTTCTCCAAAACATCTATTTTCTCTTTTATTTGTTGGGCTTCCTCAAACCGCATCTCATCCGCCAGTTGTTTCATTTGCCCTTTGAAATAAAGCAGGGACGATCTAAAATTTCCCTTTATGATATCTCTTATATCCGCTATCTGGCGATCATACTCCTCATTGGACTGCAAGTCTTCACAAGCTCCTTTGCAGTTTCCTAGGTGGTATTCCAAACACACCTTATATTTTCCGCTCTGAATTTTCTCCTTAGAGAGGTCGTATTTACAGGTGCGCAAAGGGTAAACGCTCTTTATAAGATCCAGTAGGGTTCTGACAGTTTTCATGCTGGTGTAAGGACCATAATATTCAGAGCCGTCCTTAATAACTCGTCTTGTTGGGAAAAGCCTTGGAAAACGTTCATTTTTCAAACATATCCAAGGGTAGGACTTATCATCTTTTAGCAGCACATTATAGCGAGGACGGTATTCCTTTATCAAATTATTCTCTAACAGCAGCGCATCGGACTCTGTAGGTACAACAATATGTTTTATTGTGTCGATTTTCTTTACCATCACCCGGGTCTTCCCATACTCGTGGTTTTTGGTAAAATACGACGTCACCCGTTTTTTTAAATTCTTTGCCTTCCCTACATACAAGATAACATCGTTTGTATCATAAAATTGATAAACGCCAGGGCCTGTGGGTAATGATTTTAACTGAATTTCGATAGGAATTTGAGACATACTGAAAAATGTACAATGATGATTCAAGAATATAGTTCAAATTACTTTCTTTTTATAAAATGTGGACTGATTTTATCGATTTTAACGCAACAAAAGTTAATTTTCATCAAAGTCTTACTTGATAACATATGTCTCAAATAATAACCATCGACAAATCGACTGATTTCTAATTAGTATCTTCTGATTTTGTTGCCTAATAATTGCTTAATTCGCAAAAACAAAAGTCTACTATTATTAAATTAGTTGGTTTTTGGATATTGAAGAATATTTCAATAATCATAGACAAAAACGCAATATATTGATTTTCAGAATCTTATATCTTTTATATAAAGCCACTATTTGCTTAATTGTTAATTTTTTATCAAAATTGTGCATTTAATCGATAAAAACCGACACTTCAAGGATAATTAATAATAATTTTTCTTACATTTAGCATGTTCAAAAACCCTTCGAATATGGAAAGTTATATAATCACATTAGGTACCTATCTTATATTAATGCTTTTTTTTAAAGTATTTTTTGCAGTTGCAGGTAAAGAGTAAAATCCTAGCGGTATCAGTAGAATTAGTTCTCCAACTATGTTGAAGAAGGTATTACGAGCAACGTACATTTTAAGACGCAATTCATTTAGCCAAGCCCAAGGCATCGACCAAAGTATTTCTATTGCAAACAGACTTTTAACCTTACCTGTTTGGGAATTGGATTATTATCATATTTTTTTACCGATAATAGAAAAAAAAGAGATAGATACTTCTGCTATACTCTCTATCTTACAAGGTAAGGACAAACACATATTAGTTCCTAAAGTATTCGGTTACAATAATTTACAACACTTTCTATTGACCGATAATACTAAATTTGCAGTTAGTAGTTGGGGCGTTCCCGAACCTTTGGACGGAATATCAATTTCCGTAGATAAAATCGATGTAGTCTTTGTTCCTCTTTTAGCCTTTGACAAGAACGGGTATCGCGTGGGGTATGGAAAAGGATTTTACGACACTTTTTTATCTCAGTGCCGTAAAAACGTTATAAAAATTGGGCTCTCTTTTTTTGAGGCCGAAGAAACAATCACAGATATTCACCACGCTGATGTAAGATTGGACTACTGCGTTACCCCCAATACACTTTATTCCTTTAATGCTTTTTGAGCCGCTGCTTCTATTAAGTCAACTTCCTCTGTTTCAATCTCTTCTTTAAAAGCCCTCTTATTGAAGAATAATAAAATACCCACCCCAGTACTAATGGCAGTATCTGCTATATTAAAAACTGGTTCAAAAAATCTAAAGTTACGACCTCCTAGGTACGGCACCCAATCGGGCCAAGTAGCGTCTATCATTGGAAAATAGAGCATATCTACCACTTTTCCATGAAAAACGCCACCGTAGGGCTCGTCTGAAAACAAGGTAGCTAGCTCATTATAACTTTCGTTGAAAATCATACCATAAAAAACAGAGTCTATTATATTCCCTAGGGCTCCAGCAAAAATTAATGAGACAGCTACTATTAAAGTCCTAGATGTTTTTTTAAGAATTACATCATACAACCAATAGCCAATACCACAAATCGCAAAGAGTCTAAAAATTGTGAGTACCAACTTTCCAATTCTATCAGAAATCGGAAAAAGATCACTGAGTTTTGCTCCCCATGCAGCACCCTCATTTTCTATAAAGAGAATTTTGAACCAATTAAAAACGTCAATAGACTCTCCTAATACAAAATGGGTCTTAATATAAATTTTACTCCACTGATCTATAACAAGAATCAATAAAATAAGCAGGGCGGACTTTTTTAAACTCATGAAATTTTAATAAAGGACAAAAATAGAAATATTATTCGGGTTTCTTTAGTTCTATATTACCCGTCACGGTAGATAAATTATAATGGCTTTCACCAGCAGGCAGAACAACAGGACTCACTAGCCCATATTTACTAGAAGCCGTTACACTGCCAGTTTTGGCCTTTAAAACAATGTTTCCACTCTGTGTCTTAACGGTAACGTTTTGGGAAACCTGGTTCAACTCACAGTTCCCGTCTGCCAAAATAATACTTAAATCGGAATAACTACCCGTAACTATAACCCTAGTGTTGGTACCGTACACCTGAACGTTTTTCCACTTAGGTAAAAATACATGTAAGGCTATAGAAACAACTTTATGGGCACTAAGTTTGTCATTGGGATTAACAAAATTAGTCATAAAACCAGCTTCTACACCCAAGGTGCCTCCGTCTTGGTAAACGGCTATCTCAAGGTCTTTGGTGTATTCACCCTCTAATCTAGCTTCTATTACTATTTTATCGGTATTTCCCGTTTCTAACATTACCTCAAAGCAGTTTGCTACATCAATCTGTAGGAGGGTAATGGACGATGCTTTAATCGTTCTTTTTAGTTCTTTCTGAGCTAAAACAAATGAACCCATAAAACACAGTAGAAAAAACAGAAATACTTTCAACACCTATAATTAAAAAACGCCCCGAAAGGCGTTTTAGCTATGATTGCATATTTTTTGCTTCTATACTCAAGGTAGCGTGCGGAACAAGCTTTAAGCGCTCTTTGTTGATAAGCTTGCCTGTTACTCGACAAACACCATAGGTCTTATTATTTATGCGCAACAAGGCATTTTTTAAATCCCTTATAAATTTTTCCTGACGTATGGCTAGTTGTGTATTCGCTTCCTTACTCATGGTTTCCGAACCTTCTTCAAAAGCCTTAAACGTAGGTGATGTATCATCGGTGCCATTATTGCCATCGTTCATGTACGAACTTTTGAGCAATTCTAAATGCCTGTTCGCCTTTACTATCTTTTCTTCGATAAGGATTTTGAACTCAGCCAAATCCTTATCCGCATATCTAATCTTTAAATCTTGTGCCATTTTTTAATGTTTTACAATAAACAATTTAGTGTTCACTTCATCAAAAGCAACTTCAGTGCCATTTTCTACGCTATCCTGCAGATTCAGTTCCGCAGTTAGCGTTTCCGTTTTAATATATGCTAAATTACTCGCAACGGCTTGTTCTACAAAACCATCTTTCTGTAAATTAACTACAATTTTATCGGTTACCTCAAAACCGGACTCCTTTCGTAGGTTCTGAATCCTATTTACGAGCTCCCTAGCTACACCTTCTTTTCTAAGGTCTTCGTTAATCGTAATATCAAGCGCTACCGTTATTTTACCTGAACTTGCTACCAGCCAGCCTTCAATATCCTGCGAACTTATTTCTACATCCTGTAACTGTAAAATACTCCTTTTATTTTCTATCTGTATAGATATTTCACCCTCCTTTTCAATTTTTTGGATATCCTCCTGTGAGAATTTGTTTACTGTTGCGGCGACCAACTTCATATCCTTCCCGTATTTAGGTCCTAACGTCTTAAAATTAGGTTTGATTCGCTTTACCAAGACACCCGACGCATCATCCAACAATTGAATTTCCTTAACGTTTACCTCTGATTTTATAAGATCTGAAACTGCAAGAATATCTATTCTATCCTGTTCATCTAAAACTGGAATCATTATCTTTTGCAAAGGCTGTCTTACCTTTATTTTCTCCTTTTGACGGATTGAAAGAACTAAGGATGAGATGATTTGCGCCTTGTTCATCTTGGCTTCAAGACCCTTATCAATCAAGCTTATATCCGCTATCGGAAAATCTGCCAAATGCACGCTTTCAAAGGACTCTACTTCTGTGGTAGCTATCAAATCTCGATACAACTGATCCATAAAGAACGGGGCCACAGGAGCGGATAATTTCGACACTGTTACCAAACAAGTGTATAGTGTTTGATAGGCAGCTATCTTATCCTTTTCATACTCACCCTTCCAGAAACGTCTTCTACACAATCGAACATACCAATTACTTAAATTTTCCTGCACAAAATTGGAAATTGCCCTAGTAGCGCGAGTAGGTTCATAATCTCCATAAGCCTCATCTACTTCCTGTATTAAAGAATTTAATGCTGACAAAACCCATCGATCTATCTCCGTCCGCTCCAGAACAGGAACCTTTTCTTCACTAAATGCAAAGGAATCTATATTGGCGTATAGTGCGAAAAATGAATAGGTGTTGTACAGGGTACCGAAAAATTTCCGCTTGACCTCAACAATACCCTCCGTATCAAATTTTAAGTTGTCCCAAGGATTTGCGTTACTAATCATGTACCAACGTGTGGCATCCGCCCCATGCTGATTCATAGTTTCAAAAGGATCAGCTGCATTCCCTAAACGTTTAGACATTTTTTTTCCTTCTTTATCCAAAACAAGTCCGTTGGAAACTACATTTTTATAAGCAACGGAATCAAATACCATGGTACCTATTGCATGTAATGTATAAAACCAGCCTCTGGTCTGATCAACACCTTCAGCGATAAAATCTGCTGGAAAGGATTCTCCTTTGTCAATTAGGTCCTTATTTTCAAAAGGATAGTGCCATTGTGCGTAAGGCATGGAGCCACTATCGAACCAGACATCGATTAAATCAGCCTCTCGTTTCATAGGGTTACCTGATGGGGATACTAAGGTAATCTGATCTACTATATTTTTATGTAAGTCAATTTTATCATAATTGTCCTCAGACATATCGCCCACTACAAACTCCTCGAAAATATCTTTTTCCAAAACTCCTGCAGCAACTGCTTTTTGCATCTCCGCTTTTAACTCCGCCACAGAACCAATCATAATTTGCTCCATACCATCCTCGGTCCTCCAAATAGGCAAAGGTATTCCCCAATATCTAGATCGAGATAAGTTCCAATCATTTGCATTCGCCAACCAATTACCAAACCTACCCTCACCAGTAGATTTTGGCTTCCAGTTAATGGTTTCATTCAACTCGAACATTCGATCCTTGACATCGGTTATCTTTATAAACCAAGAATCCAAAGGATAATATAAAATAGGCTTATCCGTACGCCAGCAGTTTGGATAACTGTGCACATACTTCTCTACCTTAAAGGCCTTATTTTCTTCTTTTAACTTAATAGCAATTTCAACATCTATCGACCGTTCTGGTGCTTCGCCATCCTCGTAATATTCATTTTTCACGTATTTGCCGCCAAATTCCTTCAGCTCAGGTCTAAACTTTCCTTGTAAATCGACCAAAGGAACGGTATTCCCATTTTCGTCCAAGACCAACATGGGCGGTATTTCTGGTACCGCTTGTTTGGCTACTAAAGCATCGTCCGCACCAAAAGTTGGTGCTGTATGAACTATCCCTGTACCGTCTTCCGTGGTTACAAAATCCCCAGAAATCACCCTAAAAGCATTTTCCGCATTTTCATAGGGCAATACATAATCTATAAGTTGTTCGTATCTAATATTTATAAGGTCTTCCCCTCTAAACTCCTTAACGAGATAGAACGGAATTTTCTTGTCACCACCAATGTAATTCAGCAACCCAGATTTGTCGTCCACCTCAAAAAACTTGCCTGAAAATTGTTTCCCCACCAAGTTTTTAGCAAGAATAGCGTTCATGGGTTCGAAGGTATATTGGTTGTATGTTTCTACTAAAACATAGTCTATTTTTGAACCTACCGTAAGTGCCGTATTCGAAGGTAAGGTCCAAGGTGTAGTCGTCCAAGCCAGAAAATAGATAATCCCCTCGTTCTGTAAAAAATCGGGCAGCGTTTCTTCTACCGCCTTAAATTGAGCAGTAACGGTCGTATCTGTAACATCTTGGTAGGTTCCCGGCTGGTTAAGCTCGTGGGAGCTAAGTCCTGTACCTGCTTTGGGCGAA
>JBLHNI010000040.1:0-15181 GCA_047650615.1 Maribacter sp.
CAAGATCCTGAGGCATTTTATGGAAATAATAGTCTCGTATAAGTTTACGTCCAAAAAAATTACCGCTACCATCATCCATAGGAATATAACCCAGTGAGGTAACCTTCTGAAACAGCTGATGCCCGTCGTAATAACTGCAGTTAGACCCTGTTCCTAAGATACACACAATACCTTGCGTTCCAATTTTAGTAGTTGCAAAGATGGCTGCATACGTATCTTCTTTTACATCTGCTTTGGCGTTTGGAAAGAACTCCTTAAAAATATCCTTTAAAAATAGCTTCATACGATCTGTTCCACAGCCTGCACCGTAAAAATGAAGCTGAGTGACAATATCCCTGTTCTTAGACAGCTCAAAATTGTTTGCCAACCGATCTTCTATCACCTCCTTTGTAAGTACTTCCGGACTTAGCCCCAAGGTCTGGGTTAAAAAAAGTTGGTTTCCCTTATCATCTAATGCAATCCAATCCGATTTTGTGGCTCCACTATCAACAATTAAAATCATACACCTATATGTTTAAAAAAGAATCCTGAAAATAAGGAAAAATATCCTTATTTTCAGGAGAATTTATGTAAGTCTAAAACATTCTACAAACGGCATCAAGACGCAGCCCAGATACCGTGTTTTTTACTAGAGACTGTTTACATGTTGTATAAGGTCTACCATTTTATTGGAGAAACCTGCTTCGTTATCGTACCAGCAAATCAACTTAAAGAATTTGGAATTCAACTCTATTCCAGCGCCAGCATCAAAAATACTAGTTCTTGCATCGCCAATAAAATCTTGAGAAACCAAGGCCTCTTCTGTATACCCTAAAACTCCATTCAATTCGCCTTCGGAAGCGTCTTTAAAAGCCTTTTTCACTTCTTCATAAGAAGTTTCTTTCTCCAAACGAACCGTTAAATCTACCACGGAAACATCTGCCGTTGGCACTCTAAAAGCCATACCCGTAAGTTTCCCTTTA
Organism: Maribacter sp.; assembly: GCA_047650615.1. Classification (GTDB taxonomy): domain Bacteria; phylum Bacteroidota; class Bacteroidia; order Flavobacteriales; family Flavobacteriaceae; genus Maribacter. Next base: position 963 of record JBLHNI010000040.1, read on the forward strand.
AGTTCTGGAATTACTTTAGTTACCGCAACAGCTGCACCGGTGGAGGCTGGGATAATATTCAACATGGCACTTCTACCACCTCTCCAATCTTTTCTAGAAGGACCATCTACGGTCATCTGTGTAGCTGTGGTAGCATGAACAGTTGTCATCAAGGCCTCTTCGATACCAAAGGCATCATTAAGTACTTTTGCCATTGGGGCTAAACAATTAGTTGTACAAGAAGCGTTAGAAACTATAGTATCAGATTCTTTCACGTCTTTGTGGTTTACTCCCATTACAAACATTGGGGCATCTTTGGAAGGTGCAGAAATTACCACTTTTTTAGTACCCCCGTCTATATGGTATTGCGCTGTTTCCAATGTGGTAAAAATACCTGTACATTCGGCAACAGTTGTTGCACCTACTGCATCCCATTTAATATTTTTTGGATCTCTTTCTGCGGTAATTCTTACCGTTTTACCGTTTACGACCAAATGGCCATCTTTTACATCAACAGTTCCATCAAAATGTCCGTGTACCGAATCGTATTTTAAAAGGTAGGCAAGATGTTCCACGTCCAACAAATCGTTGATGGCTACCACATCTACATCCCCGCGTTTTACAGTAGTTCTGAACACCAATCTACCAATTCTTCCAAATCCGTTAATTCCTATTTTTAAGTTTGACATGTTATCTATCTTTATAAATTAAAATTATGTTGTCATTATTTCCGAAACCCTAATGAGTTCTTTATCTATTTTGGTATGGCCTTTTATAGCCTTGTTGATAGGTGTAAGAATTAGCTTATTATCTTGTACTCCTACCATTAAACAAGTTTTACCTTCCAAAAGTGTTTCTACTGCTTTTACTCCCATTCTACTAGCTAGAACCCTATCGTAACAAGACGGAGAGCCCCCGCGCTGCATGTGCCCAAGTACAGATACGCGAACATCGTAGATAGGAAGATGCTTTTCTACATATTCTGCAAGCTCAAATACATTTTTTCCAGATTTATCACCTTCGGCTACAATCACTATACTAGAAGATTTTCCAGATTGCTTACTTCTTTTTAATGATTCCAATAAACGATCCAGTCCTAAATTCTCCTCAGGTATCAAGATTTCTTCGGCACCGGCACCCACCCCTGCATTTAATGCAATATGGCCAACATCTCTGCCCATGACCTCTACAAAGAACAATCTATTGTGCGAACTCGCTGTATCCCTAATTTTATCAATTGCCTCTACTACGGTGTTCAAAGCAGTATCAAAACCAAGGGTAAATGTAGTTCCGAAAATATCATTATCTATCGTGCCAGGAATACCGATTACAGGAAAATTATATTCTTGATTAAAAATCATGGCTCCTGTGAAACTACCATCACCCCCAATAACCACAAAAGCATCAATACCTTCTGTAACCAATTGTGAATAGGCCCTTTTTCTACCTTCGGGTGTCATAAATTCCATGCACCTGGCAGACTTTAACATCGTTCCCCCTTTATTGATAATATTGTTTACGCTACGCGCATCCATAGGCTTAAAATCACCTTCTATCATCCCTTGATACCCTCTATAGATTCCAACACAGTCCACCTTCAGATATGCACAGGTTCGTACAACAGATCTTATCGCAGCATTCATCCCGGGAGAATCCCCCCCAGAAGTAAGAACTCCTATTTTTTTAATTTTTGAAGACATCGAAAAATTTAAGCCAACGAAAGTACTAAAAGTTACTGCAATAATGAAATGGAAACCGTCGGCAATTTTAAATCGCGCAACAATAACGTTTTCGTAGTTATATTTTTACAAGAATTTGACATAAACCTGCATTAAACAAACTACAAAGGTTAATAAATAGCTGAATAAATTCAATCCTATCTGCTTAACGAGGTACCACCCCCAATACATTAGAGCTAATAGCCTTAAAAAGTAAAAATACATTCTAAATGAATGAAAAATAAATCTTTAAAATAAAAGTAATGTACCTTTTGTGAACTTTTCTTAGATTTCAAAAGTAAGGCGTATTGTGTTCGTTATCATTACCTTACTAGTTTTTACAGCTCCTAGAACAGTCGTAAAAAAATAACCGAAAGGAATAAAGACACCCAGCACGTGAACGTCTTATAAAAGCCTACACCCTAGTACTCTATAGCTTGAGGCTTTACGATAACAGTACCGGAAGCTTTAGTGAAGATTTTCCTAAAGAGCTGCCTAAAGGTATTGAAATCAACTTCATAAGAGAGTCCGGCACCTTGGATAGAGCCTTGCTGATCCGGCAAAAAGGCTTGAATTTCACGTTGACGACTGAAGAATTTTGCACTCAATGTACCCTCATCGTTTAAGAGCAGCTGAATTTCAAAATCGCCAGCAACAAGATTCTCACTAGAGGCCCCTACCGGAACCCCTACCTTACCGTTGAATAAAACCCGATCGCTTATCTGGGTAGAAACCGTTAACCCAATACGATTATCTGTCTCTATATCTGCATTACGGTCCAAAATACCTTGCTCATAAGAAAGTCCAACATTTAGTTTATCATTACCACCTCCTAAAATTGAATTCAATATACCAGACGCACTTTGGATTAGGTTACCGGTTATCGCTTGTTGGTTTATACCGCTTTGATCGTTAACAAAATTACCTTGTGCCAATAAAAAAATTGCATTCTTCTCTTCTATAGTTGGGTCTTGCAGTGTGTACTCCAGTTCTGATTGTACAATGGAGTTGGTCCCCGGGAACTCTATGCCAAACTCTATATTCGGACTTTGAAGTTCCCCAGTTAGTTTGATAACGACATCTGTAGGTATTCTTCTAGAAAAGCTCTGGTTCTCTAACAAAGGTGCAGGATTTGCATCTATGGAATATACCGCTTCCATATTCAAATCGGCCTCCAAAGGCTCCTGATCCCAATTAATGGTACCGCCAGGCTTAACCGCAAAAGTTTTATCTATAATACCGCCCTTATAATTGAATTCCCCCGTGACCACTACAAAATCCCCGTACATTTCAAACTTACCGTTGGTATTAATCTGTAACAGAATGATTCCGACTCCTGTACCCTTTAAAGAGCTACCTGTTTTTGTATCGGTTACAATTTCTACTTCGGCCTCCGGGGTGATATCCAAATCAAACTCTAGCTCAACACCCTGAGAATCCTTTAAACTACGTTGCAGGTCAATAGTGTTTATACTATTTTTTTCCGTGAAATTTATAAATGAATAATCTCCTGCACTAGCGACATCGCTTAGGGGTATTTTTAACGAGGTGCCTTTTGCTGTTTTTCCGTTTACGATGATATTAAGTGCCTTGGTAGGACCATATATACGACCGGTACCGTCTAGATAACCTGTGCCATAGTACAAATCTCCTTCCTTAAACTCCGTGTTCAATATTAAGAAACGGTCATTGTTTGTGTCCACATTTAAATTTAATACCCAATCTTTAAAGTAACTATGACTGATAGTGCCGTCTAAATTTGCTCTGGTTCCCTTCGCCACATCGGTAAGAGCTATGTTTTCGAAATTAAAGGTTTGGTTAGAAAGCTGCACCTTTGACCGCATACCAAAGCTATAATCTACATTCAAATAAGGCACTGCTATTCCAGCATTATCCAAAGTAAGAAGGCCGTTAAAATTTGGATTATCCACATCCCCGGTTATGGTTACACTGCCGTCTATATCTCCCCTAATGCGATCAATTACACCTTCACCCAAAGGGCTAAAAGGTGCTAAATCGAAATTACTGAAATTAGCCATCAAGTTGGCCTTAGGAATTTTTTCTTTATTTTCTATCTTGCCTACGACACTAAACTTTTCGATGTCGTTATCCAATAGCTGAGAGTTTACCTGAAACTCCGTTAAATCTCTATTTCCAACAATACTAATTACCAAATCCCCAAGGCGGGTATCATTTACGCCAAAGTCAACTATGTTAAGACTTGAAGATGGTAAATAAATACCATCCTTCTGCAAGATATTGAGGTTTCCGTTTACTTCTCCCTGAAGTTTTAGCCTATCTATTACTGGGGTGATTTTATTCAACGATACTATCTTGAACTGGAGCTGTAGGTCTTTATAGGTAGAATCTGCGATTTGCCCCCTTAACCTTATCTGTTCGCGCTGCTCGTTGTTCATTACGATTTCTTGGATGGTAATACTATCAAAAGAACGGTTCAGAATAACCTTGTTCTTCGAGTCTCCATCTTTATTTAAGACCCACTTATTTCCCTTAAAATTAATATCCGAAGTCTTTAAACCGATAACAGATTTATTATCCTTATTGAAGGTGTGATAAAAGTTGAGGTTATAACTATCGTTAAGTCCGCTTCCTCCTTTAAATTCAGACCTAAAAAACAAGGTATCCTTTAGGGTCGTATTGATGAGATTAAAATCCTTTAAATTGTAATAAGGCGTGCTTAGCTCCCCTACCGAAACAAAGGTATTGAACAAAGGATTTTTATTATCGATTTTTAATTCGATATTATCTGCCGCATTACCAAAGGCTTCTATCCTTGGCGACTCAAAATTGAGCTTAAAATCACCTTCGTCCGCTACTATTTTTCCCTTTATAAATGTGTTGGGATCAAAGCGTACATCCGGAAAGAAAATATCAACAATTTTATTATAAATTTTAAAATTAAAGGAAAGGTCTTGTCCGCTAGAAATTTCAAAAGGGCGGAAATTAGTATAAATACTTCCCAAGGAGTTTTGAACGAGCTTACCAAGTTCTTCTACTTTAAAATTCCCCTTCATAAAACCAGTGATAATATCGGGTGAATTAATGTTAATGGTCCTCACGCTTTCGTCATCAAAAGAGGAGGCAATGGTGAAATCGTCAAAATAGTAGATGTCGTTTATATTTTCATAGTTAGTGCTAGTAAAATTGATACCACCTACTAAATTATCAAGCGTAGTCCCCGTAATATCCATAGTTACCTTGCCCTTAAAAATGGAGACGCTATCCTTAATAAAATTTAAGGTCTTTAAGTCGGCATAGGCAACGTTAGCCTTAAAATTAAAATTGTTTCGGTCCTTTCCAAAATCTGCCAATCCTTTAAAATCGAATTTGATGTACCTGTCATTGCTAATTAGGGACCCATCAAATAGCTCATCTTTTAAAACTCCTGAAACTTTCAGGTCTTTATAGATGTATCTATTAAATTCGATGCTATAGACCTGACCTATAACCTCGGTATTGAGCTTCTCTTTGACAAAACCCTTTCCTTCTACGTTAAAATCTAAGGTAGTTTTCCCTACAGTTGAACTTCCCACAAAATCACCTAAATCAAAATCTATTAAAGAAACAAAACCTTTGTAGGTTGCATTATCAATATTGTTAAAATCAGTCAGTACGATATCAGTATAACTGCTACCCACGGCGGTATTCAAGTTTACTTTGACATCGATCGAAGAATTGGTTATGAAGGCATCACCCCTTATCGTAAATTGTCCTAATTTGCTAAACGAAGAGGGAAGGGAGTTTCCTACCAAATTAGGCAAAAGGGCATTTAATTGATAATAGTTACTGGTTACGTTCTTCATTTTTGCATCTAGGGCAAAAGGCTTTTGTCTATTAAAGAGGTTCTTAAAATTAAAATCGCCCCGTATTCCTGTATTATCTGAAAAAAGAAATAAATCATCAGTATTTAAATCGTTAAGTACGCCACTAAGATTTACGCTGAACGTTGCTAGCTTGCCATTTCCAAATTCGTTATACAACAGATTTATTTCATCAAACGCTACAGTAGATTCCTCAAAACTGGCTTCCAGATTTACCTTATTCAGAAAATCTACAAAATCATCTCTGTTATAATTAAAAACAAGATTACCATTGAGATTAGATAATGGTGTTTTAATTACAAGGGAATCAAAACGCATTTGCTCCCTTGTATATTTAAAGGTAGTAGACATTTGTTCTACCTGAATACCTTTTTTACTTAAAAACGACATTTCAGTAATATCCGTAGAGACTTCCGGCCCTAATATCCGAAATTCCTTACCAGCTATATTTAGATTATTGAATAATAGAGCCTGCGCGTTTTCTAGGTTTTCGTCTATGTATTGAAACCTACTTTCTTTAATGTTTACAAATGAAGAGGAAAAGAAAAATGGTGGAGTTCCCGGTGCCCTTGGTTTTTTATCATCCAGTTTATCCACAAAAATATTTATATTAGTCGTTCTTTCTCCCGCGTACGTTTTAAGCTTAAAATGAAGTCTATTAATTGTAATATCCCCAAACTCGAGTCTTCCTTGGGCTAAATTCCCCAAGCTCAACACCGAAGTCTTTAACTCATCTACATAAAACAGTGTATCTTTTTGGTAATCTTCAATATAAATACCCTTTAAAGAAGTGTCCCAAGAGATTAGGGAAAACCGCAACTTATCTATATTGATGTTGGTTCCAAACTCCTTGTTAAGAGCAGTTGTTGCGTACTTAGCCAATCTGGTCTGAACAACTGGTAAGGAAAGTACCATGGTTCCCAAAATACATATCAATACCAGAACCAAGATTGTCCTAATCAGTATTTTCCTTATTTTTTTGATAGGGCTTTATTTTTTACCTTTGACATTCAATTTTTATTCCAAAACCGTTGGAAAACGAAACTAATTACATCCTTGCTATAGAGTCGTCTTGCGACGACACTTCTGCTGCCATTCTTAGGAATACTACTGTACTAAGCAATGTGGTTGCCAGTCAAAAAATACATGAAGAATATGGTGGCGTCGTACCCGAACTCGCGTCCCGTGCACATCAGCAAAATATAGTTCCTGTAGTTAATCAAGCTTTAGCTAAAGCAAATATCGATAAAAAACAGTTATCAGCCATAGCATTTACCCGCGGACCAGGTCTTATGGGGTCTCTTTTGGTAGGCACCTCTTTTGCGAAGTCCTTAGCCCTTGGTCTTTGCCTTCCATTAATTGAAGTAAACCACATGCAAGCCCATATTTTGGCACATTTTATACAAGACACGAATATGTCGCCTCCAAAATTTCCTTTTTTGGCCTTGACCATTAGTGGAGGACATACCCAAATCTTAAAAGTCAGCGATTACTTTGAGATGGAGGTTTTGGGGCAAACCTTAGACGATGCCGTTGGGGAAGCCTTTGATAAAAGCGCAAAAGTTTTAGGATTACCTTATCCTGGTGGCCCTTTGGTAGATCGGTATGCACAGAAAGGTAACCCGCGTGCTTTTGAATTTCCAATACCCAAGGTAAAAGATCTTAATTTTAGTTTTAGCGGATTAAAAACAAGCATCCTATACTTCGTTCAAAGAAAAACGAAGGAAAATCCAGATTTTATCTCTGAAAACCTAGTTGATATTTGTGCTTCCATACAATACACCATTGTAACCATTCTAATGCGGAAACTTAAAAAATCTGTCAAGCAAACAGGAATCAAAACTATTGCTATAGGTGGAGGCGTCTCTGCCAATTCAGGTATTCGGAAAGCGCTAGTAGATGCGGAAAAGGACTTGGGATGGACCGTGCATATTCCAAAATTTGAATATTGTACGGATAATGCAGCGATGATTGGCATTGTTGGGTATTTAAAATTCAAAAAAGAACTCTTTGCGGAGCAGAACGTTACCGCCAACGCCAGATATAGTTTTTAAACCGATATTATGCAATTATTTTACAACCCAAAATTAGAAGAGGAATCGAAACATTTTACGTTCGATAGTTTTGAAAGCAAACATATCGTAAAAGTGTTACGTAGAAAAGTTGGAGACGAACTTCAGATTACCAACGGCCGTGGCCTTTTTCTGTTCGCTACCATTACAGAAAGTAATGCAAAAGAGTGTACTGTAGCTATTACACACCACAAAAAAATACACCCTACAAAACACCATCTTCATTTAGCGGTGGCACCTACCAAAATGAATGATAGGTTTGAGTGGTTCTTAGAAAAGGCTACAGAAATAGGAGTACACGAAATAACACCGATACTTTGCGAAAGATCCGAAAGAAAAACCGTAAAAACAGAACGGTACGAAAAGGTAATCCAATCGGCCATGAAACAATCTTTCCAAGCCTATTTACCCAAGCTAAATCCATTGATTACCTTAGCTAAATTTCTGGAAAAGGATACTCAAGGGCTCTTGTTCATAGCACATTGCGAGGACACTGAACGCTATGAGTTAAAACGCAATATTGCACCAGACAGACCAATAACTATATTGATAGGCCCAGAAGGAGATTTCACCAAAGAAGAAATTAAAAAAGCAAAGACACAAGACTACAAACCCGTATCTATGGGCAAGACTAGATTACGAACAGAAACTGCTGCCATTGTTGCCTGCGCTACGGTTGCCCTCATCAATAATGGATAGCTGCTTGTTCTTTAGCTTATCTATAACCACCGTATACCTGTTATAGTTTAAAAATGAAGTGATAGTCGCTAACCTTTGAGGGGCCAATTAATTCATCCCGAATAATAAAAAGTCTAAAGAAAGTTGTGAAAATAATACCTTACTAAACAATAAAGCCACTACCCTACTTTTCATTCCTATATTATGTAAATTTGATTTTTACACCTTGTTTTATGAATCGCTTTACCACTCTTATTATTTTATGTGCTTTTCTACTTATATCAGAAGTAAGGGCCCAAGAAGTCGCTATACTAAAATATAATGGCGGAGGCGACTGGTATGCCAATCCTACGGCTGTACCAAATTTGATTCGATTTTGTAATGCCAACATAGGTACGCGTTTAAACGATAAGCCAAATACAGTTGAAGCAGGAAACGCGGCTATTTTCCAGTATCCATTTCTACATATGACAGGTCATGGTAACGTAGTATTTTCCCAAGAGGAACTTGAAAACCTGAGAACCTATCTGGTATCTGGTGGTTTTTTACATATTGATGATAATTATGGCATGAAACCCTATGTAACCAAACAGCTAGATGCACTTTTTCCCAATACGCCGTTAGAAGAAATTGGTGCAGACCACCCTATATTTTCCCAAGAATACGACTTTCCAAAAGGGCTTCCCAAGATACACGAACACGACGGGCAACGACCACAAGCATTAGGCATCTATTACGAACAGCGCCTTGTCTTATTATTTACTTTTGAATCTGATCTTGGTGATGGTTGGGAAGACCCCGCAGTACACAACGACCCAGAGGATATTAGACAACAAGCCTTAAAAATGGGTGCAAATATTATTTCATATGTTTTTAAAAACTAAACCATGACCTCTAAAACCATTTCAAACGGATTATTGAGGACCCTAGGAATCATAACAGGAATCCTCCTGATTTTTTATTTTCTATACATCATCCGCTCCGTTTTGGCCTATTTAGCCATAGCTGCAGTAATCGCATTAATAGGTAGACCTATTGTTCTCTTTCTCAGAGAAAAACTTAGATTCCCCAATATTTTGGCAGTGATACTTGCCATGCTTGTTATGATTGGGGCCATAGCCAGTATTTTTGCTCTTTTTATACCACTAATATCCGAGCAGAGCAAAAACCTTTCTCTACTGAATATGGATGAGCTGCAAAAAAGCATTAACTCCCTTTATTTTGAAATTACCCAATATTTAAGATTATCAACAAATGTTTTTGGTGACGTGATTCAAGAAAGTAATATCGAACAGAATATTCTAGAAGGCTTAAATCTTAGTTTTATACCCAATTTCCTTAATTCGTTTTTAGCTGTACTTAGCACGCTCAGTATTGGTCTTTTCTCGGTATTGTTTATTTCTTTTTTCTTCTTAAAAGACACCAAGCTATTTCAGAACGGACTATTGGTATTCGTTCCAAACACAAAAGAAACAGGAACGATAAATTCTATCAATAAAATAAATGGACTATTATCTCGATATTTTGTAGGCCTATTGCTCCAAATATTTATTCTTTTCGTGATCTACACCATCGTGTTATTGATTGTTGGTATAGAGAACGCAATAGTTATCGCTTTTTTATGCGCACTTTTCAACGTTATACCCTACATAGGTCCAATTATAGGTGGTGTGCTCATGATTTTACTTACCATGACGAGTACGCTTGGTATGGATTTTAGTACTGTCATATTACCCAAAACAGGATATGTGATTATAGGGCTAGTAATTGGACAGTTGGTGGATAATTTTTTCTCACAACCATTTATATTTTCCAGCAGCGTAAAATCACATCCCTTAGAAATTTTCTTGGTCATCATTATTGCAGGGCTTCTTTTTGGGATTGTAGGGATGATTATTGCAGTTCCTGGCTACACAGCCATAAAGGTGATTTTAAAAGAGTTCCTTGAAGATAATAAAATTGTGAAATCCCTTACCAAAAATCTATAAAGCGGTCATGAACGATGCCATTTTGCATGCTGATGTCCAAGCGTTTATTACTGCGAATCTTACCAAAGACATCCCAACACTCTTGTTTCAGAAATCCCCCTTCCTAAACGTCTCAACAAAGGAATTAGCGGGTCAAATTGAAGCTAAACTCAAAAGCAGAAAGAAGCTGCCGACATGGTTTTCTTCGGAAAACATCTATTATGCAAACAAGTTAAACATCTCCCAAACATCATCCGAACAAACTGCTGCATATAAAGCCCGTATCGTAAACGGAGATTCGCTCGCAGATATTACCGCTGGCTTTGGTGTAGATATACATGCCTTTGGTCAGAAAATAAAAAAAGTATACCATGTAGAAAAGAACCCGAAACTTGCCAAGATTGCTAAATCAAATTTTGATGCTATGGGCATCAGAAACATTGAATTTATTTCAGGTGATGGTATCGATTTTTTGACCAAAACAGCACAAAAATTCGATTGTATCTATGTAGATCCCTCCAGACGAACAGATGCTAAGGCAAAAGTCTATTTTCTATCAGATTGTGAGCCAGATGTTACTAAACATCTAGACCTACTTTTTTCAAAATCGAACAAGATCCTCATCAAGACGGGTCCCTTGTTGGACCTTACTATAGGCACAAGACAGCTAGCACATGTAAAAGAGATTCATATTATTGCCTTGAAAAATGAGGTTAAGGAAGTCTTATGGCTACTGGAGTATGGTTTTAATGAAGAACCCAAAATTAAAGCAGTGAACCTGATAAATAATCAGGTAGGTATTTTTGAATTTTTACTATCGGAAGAAAAAGCAACCATCCCAAGGTTTTCCAAGCCACTGAACTATCTCTATGAACCCAATGCAGCGGTATTGAAGTCAGGTGCCTTTAAATTGATTAGCTCCAAGCTTGATGTATTCAAATTGCATCAGCACTCCCACTTGTACACCTCCGAAACATATCAAGATTTCCCTGGTAGGAGTTTTAAAATAAAGACGGTACTTAAATACAATAAAAAGGAGATACAACAACTGGGTATGGTCAAAGCTAATATTACCTCGCGTAATTTCCCTGATAGCGTAGCCACGATACGCAAAAAACTAAAATTAAAGGATGGCGGAACGGATTACCTGTTCTTTACTAAAAATTGGGAGGGTAGGTTGATTGTCATATCTGCTATCTCTATTTTATAAAAAATCATAAATGTAAATACTAGATAGCGTTGGAAATGTTAATTTTTTTTTACAAAAAAAGGCTATTTTTTCAAGCACTAAACTGAGCCCTATATTTGGCATTTTTTTCAACACCCTAAAAATGAGGTGATAAAACACGTAGACAAGAACAACAATTTCAAATATTAAGGCTACCGAAGATGCTTGGTTATTTTCTTATCGATAAAATTTAGGCTTTGAAATTGAGAATTACAAAAAAATTGTAGTAATATTAACATTGATTTAGACCTTATTAACATTTTCAATATCCCTATTAAGGTGTGAAAAAGGAAAAATCAGCAACAAATTATTAAAACAAACAAACAAACATTGGATTATGAATCAAACACATGATTACAATTCGATAAGAATTAAAAAGAGGGCTTTGAAGTACAAGTCTGGATTCTTATCGATACTCCTTTGCTTAGGAATTCAAATTACCTCGGCAAACACAACTACAATTAGCTCTGACAATAAGGAGTTAGAAAAACCACAGTCCACAGTTACTGGAACGGTGACCGATGACACAGGTTCTCCACTACCAGGATCAAGTGTAGTAGAAAAGGGAACTACAAATGGTACTCAGACCGATTTTGACGGTAACTATACCATTAACGTTGCTTCGGGTTCTACTTTGGTATTCAGCTATATTGGCTTTAAAGGGCAAGAGATTGCTATAAATGGCAATAGCGTTATTGATGTGACCTTAGCAGAAGATGCCGCAGCACTTGAAGAAGTAGTTGTGATAGGATATTCAACACAGACTAGAGGTGATTTAACAGGTTCCGTTGCATCTGTAGATATGTCAGAAGCGACAAAGCAACCAATCGTAAACGTTGCTGAGGCTCTTGAAGGAAGAGTAACTGGTGTTAGTATTACTAACGCTGGTGCACCCGGTGACAATCCAGTAGTACGTATTAGAGGTTTTGGAACACCGAACAACAACAACCCGTTATACATTATTGATGGGCTACAAACTACGGATCCAGGTATTTTAAATAGTATCAACCCCGCAGATATTGCACAAATGAACGTATTAAAAGATGGAGCAGCTTCTATCTATGGTGCAAGAGCATCAAACGGTGTTATCATTATAACAACCAAAAATGGAGCATATAACCAAAATAAGTTAACGATAAATGTTGAAGCATCTGCAGGTTTTGCTACGGCTACGAACCTTCCTGGTCAGTTAAATGCGCAACAACTAGGTAATGTTATCTTTGACAGTAAAGTTAACGATGCCATTAGAACAGGTGGTGATGTGAATGCTATTACACACCCTCAGTACTTTCCTAACGGCGGATCTCCAATCGTTCCTTCCCAATTACTAGGCGTAAGTTTGTTAGGTACCGGAGAAGCAGTAGATGCTCCTGTTAGACCAGGTGGTACGAATTGGTTGGATGAAATTTTTAGAATAGCACCTACACAAAATTTCAACGCTACCATCTCTAACGGTAACGAAAAAGGAAAATATTCTTTTAGTACAGGGTACATCAACAGAGAAGGCATCCAATTGAATACAGGTTTCCAAAGAGCGCAAATTCGTTTTAACTCTGAACACAAGTTTACTAACCGTTTAACTGTTGGGCAACACGCTAACGTGTCGTTTAGCAACCAGAGAGTAGGCAATCAGACAGAATTTGCACTTCGCATTAGCCCACTCGTTCCTGTTAGAGATGCTTTAGGTAGGTTTGCAGGAACGTATAACAACGCTAGAGGTCTTTCAAATTCAGAAAATCCAGTATCGATATTAGAACGGGATGCGGATGATTTCAACAAACAAACACGGATTTTAGGAGATGTTTATGCGAATTTAGAAATAGCGGATGGCCTTAATTTTAAAACCGTAATGGGTGGTGATATTAATTTACTAAACCAACGCGACTTTAGAGCTACAGATCCAGAATCGGCAGAACCAAGGTCAGCCAACAGTCTTAGAGAGCGTAATGCACAATTCTACAATTATACCTGGACCAATACACTTAACTATGTAAAAACATTTGGTAAGCATAACGTAAATGCATTATTAGGATATGAGGCCAATAGAAGTACGGGTAAATCCCTTGAAGTATCGGCTACAGGTTTCCTTTTTGAAACACCTGATTTCTATCTATTGGATAATGCCTCAGGTGCTGCAATCGTAAATCCTGGTGAAACCTTTGATTTTGAAAACACCTTGTCTTCCGCATTTGCATCTGCAAATTACTCGTATGATAACAAGTACTTGGTTACGGCTACGGTTCGTAGAGATCGATCTTCTAGATTTTTGGGAGATAACCAAAGTGGTGTTTTTCCGGCTGTTAGTGCAGGTTGGATTATGAGTAACGAAAATTTCTTTCCACAGGATGCGGCAATGAACCGTTTAAAAGTGAAATTTTCATGGGGTGCTCTGGGTAACCAAGAACTACCTATTAGCAATCCTGGTGTGAATGGATCATCTTTGAACAACCAACAGGCAGATTACGCTTTCAATGGTACAGGCGGAGGCTCTACTGGTGCCATTCTTTCACAAGTAGGTAATCCTGATCTAAAATGGGAAACCAGTGAAACCCTTAACATAGGTGCTGAAATGGGCTTTTTTGATAATGCCTTGACCATGTCCGTAGAATATTTTCAAATTACTACCAATGATTTGATTGCTAGAGACCAAACTAGCATTGGGGACACTGCTATTGATGCCGGAGCTCCTTTTGTAAATTTAGGTTCGGTAGAAAATACGGGGGTAGATTTTAGTA
>JBLHNI010000041.1:0-15104 GCA_047650615.1 Maribacter sp.
ATAGATTAGAACTCTGCATGATGGTTCCACTTCTCAAAGAAGTACGGCTTCTACATTTTTTGCATTCATAGCTCCATTGGCTTTTTATCCAAAAATGCTCTTTATGCGAACAATTTTTACATGATACCCCAATTTTGTCCCGCTCGGCTTTAAAGTGGTTGCGGCAGGATTCTTCACTATCAAACTCTGCCGTAAAACTGAAAATATTCATATCTTAAACTTTTATTAAAAATAAGCATTAATATGTAGTTATTAGTGTTTGCGGATATACAAACTATTTTTTAAGTGGTTCAAAAAAATTCGTTTTATGTGGTTCACTTTGACCGTTTTTTCCATTATAACTCTAAATACAATCAATACCCTAAGGAATAAGCAAACTAGATATGTATTCCTAATTTTTATTAATTTCAAGGCAAGCATTTAAAAACTAAACCCGCTGTGGGAATAATTTCCAGCTAATCCAATTAGAGCAATTATCTTTACCAGCATAATCATAATGAAGAACTGATTTGCAACAGATAAAAGCCTACTTAGATCAAATAGCGACGATTTCTAATCGAGACTGGAATTTCTTTACTTCAAAATTACAGCAACGTGTTATTTCGAAGAAGACTATCTTTTTAAAACTGAATGAGATAGAAAATACAATTTCATTTATTGAATATGGGGTTGTACGCTTATATATTCCTAAGGAAGACCCAGAAAAAGAAATCACTTTTGGCTTTAGTTTTAAAAACCAGTTTATTAGTGCATATGATTCTTTCTTAACACAGAAACCTTCTGCATATCAATTACAAGCGCTTACAGAAATTAGCATTTTGAGTATTACCTATAGCGACTTACAAGCAGTCTATAATACAACACAAATTGGAAACCTTATTGGTAGATTAACGGCAGAACGCCTCTTCCTACTCAAATCTAAGCGAGAACAGGACCTATTGCATCTTACAGCAGAGCAGCGCTATGTAAAGCTATTTAAAGAAAGGCCAGAACTCTTAAAAGTAATTCCGCTAAAATACATCAGTTCTTATATTGGTGTTACTGCGCAGGCTTTAAGCAGAATCAGAAAACGGTTGTGAGACCCGTTTTATTGATTTAGGTTCATTGTTTCGCATATAACATCGATTTAACTTTGCAAAAAAAAAGTTATGGTTGTTGTTATTTTCGTTTTAGTACTTTGGTATGGAGGCTTGTTTTTTCAGTCTTTCTTTTTGCATCGCTATGCTGCACATCAGGCATTTACCATGTCTAAAGGCATGGAGCGTCTCACCTTTATTTTGACTTGGGTTTTTCAAGGGGCTAGTTATTTAAGCGCTTATGGTTATGGAATTATGCATCGTATGCACCATGCCTATACAGATACTAAAGACGACCCGCATTCTCCTTCTCATGATGCCAACTTATTTGCGATGATGTGGAAAACGAAAACAATCTATCAAGATATTAACAAACAACGGGTACAAATTGATTCTCGTTTTACCAAAAATGTTCCGCAATGGACAAAATTTGATTCATTCGCCAGCTCTCGCTTTTCTAGGTTACTTTGGATTATATTTTACATTTTATTCTTTGTCTATTTTACAACAGCTGCGTGGCAATGGTTATTATTACCCATAACCTTCTTAATGGCTCCTATTCATGGTGTGATAATTAACTGGTTTGGTCATATCTACGGCTATGTTAATTATAAGATGAAAAACACCAGTAAAAACCTCCTTCGTTTTGATTTTTTAATGATGGGTGAAGGGTATCATAATAATCATCACAAACATGCAAATCGAGCAAATTTTGGTGTTAAATGGTATGAGATTGATATTACTTATTTAATCATTAAGCTATTAGATGCGCTTGGCTATATTCGGTTAAAACCGTACTTCAAGAATTAATTGAACTAAAAAGCCACAACAATTAATGCTGGGGTTCTTATATTTTCTTTATTTTTTTAAACTTCTACTTACTCGGTACGGCACACGTCACAGACGAGGGCTAGCGTTCACTCTAGCGGTAGCCGGGAATTTCATACTCGAAACGCTACTAGTTACAAACTAGCGCTAGCACATTCTAGCGGCAGCTGGGGCATAACCCCTTCAATTGATGTGGTTTCTAAAATTGCAGATGCATTAGAAGTTTCTGTAGATTTTCTTATTGGAAAAACCAATTTACTGCTTGATAAAGATGCCGTAGATAGGCTAATAAAGATTTCTGAACTCAATATCGAAAACAAAGCCTTTATTCTTAATATGATTGATATGGCTTTGCGTGATTTTAAAACTAAAAAAGCGTATTCATAAAAAAACCACAGTTATTACCGTGGCTTTTTCTATTCTGTTTTCTTACTCATCTATGCTTACTGTTGCCGGTACGAAGTTGCAAACTTCGCACAGCGGGATTAAAGATACATAATTGTTAGATTTTAGTATTGTATATGAGCTTATAGTATTTAGGTAGCTCTGTTTATCGAAGCGTTTGTATGTGATTTTAGCGCTGCAGAGTTTGCAACTTCGCAGCGATTCGTTTCGTTACAAAGCATAAAAAAACCACGACGTTACCGTCGTGGCTTCTTTCTTTGTTATATTTCTTACTCTTATTGCTTACTTAATACGGTACGAAGTTGCAAACTTCGCACAGCACACTTCGCACAGCTGGGTTGCAAACTTCGCACAGCACACTTCTCACAGCTGGTTGAGGATAAAACTACAATGGAACAATTAAAACTGATGCAGGAACTTGACGACGAGGAACGTACCAAGATATACGACCTTATAGATATGGCCATCAGCTACCACAAGACCAAAAAGGCATATGCTTCCTAAAAATGACCGGGAAGTTCTTCAAAAATAATTGGGTCGTTACCGTAATCGGCGGTGTACTTTCCGTATTAGTCCTACGATTGGTAGACTGGCTCTTTATCAACGATTTTCTTTGGGACGCTATAAAAAATGGTTTCGGTTCCATTTTAGATTTCCTCAATACCGAGTATTCCGTAAGGCTATATTTCCTGATATTGTTGCCCGTACTGATCTTCGCGGTATTGATCGGGATTATTTATCTGATTTCCCTTTTTAAGACCAAGGCAAACGAAGAGCCCAGGTTGCAAAACCCCGATTGGGATGTTTATAGGAAGGACGTTTTTGACGGCATACAATACCGGTGGAGCTATAACTTGAACGGAGGCAATACCAAGATCATAAATATTACGGCATACTGTGATAATTGTTCCTGTACATTGGTTCATCTGACCTGCCCGAACTGCAAAACCGATTATGGCGGCTACATGAGTCGCACTCCCAACGTAAAACAGCTCGAAGAGGTCGAGGCTCTTATAATCCACCGTATCGAGAACAATCTTTTTGATAAACCCATGAAAATCTAAAACGAAAAACCACGACATCTATGTTGTGGTTTTAAATAATACATACTCCTTAATCCCACTCAATATGTTACTAATCACAAATAGCGTGAGCTGGGTATCATTATTCAAATTAATACAGATATGAGTTGCAAATTTCAAGAATAAGATTTAAAAGGTACAACATCAACCAAAATGAAGTAAATGCACTATAGCTTTTTCTCTTTACCAAAACGAAAATGGATAATGGTATTGTTATAAATATTTTAACAGATAACATTTCAAAATGATATTGGAGGTTTAGTAGACTTATCAGAGCGGAAATAAACCAAATCAAAGCAACAAGTAAAGGCATGAATTTCCTATTGGATAAGGTATTAGCTTCTAAAGCTACAACCCCTAAAACCGATAAACATAAGATGACAGTATATATAATATACAGATACGTGGATATGTTCAAAGAGATTGAAAAAAATATCAAAAACGATAAGCCAACACTAAATAACACTGACCTTTCTGATAATTTGATTTGATTCTTTTTTTTAAATAAAATATAGGTGGTTAGAAGTACTCCTATTATGGCTATGATAGCGACTGTCATTTTTTTAATATTTAATTAATAACTTCTTCACGGCTATATGTACTAACTTCTGCACCGCCATTAGCTTTATTGTTTTGATAATTTTGAGTGGTTTCAGTAACATTTAATTGACGATATTTTTCCGTTGTTGTAATCAAACCAAAAAACATCTTCTTTTCACGGGTCTTAACTTCACCCTTTTCTACACTAAAAGAAGTTATACTTTCGATATCAAACTCATCATTGGAATTTCTTCCAAGATTAATTACTTGATTAATCATATTATCCTCAACGGATAAAATTTGTGCATTATTCAAATTAATATTACCCAACTCAGTTTCAGCATAATTAGGATTTACAAAAGCATACGTACCAGAATTTGCAGCCTTATTCCAAGCGGGGTCAGAATTCTGCCCGGCGTGTACAGTATATTTAAGATTTAATTTTTGCTTTACAACTGCTCTTGCATCACCTGATATCAAGTTTGTGGTTAGGTCCTTGGTTATCGCCCAGTGACCCTTTTGATGACCTTGATCTCCTCCTCGTTGACCTCTCGGGAACAAACTATGAAAAGGGGTATTGATATTATCCAATAGGTCATTATCAGGATTGTTTCGATTGTAATTAATTGTACTACCTATTATAGAACTTCTATATAAATTTATTTTATAAGGCTTGCCTGTTTCAGGATCAATAGGGTCTTCACCATCTGGATCTATATACCTAATAGGGTTATTTAATGAGTAGTTAAAGGTAGAATAATCTTTCATATTTTCTGCTAACGGGTCAATATTCATCCATCTTCCAATTTCAGGATTATAATTTCTTGCAGAAAAATCTAACCAATTTAATCCTATCTCTAGGTTTTCTTCTTTTCCGTTAAATCCGTACGGGTAATAAACACCGTCTATACCAGCGTTATAACCCTCATGATTTAAACCAAAAGGATAATAGTTTTTCTCCTCGATAATCTCGGAGCTGTCCACAGAGCCATTATTGTTGTTGTCGGAATACAATAATCTTACATTGCCCAAGTGATCTTTGTATTGGTACACGTAGGAGAAGTTTCCATTGCCCTCGGCCTGTACATAGCCTTCGGCATGAGTAAAGAATTTTAAGGAACCATTTTCATAGACATGGTTGCCCACGTAGTCCGCTTCCTTGTTGCCGTTGGCAAGGTCGGTAACTTTCTTCCGTAGCTTGTTCCCGAGGGCATCGTAGATATATTCAATGTTATTCCCGTTTCCAAAATCGACCAAGATCGGTAAATCCCAATGGTTGTAATCAATATCGGTTATCCCCTTGTTGGCATCGGTCAGAACGTTTCCGTTCGTATCGTAGGTATATTCCGTTGTCTGTTCGGCACCATCTATAAAACCTTGCGTAGCACTTGAGGCGATATCATCGTCCACGGCTTTCAATTGGTTTCCCGTGTAGGAATAGGTCAGGTCTTCCATAACACCAAAGGCGGTCGCTCCTGTATTGGTGTGTCCGTTCCTTTTCAGTTTTTGGATGTTCCCGTTCTTGTCGTATTCGATATTCGTAAGACTGTATTTATTATCGGCGGTATCGTCGATTGCGTCCGTAATTCGGTTCAGTGGGTCGTAACTGTACGAATACGTTTTTACGTTACTGTCATCATTCACCGTATGCCAGCTTGCTTGGCTTATATTACCATTGTACAATGGAGTACCTGCCAATGGGTCGTTATATCTTAGCGTGAAGTTGAAGAGGTCGTTATCGTTTACAGCATCTTCATTTATATTCTTTAACCATCCTCTAATATTATAAGCATAGTCAACAGTCTGTAAACCTTGGGTGCTGCTATAGCTGGTACCCGGGTTGCCCCCTACTTTCTTGGCCTGTAGCTGGCCCAGTTCATCGTAGGAGTTGAAGACAATAAGTTCTTGGTCACCACCGGTTCCACCATCGCTAGTGCCAATCTTCAAATGTGCTCCATTTATTAATGTACCATTGGTAAACGTGATTGATGAAGTATCAACCCTTAGGTCATTTATAATCCCAGATAAGGGAACATTAGTAGTAACGGTAACACCTCCGGTGCTTACACAGGAATCGCCCAAGTTTTCGTTACCGATACATTGGGTTTGGCTCAACAGACGCCCAGCATGGTCCTAGGTAAAGTTGTCTATGGTTACAATGGTAGTGGCACCACGAGTGTGCGTGGTCTTTGTTTTCAAAGGTTTACCAATAAAGTCCAACTGTGTTTTCATAATATCGGTTGTCATAAGGTAAGAATTTTCTGAGTAAGAATAAACTGGTCTTCCTTTTTTATCGAAATACGATAATGAGGTTATCCAAGCATTAGTATCCAGCACTTTCACCATCGGTATAGATTGTTGTACTTTCATCATTGGCCAACAGCCCCTTACCGGTATTGGTATTGCCCGGATTAAAATTGGCCGAGGTTAACCAATTATTGCGGTCATATTCATACACATACTCATTCTCACCAGCGGCCAATGGGCTGTCATTTTTCCATCGGATGCCTTTCCGGTAGTATAGGCCTCATGAATACCAAAAGCAGGTATTGCCCTTCATTTATAATGATTACCAGCCAACCAAACCTACCTGATATTCTCAAATACCCTGTTGGTAGAAATCTCCGCTGGAGACAAATGATTTTGGTAATCTATGATGGGTAAATTCTTTACATAACCGTGTAATAGCTTCTTAGCAAATTCACCCTATAACAAGAAATCTTCTGCGATAAATGGCTTCATCCGTATATTTTAATGCTGTAATTTTTTAATCAGATGTAATGTATCCCGAACCTTCTTTTCCAGACCTTTAAAATCTTTGTTGGCCAGTACTTCTTTGCTTATTAATTGGGAACCCATGCCTACACAGGTAACGCCTGCATCGAACCAACCTTTTAGATTGGATTCCTCTATAGTTACACCTCCTGTGGGCATAATGTTCGTCCAAGGTTGTGGGCCTCTAATCGCTTTTACAAAACCGGGGCCATAGGTAGAACCCGGAAATAATTTAATAATTTCACAGCCTAGTTCCTCCGCTTTGTTGATTTCCGTCAAGGAACCACAGCCGGGCGACCATAGCACTTTTCTGCGGTTACATACGATAGCTATATCTTCTCTCAAAGATGGAGTTACGATAAAGTTCGCCCCCATCTGCATAAACATACTTGCCGCTCCTGCATCGGTTATAGAACCTACGCCGAGAATCATACCCGGTAGTTCTGCTATGGCGTATTTATTGAGTTCCGAAAACACTTCTAAAGCGAAATCGCCACGTGCGGTAAATTCCATCAAACGTGCGCCACCATCATAACAAGCTTTTAATACCTTCTTTCCTAATGCGATATCCGAATGATAGAACAACGGCACCATGCCGGTTTCTTTCATCATGGTTGCTACTTCTATTCTTGAATATTGAGCCATACTCTTTTATATTTTATAAGTCACGATTTATCTAGCCACACGGCCGGATGCGTCGCCACCCATTAATTTTTCTACCTCACTTACCGTTACCAAATTGGCATCGCCCATTATGGTGTGTTTTAAACAGGACGCGGCCACAGCAAAATTCAATGCATTTTGATCATCCTCGGGGTATTTTAACAGCCCGTATATTAAGCCCCCCATAAAAGAATCTCCACTACCAACGCGGTCTACGATATCGGTAATTTGATACTGGGGCGATTGAAACATCGTCTCTCCATCATAAAGCACACCTGCCCAAGAATTATGGGATGCGGATATGGAGCCCCTTAAAGTAGTAATCACTTTTCTGGCCTTTGGGAACTTCGTCATCATCTGTTGGCAAACAGATAAAAAGGCTTCTGCCTTTACGTGTTCGCCTTGGGTAGTGATATCCAAGCCTTCCGGCTTTATTCCAAAATGCTTTTCAGCATCCTCTTCATTCCCTAATACAATATCGCAATAGGACGTTAATTCGGTCATAATGGCTTCCCTGTCCCCATCGTAATTCCATAGTTTGGCGCGGTAGTTTAAATCGGTAGAGATAGTTACTCCCATTTCGCTCGCTACTTTAACTGCTTCTAAACAAGCATCCGCAGCTCCTTGTGAAATTGCTGGGGTAATCCCTGTCCAATGAAACCATGCCACGCCTTTAAAAACCGATTTCCAATCGATCATTCCTGCCGCTATTTCAGCAATTGCCGAATGTGAACGGTCATAGACTACCTTACTGCCGCGACTTACTGCACCAGTTTCTAAAAAGTAGATACCCAGGCGATCTCCGCCGTATATAATATGTTCGGTGCCTACATTACGTTTTCGCATTTCCATTAAGGCACATTCGCCGAAATCATTCTTGGGCAACCGGGTTATAAATTCTACAGGAACGCCATAATTAGCCAAAGAAACAGCAACATTGGACTCCCCGCCACCATAAACAACATCAAAACTATTGGTCTGGGAAAATCTTAAAAATCCTGGAGGGGATAAACGTAGCATAATCTCTCCGAAGGTCACTACTTTCTTCATGTAACTAGATTTATTTTATAAAAATTAACTTTTCTATGCATTCAACATACGGTTCCCACTTTCACCACTCATCGATTCGTAAAAGAGCTTTAAAAAAGTACCTATTTACGGATTTAAAAATAACATTGTTTTCACTAGACCTTATATAATTAGTTTCCAAACATAAAATTGAAGAACTGTTAGATTTCGCAGGGACTCCACGTTATTTCGTAAAACATAATACCTATTTCTTAATTAGATTTTTATCAAGTGTTTTGGCAAATCTTCCACTCGTTCACAGCACAATTGGTCCATCACCTGCTTGAACTGCGTTTTTAACATACTTATGGTATGGTCACCGCCTTGGTTGCCCAAAGCTCCGCATCCGTAAAGAAAGGAACGGCCCATGAAGGTGAATTTTGCGCCACTGGCCATGGCACGGGCGATATCGGGCCCAGAACGTAGTCCACTGTCCATCATAATTTCTATTTGATCGCTATATTTTGCCCCTATTTCCGAAAGGGAATTGATGGTTGCCTGCGCAGCATCCAATTGCCTGCCTCCATGGTTAGAAACGATGATGCCATCAAAACCTAAACGTATAGCATCTTGTGTATCCTGTTCTGAAGCTACACCCTTAAGGACTAATTTTCCCTTCCATTTGTCCCGTATAGGCTTTATCCGCTCTTCATTCAAGCGTCCAGAAAAGGTCTTGTCCATAAATTGGCCCAGTTGTTTTAGGTTCAATCCTTCAGGAGTATATGGTTTTAAGGTCTCAAATGTGGGCTGCCCGAATTTTAGCGTATTGTACGCCCACGTAAGCTTACCCATAATCTGTAAAATATTTGTAATAGACATTTTTGGCGGTAAGGCCAGTCCATTCCTTATATCCCTTGGACGGTAACCAAAAGTGGGCACATCACAAAGGAGAACGAGCACAGGGCATTTAGCTGCAGCTGCCCTATTGATGATATCGTCCCTTAGGGAATCCTCCGCAGGATTGTACAATTGAAACCATGCATTGCCTTCGGTAAGTTCGCTGGCGCGCTCTATACTCATGGTGGTCACCGTACTCAGTATAAAGGGTATGTTATTTTTAAAGGCCGATTTCGCCAATATTTCAGGAGAATTGGGCCAAATCAATCCTTGAAGTCCTACTGGCGCAATACCAAAAGGCACATCAAACTCCATGCCCATCACGGTAGTTTTGGTAGAGCTAACACCTTGGTTTCTTAAGTATCTTGGCTGTAACTGCACCTCCCTAATCTCCGATGTATTTCTAGACAGGCTCACATCCTCATTACAACCCCCATCCAAATATTCAAAGGCGAACTTTGGGATACGGCGCATGGCCTTATTTCTTAAGTCGTACATAGAAGGGTACTTGGGGTTGAATTCCTTAGCCATATAGCTTTACTTATTTTAGGAGAAAAGGTACGTGTTTTTAAACAAATACCGATTTATAAGAAATCTGGAATTTAGCCTACTTTCCAAAAATTAAGGGTACATATAACGGTGCAAAAGCATTATGAGAGTCTGTAGTGTTTCATTCCATATTACACACAACATTCGTGTTTTATATAAACAAGACTGGCGTTTAACCGATACCCGTAAACTAATTTAAGACTACATTTTTTAGAAAGTCGACCCCCTTCTGTTCTGGTATTTCGCAAGGTTTTAATAGGTTCTTATCCTTTGTTATATAATAGTTAAGGCTTACAAAATCTATACCACCAAGCTCCTCACCATAAATTTTAAACGATTTTCCATTATTGAAAATTACTTTAGTTATTACGTACGTTCTGCTGTTATATGATCCCTCAGAATAGCCATTAGGAATGTTTTTAATATGGTTTAAAATTGCGTTACTCATGCGTACTTCTTCTTCTTTTTGTTTATTCTAAAATTAAAAAAATCGTATTCTACCCTAGTATTACGAGCTACAGGAGAGCATGGAACAGCCCACCTTGTTTCTTGCCCAATCAGGACGTTTGGCAAACCATTTTTCATTATCAGGTTGCTCGTTATAGGGCTTTTTGAGCA
Organism: Maribacter sp.; assembly: GCA_047650615.1. GTDB lineage: Bacteria > Bacteroidota > Bacteroidia > Flavobacteriales > Flavobacteriaceae > Maribacter. Next base: position 10,442 of record JBLHNI010000041.1, read on the forward strand.
GTTGAAATAATTCATCCAACAGTTTATTATCTCCCTTATCGGCAGCATCTATGGCCAATTGCGCCATATAATTACGTAATACATATTTAGGGTTTATAGCATTCATTGTTTTAGCACGTTGGGCATTGCTTTGGGTTTCAAGCTTAAGGCGTGCAGCGTACATTGAAAACCAAGCAATCCAATCTTTTTGGATTTCACCTTGGATTTCATCTGGTTTGTAAAACGCATGGGCCACTGTTTCTAATGCATCTCCGGCACTATCGAACTTAGACAGCGTTCTAAAAAAAATGGTCATATCGGTCTCAGAGCGTTGCAATACGGCTTCTAGTTTTTCAATGAGCAATCCGTCATTACTATCCACTTCAAACAGGCCTAGTTTGGATTTCATCATTTTCAAATAGGCAAGCTCCGCCTCCTCTTGATATTCCGCTAGAATCTTTTGCAAGGGTTCCGCTTCTTCAATAAGTAGATACAAGGCATTGGCCAATTTCAATAGATTCCAGAGTACGATTTGTGGTTGTGATTCATAGCGATACCGCTTATTCGCCCTATCCGTGGTGTTCGGTGTCCAACCGTGATCGTAATCCTCTAACCAACCGTAGGGGCCGTAGTCTATTGTCAATCCTAAAATAGACATATTATCAGTATTCATAACTCCATGCACGAAACCAACCCGTTGCCAATGGATGACCATTTCCATGCTTTTTACGGCAACCTCCTTAAAGAAGGAAACATATACCTCTTTTGAAGGGGCGCCTAAATGTGAAAAATAATATTTAATTGTATAGTCTACTAACGTTTTTAAGGTTTCAACATCCTGTCTAGCAGCCAGTAGCTCATAGTTTCCAAAGCGTAAAAAAGAAGGTGCAACACGGCAAACGATGGCTCCCTTTTCATAATCCGGATTACCATCATACATCATATCCCGCAACACGGTATCTCCACTTAATGCTAAAGACAAGGCTCTAGTCGTTGGCACTCCCAAATGAAACATGGCCTCACTACACAGGTACTCCCGAATGGAAGACCTCAAAACCGCCAGACCGTCCGCTGTTCTTGAGTAAGGCGTTTCTCCCGCACCTTTTAATTGCAATACCCACGGTTTACCTTTGTGCTCCACCTCAGCCAAGTTTATGGCACGACCATCACCCAACTGACCTGCCCAATTTCCAAACTGGTGTCCACCGTAACACATGGCGTAGGGCTTAGTTTTGGGCAAAAGTTCGGCACCTGAAAAAACCTTTAAAAAATCCAGAGCATCTACAGATTCATCCAAACCAATGGCAGCCATCATTTCTGGCGATTTATGAATTAAACTGGGGTTAGATGGTCTTTTTGGTATTACATATGAGAAACAAGCTTTTGTAACCTGTCGCCTTGCATTTTTACATACTGGGTCTGCAGGTAACTCTTTAGAAAATGTATCTTTTATGTTCAATTTTAATATCAAAATATGTTGCTTTTTCTTTTTATTATTACTCGATAATGGCACTCCAATAATCACTTCTATTTTTAATCGCTTTTATATAGGAGCATACTGCCACTGCAAGATAGTTCTCTTCTGTTAATTTCTCAAAAGTCTTCTCTACCAATACCTTTCCAATACCTTGGCCTCTCAAGTTATAAGGCACTTCAGAATGTGTCAGATACATTTTTCCTTCTTTTAATTGATAATCAACTTTGGCTATTTCGCCATTAATTTCTAATGTAAAACACCGGTTTTCTTTATCATGTACGATAGGCAATCTACTGGGTATTAATTTATTCATCCATTTTATGATTTCCTCCTTATAAGGGTTTCTCAGTTTCTTTTTCCCTATAGTAATCGTTGGGAAATTTAGTTTTCGGTTTTCATAAAGCCCGCGCAACGCATCGGCGTACTCTTCATTTGCTTCTACATCAAAAAATGTGTAGGGCAGTCCAATTTCATCCAAGACCAATTTATAGTAGGTAGTCTTGTGGCAGCCATCGGCGCCATATAGTTCTATTTTCGGGATTATGTTTTGCATGGAGTAATAGATGCATTTTAGTACCTGGGAAAAATATGCATTTAGTAGTGCTCTGAATTAAAACCCCGGTGGACATCCAGCTGCACAAGTAAGCCTAAATCTCTTGGTCAATGGTTGTAAAATAAGTACTTAATTTTACAAACTTCACAAGCACTAAGATAAGTACTTATTCTTAGAAAAGTGATACTCGTTTTATGAAGATAAAAAGAACTCAAACATTAAACTTGTAAAAATTACAAATCAAAAAATACGAAATTCCTAGGCATGCAGTTCTTATGTATTGCTTGGCCTAGTGAACTGTTTCTAAAAACGCTTCTGCCCAGAAAATTCCATCGCCTCTCCTTTACCAAAACCAAAACTGACACCAAAAGTCACAAAGCGACCTTGTTGGCTAAAATTTCTGAGGTAGAAGTCTGGTTGTATGGTTTGGCTTTCCCTGATCCGCGAAGCAAAAACATCGCGGATACTAAGGTTCAATATGGCCTTACCATTTAGTATCTTTTTGCGCGCGCCAAAATCCATGAAAATGACCTCGGTAATTTCTTGTTGTAAGGTGCGGAAACCAGACTCGTAATTACCAATGAATTCCAAATCAATATCTGCAGGTAATTTTATTTTACTCATTAACCGGGTAGACCATTGATCTCCTGTAAAATCAAAAGAAGTACCTTCAAAATCACCATCACGCGCGAACTGATTAAAATTAAAATCGTTGGTGAAAGATAACCAATTCGTGGGGGTATATTTGGCATTGAACTCTACGCCTACAGTATTGTTGCTACCGATATTCTCTGGTCTGGAGATACTAATATTGTTTTCAAAGGCCACTACCCTTTCTACGACATCTTCGGTGTGGCGATAAAAGACCCCAAGATTCATGGAAACCTTCCCTACTTTATAAATACTAGTAATCTCAAAACTATCGGTAAATTCTGGCTGTAAATTAGGGTTCCCGGTGCGTATGTTGAAGTTGTTTCGGATATTAAAAAACGGATTCAAATCCCATAATCGAGGTCGGAATATCCGCTTGGAGTACCCTGCCTGAAAGGACAAATCATCGTTTGCTTTATAGGAGGCAAATCCGCTTGGAAAAAAGTTGTTGTACCTCTGGTCGTTAGATTCATCGGTGGTCTGTAAAAGTGTAGCCACATCGGTATCCTCAAAGCGTACGCCCAGCTTTAATCCCCATCTGTCCCTTTCGTACGCCGCCGTTCCGTAAACGCCCAATACCTTTTGCGTCCATTCAAATATATTGGTTAGCGCGGGATTTTCCACGAAGGAAGCACCATCAAATTCGCTGATACCAAAATCACTTTCCACATCGTTTATCTGGTATTGCGCTCCGGTTTCTATGGTGTATCTGTCCGCCCATGGATGGGTATAATCTGCTTTAAAGATATAATCGGCCTGCCCAAAATCTGTCCGTGCGCGCTGCAACAAATCCGCTGCAGAACCAAATGTTGTCGTATTCGTAAAGTCGGATACTTGGTCCTTGGCAAAAAGGTTTCCTGTGGCGCTCAAAAGTAATGATTGATCTTCATTGCCCTCAAAATTCTTTTTGTATTGCAACTCGTAAGAATATTTAGGATTGGTAGCGGTGGTCAATTCCCTTCGTTTAAATGCATCGGTCAACAAATCTCCGCCATCAAAGGAGCTAAACAATGCCGTAGCATTTTCCTTTTCCCACTCGTAGGCAAAGTTTCCGGAGAGGGTTATTACATTCAAATCATTAATGTGGTAGTCCGTTCCAAGGATAAGGTTAAAAAAAGTTTCGTTCTTATCGCTCTTGCCAAAACTGTTGACATAGGTATCATCCAAGAGGTTTCTATTCTCGCTCTCGTTGTCACTAGGAAAAGTTCGGTGCCCTACTCCTAATTGACTAAATAGATTAAATTTCTCGGTACGTTTATTCAAACTAAAGCCTAAACTGTGGTTGTTGGGAATCCCAGTATTTAGGGTCACAGACCCGTTTACCCCTCTTCGCTCGTCCTTTTTTAGCACGATATTGATAATGCCCGAAGTGCCTTCTGCATCGTACTTGGCAGATGGATTGGTAATGACTTCGATACGCTCAATCATATCCGCGGTAAGGGTGCCCAAAGCATTCCCTTGTTCATTAGCAATGACCGATGGTTTTCCATTAATTAGCATCTGAACTCCTTGGCTTCCGCGCAGACTTACCTGTCCTTCTATATTCACATTTACTGACGGCACGTTGTTTAGCACCTCCAAGGCACTTGCACCGGTGCTGCTTAAATCTGCCCCCACATTAAAAACACGTTTGTCCAACTTAAAAACCGTTTGGGAAATTGCGCCTTCCACTACTACCTCATCCAATTCTTCGGCATCTTCAGCCAAGATTATGGTGCCTAAATCTAGTACGCCATTTTTTATACTAGGGTCGTTGATACGCTTTGTGGCATACCCCATAAAGCTGAACTCGATATAAAAACTGGGTGCGTCGGTTTCCATTACAAAGGTGCCGTCCATTAATGTGGTCGTTCCTAAAATAGGTTTTTGAGTAGCTGGGTCACCTACTAAAACAGTGGCAAATTCTATAGAAGCACCGGCTGCATCGTTGACTTTACCGCTAATGGAGGTTATTGCATTTTGTCCATGTACACTTTGAATTACAAACAAGAGGATACCGATAT
>JBLHNI010000042.1:0-15002 GCA_047650615.1 Maribacter sp.
CGGCACGCCATATGCTTAGTTATTGGCGTAATTTTTCTAAGTGGCTCAACATGCGATACAGGTTCTTTTTTCTTAGTTAAGTTAGACTCAGAAATATGTTCAGCAGAATTAGCTACAGCGCTAGATTTCTGGATATTTGACTCCGTGAGTTGACTTTCTTTAGTAATATTATCCTCCTCTAAGTTTGGTTTAGTATTTTGTAACGCAAGGATGTCACTACGAAGCTCGTTTACTCCTAGATTAAAATTTTCTTGCGTTTTTAAGAGCAGTTCTAATTTTTCTAGAAGTTGTGGTATCTTATCTTGATTGTCTGACATCGTGATTGGTTTTTATACCATTCTTAGGCTTAGTCAGGTCTTTAACGAATTAACGTAAGATTTGTTGGGGATACGCTAGGTGTTTTAATTTAGCATTAAACACAATTACTTGTTACATCATCTAAATATGGATAATCTGGAATGGTAATTACCCTAAAAGATAATTTAATTAATCCAACTTCTATTTTTCAAAATAGAGGTATATGTAGACGGCAGCACCAAAATTGGTAGCATCCGTAGAAGTCAAACGCCATCCATCCTTTGCATATTCATCTAATGTTTTTTGTATTTCCGCCTTTGATGAATTAGCAATATGCTTTGTGTCTAGCGTAATTTTACTGTAATAAATAAGAGTTTCAACTTTGTATTCTTTCATTCAGATTGCATTTTAATTCACCATAAATAATGCATTGGCAAAAAATAGTTTCCCATTCTCCCAAAAGCCCCTAAATAGCGGATTGTCTACCATGTAAATAACTTTTCCACGGCCCATATTTTGTGTCCCAAATACCAAACTCTTATTAATTTGTTTTACGGCTTCGCTACCAGCAAACCCCGATATGGGTGTGTTTTGACCTTCGGTAAGGTATACAGCAGAGCCACCATCCAAATAGTCATAGCTTTGGTTTCCGAGTTTCAGGGTAAAATAGCTATTGTCATATCCATAGGCCAAAGGGTTGGTAGGGTCAACAGTAGTCTTAAAAATAGCACCTGTAATGGAAAATTTTATACGTTCTCGTTCGGAAACATCAAAAGATTGCAAATTTATAGTGGTATCTTTTTCAGTTTCTTTTTTCTTTATTTTAAAGCTTTTGTCGGTTGCCAGAGCATCAATCGCACCGCCCATAGCAATGAGCTTGCCGCCTGCACTTACCCAATCGGTTATTTTTTTGGTCATATCCTCTTTGAGAAAACTTCCGTATCCACGTCCGTCCGGTAGAATCAGCACATCGTAATTTGAAAGATCAACTTGGTTAAAGTAGCTTTCGTCCAAAACAGCAACAGGGTATTCTAATTGCTGCTCAAAAAAGTGCCATATTTCACCAAAACGTAGTGTAGAAGTTGGGTCTCCGGCCAATACAGCGATTTTAGTATCGGGAATCATATCTACATATCTAGATCCAAAATCCTTTCCACTATCAACAAATCCGGTGGTAGCGATACCTAAATCGATTTCTGGATGATTGTTTAACACTGATTTAAGTGTTTCCACGAAGTCTTTATGATTTTTATTATCAGCCAAGGTAATAATCAAACTTCCTCGTTTGTAAGAAGCACCACCAACCGAAAAAGGCTTGTGCGCTGTACGTACTCTAATCTCATTATTTAGTAGTGCCGCTAAGAATTTAGCATCGGTAAGGCTGTTCCAATCGCTAACATAAGCATAGTTTGTTGCGTTTATTTTATTTGCGGAAGTTAAGCTTGCAATCACCTTCTTGTTCTGACTCACGCTATTTTCTGATGCAATGGCATCAAGACCATAAGCGTAGGGCAAGGACCACGCCGTAATATCGTAAGTAACGGAATCGCTAAGCTTTGCTTTTGGTTCAAAAAGCACTTTTACTAAGGTGCCTTTGGATTGGCTGGTAGAAACTACCATGCTGTTTTCTGATACCTTTATGCTGCCTGTTTTACCAGTAGCGTAATCGAAACCTTTTGCGGAGCTATTGGTGCCAAATCCATATTCAATCTCGTGCTGTTCAAGTAATCTGCGCAAGGTGTTTAATTTGTCACTATTGCCATTAAGGACATAGCTTTTGTATTTAAAGTTTTTGTTTTGATAGAATTTCTTGAATTCGTCATTTAATTGCTGTGCATTTTCATTAGCTACTTCTACAGTAGAAAGTCCAGTAGTATAGTGGTGAGCAATACGATCTTTTAGGGTAAGGGTATCACCAATACTGGTAATGATTCCGAGTCCGGCACGGCCGCTACCACCCTGCTCATAGGTCATGCCTATGCCACCATTATAGGTAGGGTAGGTGTCACCGTAACTAGGGTATAGTAGATCGAATACTTCTTTAGTAAAATAGAACCAACCGTTTTTATCAAAATATTTGGCGTGGTTCTTTCCGATGGTCTTTTGGAAGTCGCGCTGAAAATCGGTAATCACTTCATGATAAGGTTCCGCCGCAGGCGCAAAATAATACGGATTATCCACACCTTGTTCATGAAAATCTACATGTATATGAGGCAGCCATTTATTGAATTCTTTTAAGCGTTGCTGACTTTCTATCTGAGTCAACCATGCCCAATCCCTGTTTAAATCGAACATGTAATGATTACTTCTTCCGCTCCACCAGCCCTCGTAATGTTCCGTAGAATATGGATCTACATTGTTTGGTGAATTTTTATACTGGTTATACCAATTTACATAACGATCACGACCATCAGGGTTGATGCATGGGTCAATTATAACCACAGTATTCTCTAAATAATCACTTTTTTTAGTTAATAGATCGTAAATCGTCTGCATGGAGGCTTCCGTACCCACGCTCTCGTTTCCGTGAACATTATAACTCAACCAAACAATAGCTTTATCTGGTTCTCCAGCCCCTTTAGTGTTTTTTAAATGTTCCTCTCTGATATTCTCTAGCTGTCCCATATTGGAGGTCGATGAAACATAGGCTAATACCAAGCGTCTGCGTTCATTCGTCATTCCATAATCCTTCAAAACCATTCGATTTGGTTCCTTTGCTGCTAAATATTCATAATAATCTAATACTTGATGGTGTCGCGTAAACTGACTGCCTAATTCATAACCCAAAAAATCCGAAGGGGATTTTAATTGTGAAATAGTTAGTAATGGTAAGAGGAAAAGCAGTGGGGGTAGAAATTTCTTCATATAATCCTTTCTATATAAGGTAGATTCAAATCTAATAAATTATTGTTGAAATATAGTTGTGGAGTTTTCCTTTTTGTTCATTGACCTAAAAACTCGATTTTCATCTAATTAACGTACTTTTATGAACTCGAATAACACAGCGTTTTATATTTATTTTCATTTTTGTGTATATATGGATATCGATTGTTTGCCTTTTAGAAGCACAGGTTATTTTTCAAAGCTCATTTGCGATTATATTTCTGAGGACGGCCAACTAGCCCCTTTTTATAATCGGTTTCCGAATTTGGAAAATTTTCGAGATCAAATAGCGGAGAAAAAGGCTAGTTTTCCATTGGAGAACAGACAGGTATTGCAGACTGCATTGATGCATCAATATGCAAATTATACGGTCTCTAAAAGTACGCAACAGCATATAACCGCAGTAACCGACGAAAATACATTTACCGTAGTTACCGGTCATCAACTGAACCTATTCACTGGTCCGCTCTACTTTCTTTATAAAATTATTTCTACCATTAACCTTTGTGAGACGCTCAAAAAGAAATATCCGGAACAGCATTTTGTACCCATATATTGGATGGCCACAGAAGACCATGACTTTGAGGAAATAAATTACTTTAATTTCAAAGGAAAAAAAATACAATGGAACAAAGATGCCTCCGGCGCTGTAGGACATTTGACTACTGACGGCCTAGAGGAGGTACTTACTGCATATGTGAACCTGTTAGGAACTAATGTCAACGCTAAAACCTTAAATGAACTTTTTGAGGCAGCCTATTTGAAGCACAAGAATTTAACGGAGGCTACGCGGTATCTGGCCAATGAATTGTTTGGAGCTTATGGTTTAGTTGTTGTTGATGGAGACGATGCCCATCTAAAAAGTTTGCTGATACCCTTCGCCAAAAAAGATATACTGGACCAAACGGCTCATAAAGCGGTCTCGGAAACCATAGTGAAATTACAGGGGTTGGAAACCGACTATGGCGTGCAGGTGAATCCTAGGGAAATTAATTACTTTTATTTGACTAATGGGTTGCGTGAACGAATCGTAGAGCGCGATGGTATATATTTTGTGAATGATACCAATATCAAATTTTCTAAAGAAGCATTATTGGAGGAGCTACAGGCGCATCCAGAACGATTTTCACCTAACGTAATCGCCAGGCCTTTGTATCAAGAAGTGATACTACCTAACCTTTGTTATATAGGTGGTGGTGGAGAGTTGGCCTATTGGCTGGAATTAAAATCAGCCTTTGAGACCATGAAAGTACCCTTCCCTATGCTATTGCTTAGAAATTCAGCCCTGGTTATCACTCAAAAACAAAAGAAAAAATTACAAAAACTTAACCTCTCCTTGGAGGAGATTTTCTTAAAACAAAATACGCTGATTAATAAAAAAGTACGTCAGATTTCTAATATAGACATTGATTTTACCCCCCAGAAAAAACAGTTGGAAGAACAGTTTAAATCGCTGTTCGAGGTAGCCGAACAAACGGATAAATCATTTTTAGGAGCAGTAAAGGCTCAAGAAGTGAAGCAGAAAAAAGGACTGGACCATTTGGAAAAGCGCTTATTGAAAGCGCAGAAGCATAAATTAGCAGACCATGTATCCCGCTTAGCAGAATTGCAGAACGAGCTCTTTCCTGGAAAATCGCTCCAAGAACGTAACCTTAATTTCTCTGAACTATACTTGGAATATGGGGAGGCGCTTATACCTCTGTTGTTCAAAGCTCTGAATCCGTTAAAGCAAGAATTCGTAGTCCTTACGGTGGAATAGGAATTTAGTATTCTTTAAAATTGATTTAACATAATAAGCTATTTCTCTCTAGGGAGAGGTTGGGACTGTATTTTTCTTTGCTTTTTATATGTTAGTTCGGCCATCGGCTTTCCATTCCCTACTTTATATTTTGAATCTTTTGGTAAAAGCGTATAGGTCTTAATTATACTGTTTTGATTTCGACTGGCAGTATTCACCACTCAATCCCTCCTGTAAAGGATGTCATGAGTTCATACACCTGTAGGTGCGATCGCTGTACGAATAATATTTAACGGTAGTATTTCCTTTTTTTAGCTTAAACCCTTGGGGTTTTTGTTGTTGTGTTAGCCTAAGTTTATTTCAATGGCAGAAACTAAAACCATAAGAAAGTATTTCATTTTTTGATCTGATTTGCACTCACATATCTAGTCGAAATTTCGTGCTAGGCTATCGGTGTGTCAAATACTAGGTAGAGAAATGAATCTCTATCTGTTCTCTTATGACCAATTTACTCATCTATTTGTATACAAGCTGTAAAGAAGTGTATTTTTGGACTGAGTCCACTAACAACAAAACAATATGCACGATATAGATATAGAAATGGTGGAAATGACTTTAGATGTGGTCAAATATGCCATTAACCGAATTACTAAAACAAACCCCGAATTAGGGAAGCCCAAAACGGAGGCAGAACTTCGCGCTTTGGTGGGCGAAACCGTCACGAATAGTGGAATAGGAGGGGAGAAGGCCTTTGAGTTGTTTCGTGATGTTTTGGTCAAGGCCACGGTGCCTATAGACCATCCTAGGCATTTGGCCTTTGTCCCTGCCGCACCCACTAGAGCTGCAATTTTATTCGATTTGGTAACTTCTGCATCCAGTATTCATGGTGCCTATTGGATGGAAGGGGCTGGCGGTATTTTTTGTGAGAACGAGGCTATGCAATGGTTGGTATCGCTCACGGGTATGCCAAAGCCTGCTTTTGGAGTGTTTACAAGTGGAGGTACCGCCGCCAATCTTTCTGCTTTGGTTGCAGCTCGTGAGAAATGGAGAAAAGACACCAAGAATCAAAATGTAAAGGGCTTGATGATTACTTCCATTGGTGCTCATTCCTCAATCAAGGCTATGGCCAAGGTTATAGATGTAGATGTTCTTTTGGTAGAAACCGAGGATGCGATGTCCGGTGCTGCATTACAGTCCGTGATTAATGGGCTGGATGTTAGTGAAAGAGCTAGGGTATTTGCCGTTGTAGGAACAGGAGGTACGACCAACGCGGGAATCATAGATGACCTATCGGGAGTAGCGGAAGTATGTGAACAAGCACGATTATGGTTTCATGTAGATGCCGCCTATGGCGGTGGTGCTTTGGCGGCGAAATCCGTTCGACATTTGTTCAACGGTATTGAACGAGCAGACAGTGTCACTATTGATCCCCACAAGTGGCTGTTTTCTCCTTATGATTGTGGCGCAGTACTATATAAGAATCCTGAGGAGGCAAAAGAAGCACATTCCCAAGAAGGTTCTTATTTGGAAATATTTAAGGATGAAGGAGCACGCGGGTTTAACCCCTCTGATTATCAAATACAATTGACACGCCGTTTACGAGGCTTGCCACTCTGGTATTCCCTGGCTACCCATGGCACTGAAAAATATGCATGGGCGGTGGAAGAAGGAATAAAGTTAGCGAATACTGCCGGTAAATTGATTGCTGCCCACCCTTTGCTAGAATTAGTGAGAGAGCCCAGTTTGTCCTGTGTACTATATCGGCGTAAAGGTTGGGAGCCAGATGACTATCGCAATTGGACCTATAAAAACCACGAAGCCGGTTTCGCTTTGGTAACTCCAACAAAGTGGAAAACTGCAGATGGCTATGAAACCGTAAGCCGTTTCTGTTTCATTAATCCAGATACTACGGAAACCGATATTAAGGATATTTTGAATAGTATGGAATAGAACTGTGCCTTTGTAAAACTAATGTTTAAGGAACTAGAAATTCCCCATCCCACTTATTATCGTCTTTAGAAAAGCGAACCCTAAGATGATTGGGCCGTTTTAGCTTTAGGTATTCTATCTTAAAGGGCTCTATCTCTACTATGCAGAAATGGTTTCCTTCGTCTAGGTATTCGACTGTGTCTGGACTTTTTAAAGTGCTTCCAGGTGCTTGTTGGGTAATATAATCCTTTCTGCTATTGGGCTGTATTCCGTTCCAATATGTTTTTAAAACATCTTCATCACTCACTATCCTAGCTGTACCTTCAATTTTTAGTTGGAGCATTAGTTTAGGATGATAGAACAACAAACTGACTTTGGAATTCTCGGTAATGTGTGTAATTTTTTTGGAGCGCCTGTCCGTATAGAAAATCAACTTTAAATCTTGAGTTATTTTACGTAGCACTACAGTGCGTAGTCTTGCCATCTTATCTAAGCCTACCGTAGCTAGGGTGAAATAACGGAAAGGATGCCCTTTTTTTACGAGAGATTTTTGCAGTTCGTCCTTGGCTTCGTCCAAAAATTGTTGGGTCATTTGAAAAGTATTTAGATAAAAATATTATTAAAGGTAGGGTAAATTTAGACTTGGTTGTTATATACTAAATGCTGTGAAAAAGAATTTTGAATTATTCATGTAATCATTCGTTTTGGTTGGTTTTTGCTTTAATGATAACTTTTAAATTCTTTATATAAGAGTACTATACCTACTTCTTCTGATTTACTTCAGCTACATAGGATTACCATTGAACATCAGAAATTGATTGCCTGGCATGTTTGGAAGTGACGTTTCAGAGGAGTATTTACTTTTGGAAAGTATTTCAGTATCAACACGATTTTTAGTAAGAAAAATAACTAATATCAGAAAAAAATTCAAAGGAATGTCTCAAATAAACCTACTTTATTTTAGTTTAATCCTCATCTTATTAGCCAGTTCATGTACAAAAAAGAACTTAGATAGAACTTTAGAAAATATCCAATTCGTTGCCGCTTCAGAGACGGAAGGTGAGGACAACATGCCAGTAGATTTTATAAGTTTAACAATCCCTAAGAATTTCGATTTTTCTACACAACAGCATATAACCGTAGTTATAAATGATAGCAGACCCTATGCTAGGTATGATGTCTATGCGTATAATGATGAGCTGATTGAGGGAGAAATTAGTACCTATGAAAAACAAGAAGGCAAACTGGTGACAAGACCGGAGTATCGCACAGATATACTTAACCAGTTACTATTTTCTGGCGTAACAGTTGGTGGGAAGTGGGAGCATCAAATCGTATTACCTTCTTATTATACCCAACTTTACATTCGTAGTAAAACCGATAACCAATTTAGTTCCAGTGTAGCAGATATTACACACGGAAAAGTTAAATATATTTATGCGGGAACAATAAATAGAACTTGAAAAGCAGCTGTTGCGGACTATTTGTACTGTGTAAACGGAAATTCGAAACTTTTTCAGGGAGATGCTTTAGACGGCACGTATACCGCCATTTCCGAAATTCCTATGGGAAGTTATACTGCGACAGTAGATCAAGAAAATAAATTATTATATAGTATTGGGAAAAGCAATCCGTATCCTTTTATGAAATATTCTATTGCAGATAATGAATGGGAAACGGTTGCGAATTTAGGCATGGGCGGCTCTCGTTTGGATTATAGCGGAATAGATGGACTCCTTTATTTTGCGAATGGGGATGTTATGTACATAGATTCTTTGAATGGTAAATTCTTGTCTAGTTAGAAGATTAAAGGATTGGACAACAAAGGCCGAGGCGATTTGGCTTTTAACAAGGAGGGTGTATTGTTTATGTGTACTTTTTCCGGGCTTTACAAACTTACTTTAAGCGTAGATGGAGATTATTTAGCGGATAGAATAAGTGCCGATAACCTTCCTCTTAAAGCAACGTCTATGGCTTTTCATTCCAATCAGGAACTTTGGTTGGTAAATAGTGCTTCTAGCTCTGATTTGATTATTATGGAAACACAAACCGGTGGTTGGGAATATAGATATGGTGTGAATGCCAGCAATAATTCGGATTTAGGACGTGCCATAAACGATTTAGCTACGTTCAGAGTTTTTGATAAAAACCAAGAGCCCATAGATACAGATGGTGATGGTATTTTAGATGGGGACGATAATTTCCCAGACGATGCTGAAAAGGCTTTTGAAGTGTTCATGCCAAGTAAATACGGATTTGGTACAGTAGCTTTTGAGGACTTGTGGCCTTATTCGGGTGACTATGATTTTAATGATGTAGCTGTAAATTATAAAGTAATTACGGTACAGAATGTGGCAAATGAAGTGGTTCAGGTAGACTTTAATATTAAGGCTAAATCTAATAGAGCTAGTTTTGTGAATACCTTCGCAATAGAGTTCGAAAAATTATCACCTTCAAAAATAGTATCTGTAAGCGGACAGGTGTTGGGACAAAACTATATAAAATTAAATGCTAACGGTACAGAGGCCAATCAAGAAAATGCCGTTGTGGTTTTTTATGATGATAATAATGCGGTGCTGAAGAAACCCATGACTATCTCTATTAAACTAACGGAGCCTATTACCACGGCAGCGCTTGGAATTGCCCCTTTTAATCCACTTCTTATTATTAATAAAAATAGGGAAAAGGAAATTCATTTACCCTTTGCCCGTAACACTTCTTTAGCTAAGAAAGAGATTTTAGTAGCTGCTACAAACAAAGATCCAGATGGTAATTATGTAACCGAGCAAGGTCTGCCTTGATCCATAAATATTGTGCATGATTTTAACGTACTTAAAGAAAAAACATCAATAAACAAAGCCTATAATTTTTTTTGCAGCTTAGGCTACATCTGGCGGAAAATCCAACGCAGATTGGTATAAGGATGGTAAAGGAAATAGAAATTTGGAATTATTGAAAGAATAGAGGTATTACTTATTTTTAGGTTCTAAAGAATGGTATTTGTTTTAAAATAGTTTTTTTAGTCCTTGAATTTAAGAACTAAAAAAGACGGAAATGTATCTGTTTTTTTAGTTTAACCTGTTCTAATAACTTATTATTTCACCTTATAATCCAATCGCATCGTAATAGAGGCTGTTTTATTTTTTGATGAGGTATTAAAAGAACCACCCCAAGAATAATCTTCCCCGGAGTTTTGTCCAGTAATTTGAAATACACCCATTTTTGCCGAAATCAAATCACCCAGTGCACTACCCGAATTTTGTGCAATACTTGCTGCTCTAAGGCGCGCATCCTCTGTTGCCTTTGAAATCATTTCTATTTTTAAATCTGCTAATTTAGTGTAGTAATATCTTGGTGGATAAGAATTAAACGGAACTCCTTTATTCAATAATTCGGTGATTTCCCTTGCAACTCCTTCTATAGCCGCAACATTTTGGGATTCTATTTTTATGGTTTGTGTCAATTGATAGCCCCGGAACGTACTGCCTACGAAATTTCCATTTTCGTATTTGTTATCCCGTTGCTCTGCAGTCTGTACGCTATTAAAGATGATACTGCCTTCATCGATACCTTTGGATACTAAGTAGAAACGCACAATATCCTTATCGCTATTCAACTGTTCAAAAGCAGCTTTAAGGTTGCCGTTATTTGCAGAAAACTGTCCTTCCCATACTATAAGATCAGATGTGAAGTTTTCGTTACCCAAACCTGTAACGGATATGATTTGTGGAGGGTTTGCCCTATTTTCATAGGCATTACCTAAAAAATAGGCTGCAATTACAATTGCGACGCCAAAAATTATTGCTGAGATATGTTTCATACTCGCGTTGTTGAATTTAAAAGATAAATATACCTAAAAGATACTTTAACAAAACGCTCAAATTCCTATTTTTGCCCATGGACAATAATGTACTTATTTTAGATTTCGGTTCTCAGTATACACAACTCATCGCTAGGCGCGTGCGTGAACTCAATATTTTCTGTGAAATTAAACCGTACAATAAAGTACCTAGCGACTTGGATAGCTATAAGGCGGTGATTTTATCAGGCTCCCCATTTTCGGTACGAGCAGAAGATGCGCCGCACCCAGACCTTTCTAATATTAGAGGTAGAAAACCGCTATTAGGTGTCTGTTACGGAGCACAATATTTAGCGCATTTTAACGGGGGCAGTGTTGAGGAGTCCAATACGCGTGAATACGGTAGGGCTAATCTCTCTTCTGTTGAATCCGAACATTCTTTTTTAAAGGGGATAACTATCGGTAGCCAAGTGTGGATGAGCCATGCTGATACAATTAAAAAACTTCCGGATAACGCCAAACTTCTTGCTAGTACTCACGATGTGGAGAATGCAGCTTTTAAATTTGATGGCGAGGAAACTTATGGCATACAATTTCACCCCGAAGTATACCACTCTACCGACGGGAAACAAGTATTAGAAAATTTCCTTGTACATATTGCGGGGGTTGCCCAAACATGGACGCCGGATGCCTTTGTGGACTCTACGGTAAATAATCTAAAAGAAAAAATAGGAAATGATAAGGTAATACTAGGTTTATCCGGTGGTGTAGATTCTACCGTTGCAGCAGTATTGCTGCACAAAGCCATTGGGAAGCACCTGCACTGTATCTTCGTAAATAACGGTCTTTTGCGTAAGAACGAGTTTGAGGATGTGTTGAAACAGTATGAAGGTATGGGGCTAAACGTAAAAGGCGTAGATGCTTCGGCACGTTTTTTGGATGCCTTAGCAGGAGAGAGCGATCCCGAGGCGAAGCGAAAGATTATCGGACGCGTTTTTATCGAGGTTTTTGATGACGAGTCGCACCTTGTGGAAGATGCTAAATGGCTGGCCCAGGGCACTATTTATCCAGACGTTATAGAGTCGGTTTCTGCAACGGGAGGCCCATCGGCTACTATTAAAAGTCACCATAATGTGGGCGGTTTGCCAGATTTTATGAAATTGAAGGTGGTAGAGCCCTTAAGAATGTTATTTAAGGACGAAGTACGGCGTGTAGGCAAAAGTATGGAGGTAGGCGATGAGCGATTGGGCCGGCATCCTTTTCCAGGGCCTGGATTAGCGATTCGTATTTTGGGTGATATCACTAGGGAGAAAGTTGCTATTTTACAGGAGGTGGATTATATCTTTATTCAAGGATTACGAGATTGGGGATTGTATGATAAAGTTTGGCAAGCCGGAGCCATGCTGTTGCCTGTAAACAGTGTAGGGGTTATGGGTGACGAGCGTACTTATGAAAAATGTGTAGCTTTACGAGCGGTGGAAAGTACGGATGGGATGACTGCAGATTGGGTGAATCTGCCCTATGAGTTTTTACAAAAAACATCAAATGATATCATCAATAAAGTCCCTGGTGTGAATCGTGTCGTATATGATATAAGTTCCAAACCGCCAGCAACCATAGAATGGGAATAAAATGAAATATAGTTTAAAAATACGTCTTGTAACAGTAGCGCTTTGTTTATTAACAAGTGTCAATCTTTTGGCGCAAAAATTCACGACCCATGCGGTTAAGAAAGGAGAAACCTTACAAAGCGTAGCGGCAAAGTACGGGGTTTCTACCCAGAGTATCCTTCAATACAATAAGGAAATAAAGGACGGGTCTAAGTTGGCCATAAATACTATTTTAGTAGTTCCTGAAGCTAAGGTCAAAACGCCTGTAACCATATCTCGTGGTACTGATTTGATTTCAAATGTGACTCAGGATTCCATTATAAGACGAGAACCTATTGGATATACCAAACATAAAGTAAGAAAAAGAGAAACACTTTATGGTATTGCTAGGCGCTACGAGGTAACGGAAGAGGAAATAAAAAAATACAACAAACAATTATATGCCTCCCAACTAAAAAAGAAAATGGAAATCCGTATTCCAAAGTATAAAAAGCTAGTTGAAAAGGAAAATACTATTGATCCTGATCCTGATGCTTATGAAAAATACACTGTAGCATCCAAGGAAACAAGGTGGAGTATTGCCCACAAGTATGGAATTACCATCGACAGTA
Source organism: Maribacter sp. (assembly GCA_047650615.1). Classification (GTDB taxonomy): domain Bacteria; phylum Bacteroidota; class Bacteroidia; order Flavobacteriales; family Flavobacteriaceae; genus Maribacter. Next base: position 12,868 of record JBLHNI010000042.1, read on the forward strand.
TGCTTGTGTTAAACCCTACGCTTTCTCAAAGAACGAATTACTTAGCCGAAGGTTACGAGCTCCTAATGCCTAAAATTGCAGGTAGCTCGGTAGATGGGCAACACACGCAGTTATACACATCATATACTGTTCCGCCCAAAATGAACTTTTATAGGTTGGAACAGGAATTTGGCGTAAAATCTGACGAAATAGTGCGTTTGAATCCTGAGATTACCGAAAGAGGAGGATTAAAGAAAGGCATGATTATACGTATTCCTGAAACAGAATTAGATCCTGGTGAAATAAACACGGATAATTATATTTTTTACGAGGTAAAACCCAAACAGAACGAGTTTCGATTGACCCGAAAGTTTGGAATGTCTTGGGCAGATTTGATAAGCTTGAATCCCGATCTAAAAAGCGGATTAAAAGCAGGAATGATATTAAAATTACCAAAGGGACAGGGAGGTGACTTTGAGGTGAGAAATGCGCTTATTTTGGATAAGGTGAATCTTTTGGATAGTGTAAATACGGCTATCCGTCCAAAAGTAATGTTTATGTTACCATTTAGATTGGATAAGCTTGACCTGAGCGATAAAGAATCTGTGACTTGGAAGATAGAAAATAGAAATAGCTTAAAGTATAGCTTGGCACTGTATTCAGGTGCGCTTGTAGCACTAGATTCCTTGGCAGCTCTAGGTATTTCTGTTGATGTCAAGACCTTTGACAATCAATTAGATACCACAAGAACTAAGGGGATATTATCTAAAGAAATACTTTCGGAATACAACGCCATATTTGGTCCTTTGGATGAATTGTCCTTTAAAGAAGTCGCAGTACAGGCATCTAACTACAATGTTCCTGTAGTAGCTTCGGTGAAAGTAAAAAGTGATATTAGTCTTAACAATGTATTTTTCTCCTATACAGATGATAATTTGCTTAGAAAACACATGATTGACTATGTGAAAAGTAATTTTACGGATGAGAATATTGTCATTATTGCTGATGATAAAAGTAAGCGGTCTCAGGAACTACTCGTTCATAATTTTCCCGATGCCAAAGTGGTGAAAGTAAAGGAGGAAGAGAAAAATATTGGTATAAATCGAGAAAAACTTGGAGGTTTGTTGAGCGAGACCCAACAAAACTGGGTATTTGTAGAATCCGATAATTTTAAGTTAATCAGTAGTGTCGTTTCCATTTTAAACGCATTTCAGAATTCACTTTTAGATGTTGAGGAAAGCACGGATAAACTAAGATTAAGGATGTTTACTACAAATCATAATAATGCGTTTGAAGATGATGTGATTTCAAGTACGCATTTATCGAATCTTAACTTTACCTATCCATCTGTGTATAGAGAGGTTTCCAATAATTCTTTTGTGTCACGTTATCGTAAAAAATTTGGTGCGGAGCCAGACAAGTACGCAGTCCGCGGTTTTGATGTGACCTATGATGTGCTCCTTAAACTGGCCTATAAAAACAACCTAATGGATGTTGCCAAATTTATGGGAACAACCGAGTATAATGGTAATAAGTTCGATTATGCGAAAGATGCTAGCTCTGGCTACTTTAATCAAGCTTCTTATATTATGGCTTATGATGATATGAGAATAAAACAACTGGAATAGTATGACGGCTAAAGTAGCGTACAACGGTGAATTAAAGACTTCATGTGTTCATGTGAAATCCAGCGACTCGCTCGTTACAGATGCGCCAACGGATAATACTAGTTTGGGACAAGCCTTTTCTACTATGGATACCGTTGCCACAGGATTCGCAAGCTGTATGCATACCATGATGGGGATAAAAGCTAAAGATTTAGAAATAGACCTTAGAAATGCCACCGCAGCGGTTACTAAGTAAATAGCATCCGGACCAAGAATAATTTCCAGGATAGAAGTGGTATTCAACCTTCCTTCAAAAATTTCTGAAAAGAGCAGAAGCATATTAATACATACCGCGAATACTTGCCCGGTTCACTATAGTTTGCCTCCAGATATAGAAAAGGTAATTACGTTTAATTGGGAACGCTGAGTTCAACCCATAAGTGCAACAACTTTATTATTTAGGACTTCAATCGGGTTATTATAATTAAACTTTCTAATAGGTCTGTAATTTAGTAATCTTTCAACTTCTTTTATTCTTTTATTTGACAC
>JBLHNI010000043.1:0-14953 GCA_047650615.1 Maribacter sp.
GTTGTGTACATGATTAAAAAGGCTCAGATTTGGTGTGATACTCACATCATACCAGGAAGCAAACCAGAAACTTGGCATAGAAATTTCCATATCGTCATGGTAAATTCCGCCAGTAAACCAATCTGGGTCATTAGGCTTGCGACGCACCATCTTGTCAAAAACTTCTTTTTTTCCGTTGATATTTTTTAATATATCCTGAATAGGCAAATGTTTTAATGCTTCGGCCATATCTACAGGAGGGTTTTCGGGTGCTAGGTCATAAAACCTAGAAATCCGAATCAAATCCTCTTGTGTTGCACCTTCCGGTATTCTTGGCTTAAACTTATCGTGCTCTACTCCATATAACCACGAAAAAAACAAGAGTTGTTCTGCCCCGCCCCTATACCAGTTACCTTGTTCCATAATATCACCTACCCTACCTACACCTGCTCCAAAGCCTTGTGGCACCATAGCGGCATGCGAAGGATGATCCAAGGCAGCGACGGCCATTTGCCATTCTGCAGTACTGGAACATCCATAGGTTCCTATTTTTCCATTAGACCATGACTGGTCTTTCATCCAACTAAAAGCATCGTAACCATCCGTAAGTGGAACACCTAAAATACCCCATTCCCCTTCCGAAAAATAACGTCCACGCTCGTTTTGTACTACGTATGCATACCCGCGTTTTACAGCTTCGTAAGCTCTTTGTACTGTTCTTGTTTTTTGCTCTCCATCACCCCAAGAATTAAAATTATAAGGTGTTCTTGAAAAAATTACCGGTACTTTTTTATCTGTTTTTGGTCTATAAATATCTGTTGCCAAACGTATACCATCGCGCATGGGCATCATGACTTTTTGATCGATAATGGCAATCTCCTCCATTCTTTCAAGCATGTTAGTGTCTTCTTGGGCATTTATTAGTACGCTGAATACCAAAAGACAAAGGGATAGGTACATATATTTCATAAGGTGTTCTGTTTTATTCTGTTTTAAAAATAGGTCGAAATATAGTTGTTTTGACTTTATTGATCTTTTCAGATATACTTCGTTCCTGCATTCTTAGCCAATATAACTATTTAATAGAGGAAAAAAGGGTAGTACAAACTCATCCTTGGAAAACAAATTTTAGAATCATGTAAAAAAGAACTAAAACGCATCGACTAAGAACCATCAATAATAGACTTGAGACTAAAATTGGTCGTAATTGCTTTACATCGCTACTAGCGTAGTATCTTTGTATCATATAATCGAATTGTTATAACAGTAATAAACCAATGGTTACCACCTATGCCTTTTAAAAAATTACATCCCGAACTACGTGAAGCACTGGAGCGTTTAAATATTACGGAACCTACTTCCTTTCAAAAAAAGGCTATTCCCATCGTAAAAAGTGGTTTAAACACGTATTGCATCGCAGGAAAGGACGGTGGAAAAACAACCAGCTTACTACTTACTACCTTACAAAAAATAGGTTTTAAGGCTGAAGGTAACGCACCAAGAGCAGTTGTAATCGTAGAGAATAAAACAAAAGCGCTGTCGTTGTATGAGGCTTTTTTGGCGTTCACTAAATATAGCGACATTAGAGTATATGTTGGGTATGAGGAACTTCATATCGATATCCAAAAATCAGAAATATTTGAAGGAATAGATGTTCTCATTTCAACCCCAAAAACAATGAATAAATTATTTTTATTAAATGGAGTTAGTACTTCACAATTAAAAATTTTCAGTGTTGATGATGCGGATTTCTTAACTCAAAAATCAGACGGTAGCGCCTTGATTTCAATAACACAAAGTATTCTGAAATGTCAGTACGTCCTCTATGCAGAAAAATTACATCCCAAATTAGAGCGCTTTGAGTCTTATTTTATGGAACGTGCTAAAATTGTAACCGATTAAATAAATAGCAAAAGTTCCTTTTGAACATTCTAGAAATAGAGTTCCTTACCTATTACGGTATTGGGCTTTATTATGTGTTCACATAATTCATTCGGAATATATCTAGATTTGAATTTAGATGCATATCCTACTCCTAAGATACTACGTTACTACCGTTTTTTTACTCCGAAATACATAAGAAATTTAACCGAAAAACTATCTTCGCGGCCATGTGGATGTATTTGGGCCTTTTGGCAGCACTATTCTTGGGATTACATAATTTATGTAAAAAACATGCCGTACACGGAAACGAGGTCTTTCCAGTACTTCTTGGGACTATTTCTTCAGGTTTTCTTCTACTTCTACCCCTATTTTTTGGCTCTTATTATTCGCCAGAATATATGGGTTCCATCGGGCTTACAATTACCCGAATACCATGGTCGCATCATGGTTTTATATTTATTAAGTCAACGCTAATGGCAGGTTCTTGGGTGCTGGCTTACCAAGCCCTGAAGCACCTACCCATAACTATTGTAACACCCATACGGTCCGCTGGTCCGTTTTTCACCTTTATAGGTGCTATTTTTATTTATAATGAACAGCCAACAGGTTGGCAATGGGTCGGGTTTTTCTTAATACTCTTTTCTGTATTTCTATATTCCCGTATCGGGAAAAAGGAAGGGATTAACTTTAAAAACAACAAATGGATTTTTGCAATTATTGGCGCAACTTTTTTAGGTGCGTCTAGTGGATTATATGATAAGTTTCTAATTCAAACGCTCCAACTCAACCCACAGACACTGCAATTTTGGTTTTCTTGGTATACGGTACTTATCTTGTTGGTTATTCTAGCCATTACCTGGTTTCCTTATGCAGAAAAACGAAGCGCCTTTATCTGGCGATGGTCCATCCCAGCAGTGGGAATACTGCTTCAAGCAGCGGACTACTTTTATTTAAAGGCGCTACAAGATCCTGATGCGCTAATCATGCTATTATCCGCTATCAAAAGGAGTCAGATACTTATTGCCGTCGTTATTGGTGGCTTCATTTTCAAGGAACAGAACAAACGTAAAAAACTTTTGCCTTTAGCGGGAATTTTGGTCGGTGTCGCGCTTATTTTGTATAGCAGCAGCTAATTATGCACCAGCCTTCATAGATGTAGCTTGTTCAAATAATTAAAAATAGTGAACATCGCAGAAATAATCGGTCACCCACTATTTCGTCCAAATATCATCTATTTTCAGTTGTATTATTTTACCAAATTTGCGAAGTTGTTCTAATTCAAATTCAGAAGTAGCCCCATAAATGGTAATTACCGCTGGTTTTCCTTTCACATTGCTCTCATAAAACGACTGAATATCTTCAAAAGTAAGATTGGGATATTTAGCATAGTTTAGTTCGTTTGGGTCATTATCGTATCCCGTTTTTAAGAAATTTTCTGTGGTAGTAGAAAGCTGCCTAAAACTTGGTTTACTGGAACCGGCTTCCAATAACAATCCGTTTTTTAATGTGGGTAGTCGCTCCTTATACATAGGCATATCATCTAACAAACCCATTACAACGTTTACAACATCCGTAGTCTTATCGGCTTGAGAACCGGTAAACAATACTAGTCTCCCTTTTTTATTTGGCTCGTAAACCGGGTTAATGTAGTTACCGCCTACGGCATAGGCCAAAGATCTAAACTCACGTACTTCTTGAAAAAGCAGACCGGACAACCCATTAGTGTAATAAGAGTTAAAGGCCTCTTTCTTAAAATCTTGTTCTTTATTCAAGGCTTCACCATTTACTACATAGTACACATAACTCTGTATTGCTTTTTTGTCATGTACTACATAAAAAGTGGTTTCGTTAACACTATCAGCTTCTTGAAAGGAGTAGCTGTCAGTTTGGTTTTTCTTAAACAGGTCCTTAGATCCTATAAGTCCTATGCTTTCCTCCGGTGTATGCCGTCCTACATAATGTATACTATTAAAACCATTTTTAAGCAGGCTTTTGGATGCCAAAAGAAGTCTTTCCGGATTCAACTTTTTAAGCTGTTTGGCAGTTATCCTATTTAAATAACTAGAATTTTCACCAAAAAGACCATATACATATAACATACGACCTGCCGTACTTGGATCGTTCTTTGCCAGTTTATTTGCCTTTTTTCGTTGATTGGATAGGTAATCAATAGTTTTTTGATTGGGTTTAAAGCCTGTTAACAAGTGTTCTAACAATAGGACTGATTCCTTAAAATTTTTATCGATACCGGTCAAGGTTATATCAAAGGAATTATAGTTGGCAGTAAAACTGAAATTAGCCCCAAGACGTGCAAAGTTGTTTTTAAGCTCCTCCGCTGTATATGTGGACGTTCCACTATTGTTCAATGCTTCGGTCAGTTCTGGGTACAACTGATCTTCCAAAAATCCCTTTGCTATAGTTGCCTTTAATGTAAAAACATCGTTCTTCAGATTCTTGGTATAGTACATATATTCATCAAATACCTGAACGTCTTTGCCAACATCGATAAAACTTGGAGAAAGTAGTTGTTCCGGAAGTTGCCCAAACGCTTTGGCATAGACCGACGTTTCTTCGGTACGCGCCGTTATGGGCTTGTACGATGGCTTTTTTAGTTTTATTTTCTTAGGAAAACCTGTTCTTGACTGTAAGGTGAAATAGTCATCACCAAAATACGTATCTGCAGCTTTCTGGATATCTTCCTTGGTGAGCTTTTGTATATTTTTGGAATAGGAAAGCAATTCATCAGGATTCAAATCATAGATAAAACTGAGCCCAAGATATTCGCTACGCATTTCTAAATCTTCAAGAGACCTACTAAACTCACGGTACATTCCATTTTTAATGGCCTCAAAATAGCTATCCTCAAACTCACCATTTGCAATATTACGAAAGGAAGCTTGTATCTCCCTTTCGTAATATTTTAAGGATTTCCCAAAAATATTCGGGACAAAAAAGATAAAAGCAATCCCATCTTCTTCTAAGAACTCCTGCTCACCCCCCGCATAAAGTGCCTTGTTCTCTAAATTCCATGCATCCAGAAATCCAGTTTCGTTACTATTGGACATCATTTGACCCAACACTTCTAAAGCTGCACGGTCCTTATGCCCAAAAGGAACCAATTTATACCCCATAAACCCAACTTTAATGGGAGTCATACGTACCTTTTCGACTACCCTACCCTTAAAGTTGTTCAGCTTACGCGTTTTAAAGGCTGGTTCTGGACCTCTAACCAGTTGCCCAAAGGCAGCTGCAATCATCGGCTTTACCTCATTACTATCAAAATTACCACTAAGGACCAAGGCCATGTTATTGGGTACATAATAGGTTTGAAAAAACTCATACATTTTTTTTAAAGATGGATTTTTCAAATGTTCCACACTACCCAACACAGTTTGTGTACTGTATGGATGGTCACCATAGATATAGGTATTGAATTTCTCATAAATCCTGCGTTCAAGATTGTCTCCCGCCCTATTCTTTTCTTCATAGACCGCCTCTAGTTCGCTCTGAAAAAGTCTAAAAACGGGTTTATGGAAACGATGTGCATAAATATCCAACCATTTAGGCAGCTGATTAGGTGGGAAAATATTATAATAGTTCGTAAAATCATTACTCGTACTTGCATTTACACCCGTACTACCTATAGATTTAACCAAGCGATCAAACTCGTTTGGAATAGCATATTCCGAAGCTTTACGCTCCTCCTCGTTAATTACTTGTTGAATGGCAGCCTTTTTGTTTTCATCACCTTCTTGTGCCAGCTGATCATAAAGATTTCTAATTTTATCCAAATGAGGTTTCTCTGCTTCAAAATCTTGGGTTCCTAGTGTTTGGGTACCCTTAAAAAGCATGTGTTCCAAATAATGGGCTATTCCAGTTGCATCCGTAGGGTCGTCCTTACCTCCCGCATTCACCCAAACAGAACCATAAATAGAACTCGCACCTTTATCTTCGTTCAGATAAACGGTAAGCCCGTTTTCCAGTTCATAGGAGTCTAATTTTAAATTAGTTTCTTGTGCATTTGAAACTGAAAAAACAAGAAGGCACAAAATGAATAAAGAGTTACGCATAAAGTAGGCTTTGAATTATTAAGTATTAAAGTTACACGTTTAATTAATCGGTAGCAAACCACTTGCCTGTAAGTTACCGTTATTTTAAGGATTAATCCAAGACGTACTAAAACCCAAATAATATCTATCTTACACCACTTGAGAGATTGAGATTAGCATTCTAGGAAAATCAATTACTGTTTGTTTCTAACCATTTGCGTATTGTTTTTTCTATATAATTCATGAGAGAACCTATGCCTTAGATATCTGTTAGTCAAATGGCAAAACTTCATCCTAACACAAAATTATAGAAGTCTATTTGTATTGTCTAAACGCCTAACAACGCAAAAGCACCTTTTACCAAAAACTCCGTATCCATACCAAAGCCATTTTCTGATTCAATGACTACATACTCGGCTCCAGTGGCTTTAATGCTTACTTCTTGGCTACGAAAATAAAAGGTCTCTCCCTCCTTTTTTTCCAATACCAACACATAAGGTATTTCTTCTATGAATACTACAGCTTGACTCGGTATCGCTTTTTCAAACTTGGCACTAGTTATAATATCAGCAGCTACGAACATACCTGTGAGGAAATTGTTTTCCGATTCGTCCTTCAGGTGTCCGTGCACTTTTATAGTTCTGTTTTCCTCCATGACAGCACCCACCAAATGCACATTGGCCTTAAAGATTTCTTCGGAGGCTTCAGGAATCTTAAAATCAATTTCTTGTCCTTTTTTAACGGTCATGATATCCTGTTCAAAAACGGATAGTTCTAAGTGCATGTGCGTATTGTCTATAATCTCCAAAATAGAAGTAGCGGGGGAAACATAGCTCCCTTTGGTCACATTCACTTTGGTAATACTCCCAGATATAGGTGCAAAAATCGTTACGATTGATCTTATGCTTCCTTCCGCCACTTTTGTAGGCGAAATATGCAGCATTTGTAATTGTAGCTCCAGTCCTGTATGTCTGGCCACAGCAGACTTATATGCACTCTCTGCCATTAGAAAACTTTTTTGGGAGGTAATGTTTTCATCTCGCATCGTTTGTTGGCGGTCGTATTCCGCTTTTAAATAGGTCAATTGTTGGTGCACTTCCATATACTCTTGCTGCAAGGTTACGAATTCAGGATTTTCGATAGTGACCAAGGCCTGGCCTTGTTTTACGACATCCCCTTCCAGTAAGGGTGTTGTTTTTATATAACCGCCCATAGTTGCACTAACCACTGCTATATTTTCTGGCGGTACGTCTAATATCCCGTTCACAGTAACCGTAACCGGAAATTGCTTTTCTTCCAACATACCAAGTTGCATATTATTGGTGTTAAACTGTATTGCGGTCACTTGAATAAGAACCTCATCCAATTCTTGATTTTGAGAATCTGATGGCTGGGTTTTGTCTCCACAAGCAGATAGAACAGCGATAAGACTTAGATATATTAGTTTTGATATAGAGCGTTTCATGATTTAATGTTTATAAGGTTAGGTAGTTGATGGCAATGGCTGTCTGATTGTATAGTTGTAGCTTATCTAAGTAATCTAACGTTATTTCGTAAGCACTTTCCAAACTTTGGATGTACTGATAAAAAGTGATTTCTCCGTTCCTAAAACTACTATGTGCCGTTTTTAAGATTTCTTCAGATAATGTAGCGCCTTCATTTTCATAATAATCCAACGTTTCCTGTAATTGAGAAAGTTCCGTTTGCAAGGTGTAAGACTTTGCATGGAGCTGAACGGTATACTCTTTAGATTCAGCTACGGCGATATCGGTTGCGAAACCGGCTGCTTTTATTCGTGAAGATGTACCTCCAAAAAGCAATGGAATCTTAAGTCCTAGTTGATAGCCGGACAATCGTTCGTTGGTAGTGGTTGTGGTACCCTGAAAGTACGCTACTCCAATATCAGGTAACAACTGCTGTTTTTCAAAGCGTTTTTCTGCTTCGGATACTGCTATCTGATTCTGATAATAGTCCATTTCTGGAGTATTATCGATGACCATGTGGACTAGCGGTATTTTTAATATCGGCTCGTCTGCTATGGATATACTATCCTCTGTTTGTACCGTCTTTAGTAAATTGATATAGGACATTTCTACCTCTTTCTGCGTTGCGCTATAGGCTATATGTATTTGTTTTTGTTTGGATGCTGCCGTAATCTTCTCTAGATAATTGGTTTCTCCCAACTCAAAGCGTCTGGTGGCTACCATGGCAAAATTGGCATAGATACTGTCTAACATTTTATATACCCGTTCTTTTTTCCTAGCCACTTGAAAATTATAGTATGCCGAGGTAAGTCTTCTTTCCAATCCTTTTTTCTGAATCTCAAATGTATTTTCAGCGCGATTAAGCTTAGCCTTGTTCAATTTCCTCTCTGAAAAATAAACCGTAGGAAAACGAAAATTCTGCTGAATCCCGAGCACGCGTAAAGGGGCGTCACTTACGGTAAGGTTGTTCTCATCAAATTGATAATACACTTCGGTTTTATCAAAACTATAGGCGCTTTGAACCATAGCGTCCGACCGGTCTACTTGCAAACTGCTTGCGATTAATCCCGCATTATTTTCCAAGGCCAAGGGAATAAGATCCTGTAGATTTTTAGGACCCTCTTGAGCCATGCTAGGTGTAGCGTTTAGGAATCCTAGTAAAGCGAAAAGCATAATCAGAAGTTTCGCTCTATTTTTTTGCTCCTCTTTTTTTCTGTTCAAATAGGTATATAAAACAGGAAGCACCACCAAGGTAAGTATGGTCGCACTAATCAAGCCGCCAATAACCACTGTTGCCAGTGGACGTTGTACTTCGGCCCCGGCATTAGTAGATATCGCCATGGGTAGAAACCCTAGTGCCGCAGCTGATGCCGTTAACAATACCGCTCTTAAACGATTTTTTGTCCCTTGTTTCACCAATGCTTCTATAGTCCCGGTATGCTTTTCTTTTAGTTCCTTAAAATGTTCTATGAGGACGATACCGTTGAGTACAGCGATACCGAACAGCGCGATAAACCCGACCCCTGCCGAAATACTAAATGGCATATCCCGAATCCATAAGAGAAACACGCCGCCGACGGCCGACAAGGGAATGGCAGTATAAATCATTAATGCTTCGCTAACAGATGAAAAGGCGAAATACAAGAGCACAAATATGAGAATTAAGGCGATAGGAACAGCTACCAGCAAGCGCGACTTCGCGCTTTTCAAATTTTCAAACTGCCCACCATAGGTGATACTATACCCAACCGGCAACTTCACATGTTGCTCTATGAGGCCCTGAACATCCTCTACAACGGATTGCAGGTCGCGTCCCCGAACATTGACACCAACGACTATCCTTCTTCTGGTATCGTCTCTAGAAATTTTGGCAGCCCCTCTTTCATATGCTATGGTGGCTAATTCTGAAAGGGGTACCTTTCCTCCATCAGGTAAATCAATATAAAGTTGTTTTAGGTTTTCAATATCTTTTCGTTTTGTTTTATCCAGTCTTACAACGAGATCAAACCGTTTCTCTCCTTCAAAGACACTTCCCGCGGCTTTTCCGGCGAAGCTCATGGAAACCATATCATTAAGTTCTTGAATATTTAGACCATATCTTGCAATTTTAGCTCGATTATACTTTACATTCATTTCAGGTAATCCATCTACTTTTTCAACCGAGATGTCTGCCGCACCAGGAACATTAACGATCAACGCTCCTATCTCATTTCCCTTTTTAGCTAAGACGGATAGATTTTCGCCGAAAATTTTAATAGCAATATCGGCACGTACGCCCGTAATCAGCTCATTAAAACGCATTTCTATGGGTTGGGTAAATTCTACTTCCATTCCAGGAATCACGGCTAAAGCTTCTTTAAACTTATCGGCAAGTTCGTCTTTTGAGCTGGCTGATGTCCATTCACTTTTTGGTTTTAAGGTAATAATGACATCACTTTCTTCCATGGACATAGGGTCTGTTGGTACTTCGGCGGCCCCAATTCTTGTAACCACTTGCTTTACCTCCGGAAAATCCCGTAAAAGAATATGCTCTATTTGAGTGGTAATTTCAACCGTATTGCTCAATGAAGTACCTGTTTTTAATATAGGTTGAATTACAAAGTCGCCTTCATCTAATGTAGGGACGAATTCCGCTCCCATAGTAGCATACAAATAGATTGATAATGAAAGTAATACAACGGCGATTGTCAATACTAGCTTTTTGCTACTTAAAGCCCAATCAATGACAGGTTCATAGCTATTGTTTATCCACTTCATAAGTCTTGCCGATATATTCTTGTCGGTAATTTTAGAAGGTCGTAAAAATAAGGAGGCAGCAACAGGAACATAGGTAAAGCAGAATAACATGGCTCCAATAAGTGCAAAACTAAAAGTAAGCGCCATAGGTTTGAACATTTTTCCTTCTACCCCGGTTAAAGAAAGTATAGGAATAAATACGATCAAAATAATCAACTGACCGAAGATGGCGGAATTCATCATTTTAGATGCTCCAGAAAACACTATTGTATCCTTTAGTTTTTGCCGTTCGATTTTGTTTAAGCCCACCATCTCATCTTGCTGTTGCGTAATCTTAAAAGCTATGAACTCCACAATAATGACCGCCCCATCTATAATAATACCAAAATCAATGGCTCCAAGGCTCATTAAGTTGGCGTCCACACCAAAAATATACATGAGGGAAAGGGCAAAAAGCAGGCACAAAGGAATAACAGAGGCTACTACCAATCCTGAGCGGAAATTACCCAAAAGCAAAACGACCACAAAAATAACAATCAAACAGCCTAAAATCAGATTCTCAGAAATGGTAAAGGTCGTTTTAGAAATCAACTCGCTGCGATCTAAAAATGCATTTATAAAGACCCCTTCCGGTAAGGATTTCGAAATTTCCGCAACCCGTACTTTTACAGCATCTATTACCTTTTTGGAGTTGGCATCCTTGAGCATCATTACCTGTCCAAGTACCTTTTCACCTTCTCCGTTACCGGTAATGGCCCCGAACCGAATGGCACTTCCAAAACCTACCTCGGCAACATCTTTAATATAAATCGGAACTCCGTTTTTATTAGCCACCACAATGGCTTCGATATCTTTAAGCGAGGAAATCAAACCTTCGCCACGTATAAAATAAGCCTGATTTACCTTCTCTATGTATCCGCCACCGGATACACTATTGTTTTGTTTCAAAGCTTTGAAAACAGCGTGTGCCGTAATATCCATTGCATTAAGCTTTTCCGTATTTATTGCGACTTCATATTGTTTTAAAAAACCACCCCAAGTATTTACTTCCACTACGCCAGGAATTCCGGACAACTGCCGTTTTACAATCCAATCCTGTATCGTTCGTAAGTCTTCTGCATTATACTGGTCTTTATACTCAGGTTCAACATCAAGAATATACTGGTATATTTCGCCCAAGCCTGTGGTAATAGGTCCCATCTCCGGTGTACCAAATCCTTCCGGAATCTTTTCACTGGCAGATTTAATTTTTTCGGCAATCAATTGTCTGGGTAGGTAGGTACCCATATCGTCTTCGAAAACAATGGTAACCACCGACAGTCCAAATTTAGAGATAGACCTTATCTCTTTAACACCAGGAAGATTGGCCATTTCCAATTCCACAGGATACGTAATGAACTGCTCCATATCTTCAGTGGCAAGATTTCTAGACGTAGTGATGATCTGCACCTGATTGTTGGTAACATCAGGTACTGCACCAATAGGAATCTGAGATAAGGAATATAAGCCAAAACCGATAATAAAAATGGTAAACAAGAGTACTAGAAACTTGTTCCGTAAACTAAAATTAATTATATAAGATAACATAATTGAATATAATAATCAATGTGAACCGCACTAAACCTATACATAGTTCAGTACTAAAAAAGGAATGTTCGTATCACTATTATGCTAATCGTGGAGGCTGAAGTATGCCGTCTGAATGAAGGGAAGACAAGGGTGCCTTATAATAAAAATTGAAAGTTCTAAATTCTGGAAAATCAAGGGTATTTAATTCTGGTATATCTGTCCCTAATGCAAAATCCATCACAGACATGGTATGGGATTGATGCTGAAAAGGTAATTTCTCATGGTCTTCCTTCTCCTCTTGATGTTCTTGCTCGTGTGCAGCCTTTAGCTCTCCATAATGCTTAGAGATAAACACTAAAACGTTATCGCCATACTGCGCGCTGTGAAATTGTGCGTGGGTAACGAACTCGTCTATTTGAACCAAATCATCTGCATGCATCCCAAGGCTTTGCAGCAGGATCACAGTGGATAATAGGGTGGAAAATACCTTGTTCATATCCTCAAAGTTAAAAAAAAATGATGAAGTAAAATAAATAGGGTTTAAACATTCATCAAGACCACTAATCCAATAGGTAGTAAAATAGAATTTTGCACCACATCAAAGTAAAGTGTTGCAACACGGGAGTTTAATCTTGAGTAGCTCAAACTATTTATTTACAATACTATAAACCTGTTTTCACTAGATTGTAATCAAGATAAAATCAAACCCCTAAAATCTTTTATTTAGCTTAAAAATCGACTACAACACCAATACCTGGAATGACTGATCCCGCTTCCTGTTCTATAATCGCTAGGCTCCTAGGTTGCAAGACCATACCACTCGCATCTCGATTTAAGCCGTAGTCTGGTGGACTAGGATTATTTTGCCCCAAGATATTTTGTGCTTCAATAAATAGGTTTAGAGCGAACTTTTCAAAGTTCCATTTTTTATCCAATCGGACATCTAAGGAACTAAAAATATCCAGTTTATCTTCGCCTAAGCGATCATAATCTAGAACTACTTCTGGATAGTTTGCTAAAGTAGCATCTAAATCGGCGGGTACAAAAGGCGTTCGACCTGCAAAACGATAACGTGAACTCAATTCCCAATTACGATTAAATTTATATCCACCTACGAAAGAAACCAAGTGCCTGCTGTCCCATACAGATGGAATAAAGGTATTGGAATCAAAACCGGTAAACTCGCTATAAAACCAAGTGTAAGCGAATATTCCATAAAAATTATTAGATAATTTTTGTTGAAACTGTAACTCGGCTCCATAGCTTCGTCCCTTCCCTACGGTTTCGATAGGTTCACTACCCAATACTTCAAAACCGCCACCTTTATTGGCTAAGGAAACACCGTCCCTAACTGATACTGGATAATCGTCATATCGCTTATAGAACCCCTCTACAGAAATACTGGAAGAAGGTGCGAAATAGTGTTGCAGCCCCAATACCAAATGGTCGCTCAACGTGTACGCTGCATTTCTATTGATTAACTCATCAGCATTATTTCTAAAACCCAAAATCGTATATGGCGGAATCTTAAAATAGCGACCTACGGAACCATTTACCCTCCAATCAGGCGCGAACTCGTAGGAGGCTGACATCCTAGGCGAAAAAGTATTCAACAAGCTTTCATTCTGTGTAAACGTGTCATCATCCATCCGAAAACCAAAGGATAAGTCTAGCTTATCGTTCAAAAACGATTGTGTGACATTGGCAAAAACCCCATACTTTACAAAATCTATTTCCGTGTTAAAGACAAGGTTATTTCTAATATCGTTTGTGGCATTGCTGTAATCGGAATACTGCACATTTAGACCCGTACTCAGTTTCCATCCATCATAAAACTGCGTTAATTCATAACGAAGTTTGGTTTCGGATTCACGCGCATCATTACCAAAAATGACACCTGTTTCATTTACAGGATCAGAATATCGTGTAAAATCATTGGAGAGTGTATTGTTACTCAAGGTTGTAAGCATGTAGCCGTTTCCTTCCTTAAATCGGTTACGCCATGTAACCCCCATGGTATTGGTGCGCTGCTTAATAAAAGGCGTTTGCTCTACTTGCGCCTGTTGTTCTTCGTCAAATTCTTCTGGTGGACTAACAGAAAAGTCGTCAATGGAGCCGAGACCTAAAAATGTTAAGGTATTGTAGTCGTCCAACTCGTGATTTACTTTGTACTGGTAATCCCAATAATCGGGACGTATGGGCAATCCGATAGCTTGAAAAAGAAATTGAAGATAACTCCTTCGAACAGATGCCAAAAATGTAGTCTTAGAAACTTCCCCTTCTTTCTTGAACAAAGGTCCTTCCAAGGTTAACGCAGCCTCACTAGCACTTAGTCTAAAGTTACCCGCAAAATTTCTGGCGTTCCCGTTACGTTGTTGAAATTGTAACACCCCAGATAACGGATTATCATACCGCGCATTAAAAGCCGAAGTAGACAGTGTAACATTGTCAATAAAGGACACGTTAATAAGCCCTACCGGACCACCGGCACTGCCTTGTGTGGCAAAGTGGTTGATGTTAGGTATTTCCATCCCATCTAAATAGTAGACGGTTTCATTAGGCGCACCACCACGGATAATTAAATCGTTCCGAAACCCGCCTATAGATGGAGAAACACCCGGTAAGGTTTGCGCCACTTGTACCACATCGTTATTGCTTCCAGGATAGGTAGCAATCTCAACAGCTGATAAGGTTTGGGTTGACAAAGGGGTTTCTTTAGGCCTGGTAATGACGTTCGCGTTGGAAAGCACTACCTCGTCTAATTGTTCTGCGACCTCTTCCAGTCTAAAATTATAATTCGGCGTACCCTTGGAACGTACAATGATATTAAATTGTGTTTGTGAACCATATCCCAAATAACTGGCTATCAAATTGTAAGAACCGGGAGCTACACCTCTAATTTCATAGTTGCCATCAAAATCAGTCTGGGCTCCCAAAGCGGTTCCTTCCAAAAAAACGGAGGCGCCTCCAATAGGCTGGCCTAAATTATCTTTAACATTACCGTAAAAGGATACACTTACTTGGGCACTCGTATGTGCAACTAGTAATAGTAATCCGATAAAAAGGATAGATTTTATGCTTGCGTACATTATTTTGTTTGATTTTTTTAGGCTGATGTAGCACAAAAATAAATACTTATTTTCCCATAACTGCCATAAGTTGTTGTTAAATTATAATGCACTTTCCGATTAATTGTTAAATGACTTTCTAAATTACTTGCTTAATATCCTAGGTTAAGCATGGACATTACGC